>CAMVGM010000014.1 GCA_947167015.1 uncultured Bacteroidales bacterium
TAGTCCAGGAAGTCGATCGGCTCTGCGCCGTGGGCGAGCACGTCGTTGACGCACATGGCCACGACGTCGATGCCGACGGTGTCGTGCTTGTCCAGGATGAAGGCGATCTTGCGCTTGGTTCCCACACCGTCCGTGCTGCTCACGAGGACCGGCTCCTTGTAGCCGAGGGAAGAGAGGTCGAACATGCCGCCGAAGGCGCCGATGTTGCCCATTGTGCCCTTGCGGGCGGTCGAAGCGACGTGCTGTTTGATGCGACGGACTACCTCGTAGCCCGCTTCCAGGTTGACACCTGCTTTTTCGTAAGAATTAGCCATAGTTTTAAATTATTAATCGTTTTCTACCATTTCATCATATAAGAGGGTCGGATACTCGCCCGTGAAGCAGGCCTGGCAGGGATCGGCGCAGCCGAAGCAGGAATCCCGGGTAGATTCCGGGCTGAGGTAGCCCAAGGAATCGGCCCCGATGGCCTCCCGCGCCTGTTCCAGCGTCCGGTGCGAGCAGAGGAGTTCTTCCGGCGTGGAGGTGTCCACGCCGTAGTGGCAGGTAAAGCGCATCATCGGGCTGGCGATGCGCACGTGCACCTCCGTGGCGCCCGCCTCGCGGAGCAGCTTGACGATCTTGAGCGAAGTCGTGCCCCGGACGATGGAGTCGTCCACCAGCACGATGCGCTTGCCCTTGACGATGCTCCGCACGGGAGAGAGCTTCATCTTCACGCCCAGTTCGCGCACGGACTGCACCGGCTCGATGAAGGTGCGGCCCACGTACTTGTGCTTCACGAGGCCCATCTCGTAAGGGATGCCGCTCTCCTCGGCGTAGCCCATCGCGGCGCTGAGGCTGGACTCGGGCACGCCCACCACCATGTCGGCTTCGACCGGGCACTCCCGGTACAGGCGCCGTCCCGCTTCCTTGCGGTAGGCGTGGACGTTGCAGCCGTCGATGTCGCTGTCGGGGCGGGCGAAGTAGATATACTCCATCGCGCACATCCGGTGGCGGTTGAAGTGCGAGTACAGGGTGCTCCGCATCCCGTGGCGGTCGAGCGTCAGGATCTCGCCGGGCTCCACGTCGCGGATGAACTCGGCGCCCATGATCTCGAAGGCGCAGGACTCGCTGCTCACCGCGTAGCCGTCGCCCATCTTGCCGACGCACAGGGGCTTGATGCCATACTTGTCGCGGCAGGCGTAGATGCGGTTCTGCGTCATGATCACGAAGGTGAAGCCGCCTTCGATCATGTTCAGCGCCTTCACGATGGTCTGGATGCGGTCCTCCTTGTTGCTCTTCTTGATCAGGTGCGCCAGCAATTCGCTGTCGGTATTGGTCTGGAAGATGGCGCCGTGCCGGTCCAGGTACTCCGACACCTGGCGTGCGTTGATCAGGTTTCCTTCCCCGGCGATGGCGAAGTCTCCGGCGTGATGGTGGAAATACAGCGGCTCCACGTTGTCCAGCCCCCCTTTGGCGGCATTGGCGTATTTCACGCTGCCGATGCCCATGCTGCCGGGCAGGTGGTTCAGTTCGCCGTTGGTGAAGATCTCGCTGAGCAGGCCCTGACCGCGGTAGCGGTGGCACTCCCCCTTCTCGTCGAAGGTGATGATGCCGCCGCCCTCCTGCCCGCGATGCTGGAGGTTGTGCAGGCCGTAATAGATCAAGGTCGATGCGCTCGGCACGCCGTATACTGCGAGGACGCCCATATATCGTTATTCTTCGGTTACTTGTTTCAAACGGGTCAATACGTTACGGTAGTTCTCCACCACGCAGCTCAGGTCCAGGCGGAAGCGGTCCTTGTCCATCCGCTCCCCCGTGGCTTCGTCCCACAGGCGGCAGGTGTCCGGGCTGATCTCGTCGGAGATGATGATGGCCCCGGTGTCGGAGGCCCGGCCGAACTCGAGTTTCATGTCCACCAGCTCGATGCCGGCCTTGTGGAAGAGGGGTTTCAGCAATTCGTTCACCCGGCGGGCGCTGTTGTACATCTCGTCCAGTTCCTGGTAGGTAGCCAGTCCGAGGGCGACGGCGTGGTCGCGGTTGATGAACGGGTCCTCCAGTTCGTCGTTGTTGTAGCGAAGGTCAATGATGACGTTGGAATGGCGGAAGCCCTCCTCGACGCCCAGGCGGGCGGCCAGGGAACCGGCGATCCGGTTGTGGACCACGACCTGCAGGGGGATGATCTCGATCTTGCGGCAGAGCTGCTCCTGGTCGCCCAGGAGCTCGATGAAGTGGGTCTCGACCCCGTTCTGGTTCAGGTAGTCCAGCAGGATGGCCGAAATCTGGTTGTCCAGGGCTCCCTTCCCCTTGAAACGGGCGCGCTTGACGTTGTTGTAGGCTACCGTCACGTCCTTGTAACGGAAGATCACCTGGTCGGGATGGTCCGTCGCAAAGACCTGCTTCTCGTTGCCTTCGAAGATTAATGCGCCTTTGGTCATGGTTATCTATTGGTTTTTCTGAAATACTTCACGGCATTCGCGAAGAGCGGCTGCTCCAGCTCCTCCTCGATGTTCTTGAACACGCCGGGCTCCCAGCGCTCGCTGTGGCCCATCTTGCCGAGGATCTGCCCGGACGGACTGACGATGCCCTCGATGGCGTAGAAAGAACCGTTCGGGTTGTAGGGCGGCTCCATCGTGACCTCTCCGTTGAACGGGTCGGCGTACTGGAAGGCCACCTGCCCGCGGGCGAAGAGTTCCCGCGCCAGGGCCTCGGACACCACGAACTTGCCCTCGCCGTGGCTGACGGCGATGGTATGCAGGTCGCCCTGGGCCATCCCGGCGAGCCAGGGCGAGCGGGTCGTGGCCACGCGCGTGGTCACCATCTGGGAGATGTGGCGGTTGATGTCGTTGCGGAAGAGCGTGGGGGAATCTTTCGTGACCATCCCGAGGTGTCCGTACGGCAGCAGGCCGCTCTTGACGAGCGCCTGGAAGCCGTTGCAGATGCCCAGGATCAGGCCACCGCGTTCCAGCAGGCCCTCGATGGCCTGCGCGATCCGCTTGTTGTTCAGCACGTTGGCGATGAACTTGCCGCTTCCGTCGGGTTCGTCGCCTGCGGAAAATCCGCCGGCGAGCATCAGGACCTGGCAGCGGTCGACGGCCGCGCCCATCTCGTCGATGGAGCGGAGGACGTCCTCGCCGGTGAGGTTGCGGAACACGCCGAACTCCACCTCCGCGCCCGCCTTGCGGAAGGCCTTGGCGGTATCGTAGTCGCAGTTGGTGCCCGGGAACACGGGGATGTAAACCAGCGGCTTGTCCACCTTCGGTCCTTTCCAGCGGGGGGCTTCATATTTCCCTTCCGGCCGGATGCCGTTCAGGAGTTTCGCGTGCGCAGGCCGCACCTTCGCGGGATAGACCTTGGCGTATTTACCGGCGAATGCCTCCAGCAGGGCGTCCTGGCTGACGCGCTCGCCGTTGATCTTCAGGCAGCCGTCCTCGCCGGAGGTGACCTCGCCCAGCAGCTGTGCCTGCGGGAAATCGAGTTCCCCTTCCGCCTCCACGATCACGGAGCCGTAGCCCAGGTCGAAGAGCGTCCGCTCGTCCAGCGTGACGTCAATGCCGAAGAGATTGCCGAACGACATCTTCGCGAGGCCTTCCGCCACGCCGCCGCGGCCCAGGGCCCAGGCGGACACGATGCGGCCGGCTTCCGCCTGCTCGCGGATGAACTGCCAGTTGGCGCGGAGCTGCGCCGTGTCCGGCATCCGGTTGGGCAGCGGGGTGTGCCGGATCAGGTAGAGTTTGTTGCCCTCCCACTTGAGTTCCGGCGAGAGCACCTTGTCCGCGTCCACCGTCGTCACGCCGAAGGCGATCAGGGTGGGCGGCACGGAGATGTGCTCGAAGGTGCCGCTCATCGAGTCCTTGCCGCCGATGGACGGCAGCCCGAAGGCGAGTTGCATCTTCAAGGCGCCGAGGAGCGCGGAGAGGGGTTTTCCCCAGCTGTGCGGGTCGGCGGTCATGCGCTCGAAGTACTCCTGGTAGGAGAAACGCATCCGGGAGAAGTCCCCGCCCGCCGCGGTGACCTTGGCGCAGGCGTCCACCACCGCGTATGCAGCACCGTGGTAGGGACTCCAGGAGGTCAGGTAAGGATCATAGCCGAACGCCATCATGCTGGCGGTGCGGGTGAAGCCGTCCGCCGGAAGTTTCTGCACGGACACCTGCGTCTCGGTGGACTGCAGGGCGCCGCCGTAGGGCATCAGCACGGTCGAGCGGCCGATGGTGGAATCGAACATCTCCACCAGGCCCTTCTGCGAGGCCACGTTGGGATCCGCCATCACGGCGGCCATCTTCTCCTTCAGGCCCTCGCCCGCCGGTTCGCGGCGGAAGGGGTCGATGTCCTCGATGGTGCCCACGGCCGCCTCGGCGTAGTGTTTCGCGCCGGCGCTGTCGATGAATTCACGGGACAGGTCGGCCACGGTCTCGCCGTGGAAGAACATCCGCATCCGGCCGCGGCCGGTCACGTCGGCGACGTGCGTCACCTCCACGTTCTCGCTGCCGCAGAAGGCCTCGAAGGCCGCGCGGTCGCCCGCTTCCACTACCACGGCCATACGCTCCTGGGACTCGCTGATGGCGAGTTCCGTGGCGTTCAGGCCGCTGTATTTGGCCGGCACGCGGTCCAGCCAGATGTCCAGGCCGGGGGCGAGCTCGCCGATCGCGACGCTCACGCCGCCCGCGCCGAAGTCGTTGGATTTCTTGATGAGGCGCGTCACCTCCGGACGGCGGAACAGCCGCTGGAGCTTCCGCTCCTCGGGGGCGTTGCCCTTCTGCACCTCGCTGCCGCAGGTCTCCAGCGAAGTGCCGGTGTGCTCCTTGGAGGATCCGGTGGCCCCGCCGATGCCGTCGCGGCCCGTGCGGCCGCCCAGCAGCAGGATCACGTCGCCCGGCGCGGGACTTTCGCGACGGACGTTCTCCGCCTTCACCGCACCCACCACGGCGCCCACTTCGAGGCGCTTGGCGGTATAGCCGGGGTGATAGATTTCACGCACGTGCGTTGTCGCCAGGCCGATCTGGTTGCCGTAGCTGGAATAGCCGGCGGCCGCCTTGCGGCTGATCAGGCGCTGCGGGAGCTTGCCCGGCAGGGTGTCCTTCACGGCGGCGTTGATGTCGCCGGCGCCCGTGACACGCATCGCCTGGTACACGTAGGCCCGGCCGGAGAGCGGGTCGCGGATGGCCCCGCCCAGGCAGGTGGCGGCGCCGCCGAACGGCTCGATCTCGGTGGGGTGGTTGTGCGTCTCGTTCTTGAACATCAGCAGCCACTTCTCCGTGCGGCCGTCCACATCCACGTCCACGTAGATGCTGCAGGCGTTGTTCTCTTCGCTCTGCTCGAGGTCCTCCAGCAGGCCGCGCTTGCGGAGCACCCGCGCGCCGATCGTAGCGAGTTCCATCAGGCAGAGGCTCTTGTGCTCGCGGCCGAGTTCCTTGCGGACGGCGAGGAAGTCGCGGTATTCCGCCTCAATCTCCTCCTTCGCGAAGGAATCCTCCACCCGGACGCCGGTCAGTTCGGTCGTGAAGGTGGTGTGGCGGCAGTGGTCGCTCCAGTAGGTGTCGAGGATGCGGAGTTCCGTCTCGCTGGGGTCGCGACCCTCGGCGGTGAAATAGCGCAGCACCTCGGCGAGGTCGTCGGTGTTCATCGCCAGGCCCCACTTCTTGCAGAAGGCGGCGTACTCCGACGGGGCCATCTTCGTGAATCCCGTCAGGTCCGCCAGGGGCTTCACTTCAGCCTTGCCTTCCGGCTGCAGGCGCCCTAGGTCCTTCGGGCGGGACTCCACTGCATTGATGAAATAATGGCGGATGGCCGCCAGGTCCGCCTCCGGCAGGTCGTCATCGAAGATGAGCAGGCGGGACGAGCGGATCTGCACGTCCGCCGACGGGTCGATCAGATGGACGCAGTCCAGGGCCGAGGAGGCCCGCTGGTCGAACTGGCCGGGGATGTATTCGACGGCCAGGTATTTCTTGCCTTCGAGCGGGCATTCGTCCGACACCAGGTCGGTCACCACCTCGCCGAAGACCGTGTAGCGGCATTTTTCCAGCAACTCGTCCGAGAAGCCGAACAGGTCATAGACATTCAGGAGCCGCAGGGTACGCAGCCCCAGAGAAAGGTTTTCGTTGAACTCGCTCTTGAGACTCTGCGCCTCAACCTGGAACTCCGAATACTTTTCTACGAAAATGCGATGGGAATTCATGCTCTCTGTCAGGCTTAGATCTCGGTTTGGAGGACTTTGTCGGCTTGCTTCCGGCGGAATTCTTCCAGTTTGGCCGCCAGCCCGGGGTCGGAAAGCGCGAAGACGGAAACGGCGTACAGCGCGGCGTTCTTCGCCCCGTCGATCGCCATCGTGGCGACGGGGATCCCGGAGGGCATCTGGACGATGGACAAGAGGGAATCCAGGCCGCTGAGCGCCTTGCTGCGGATGGGTATACCGATGACGGGAAGCGTGGTCAGGGCCGCCGCCATCCCGGGCAGGTGGGCCGCGCCGCCGGCCCCGGCGATCACCAGGGACACGCCGCGCTCGCGGGCACCGGCCATGTAGTCACAGAAGAATTGCGGGGTTCGATGGGCGCTGATGACTTTTTTTTCGTAGGAGACCCCGAACTGGTCGAGCGTCTCGCAAGCGGCTGACATCACTTCCCAGTCGCTTTTGGATCCCATGATAATGCTGACTTTCATACCTCAACTAACTAAAGCGCAAATTTACAACTATCCTGCATACCCTGCAAGACAAGTTTTCGACAATTTTTCTTCTTCCTTGTTGAAAACTTCTCGCTGCCGGTCAAGGGGTCAACCCGCTTTTTACCTATATTTGTTGTTTGATATGAAAACACGTTTCCCCGTCATTCCCGTCCTCGCCGTCCTCATCCTGATCGCATGCGGCAGCCCGCGCAAGCTGCGGGGCCCTTTCGAAGTGTGGGAGCGCACCATCATCACGATGTCCGACAGCGTCATGTACGTCTTTGTCAAGAGTGAATTCATGGACAGCATCGAACTGCGCGCACACTGCCGCGACCTCTCGAACGAGGAACTGCAGAGCGACCTGCTGCCCATGCTCGCCGCCAAGATGCGCGCCACCCTCCGCTCACCCCAGCAGGGCGGCGTAGGCCTGGCCGCGCCCCAGGTCGGCATCCACCGGCGCATCGTCGCCATCCAGCGCCTGGACAAGCCGGGAGAGCCCGTCGAGGTCTATTCCAACCTGCACGTGCTGGCGCACCTGGGCGATACGGTGCGCAGCCCGGAAGGCTGCCTGTCCATCCCGGGCAAGCGGGGCATCGTGCCGCGCTTCGAGGGCGTCGTCGTCCGCTGGACGGATCCCGAGACCCTCCAGCCCGTCACCGACACCGTGCACGGCTTCACCGCCATCATCTTCCAGCACGAAGCCGACCACCTGGACGGCGTCTTCTACACCGACAAGGCCGACACCGTCTGGACGGACGAGGCCTGGCTGGCCGAACGCGCCCCTTACGAGGCGGCCGGCGCCTATGTCAAACCCCGCTGGCTCTATGGCGGAGAATACTAGACTGCTCAAGGGAGGCATCCTGATCGACGGCGAAGGCCGCCGCATCGCCGACGTGCTCGTGCGCGACGGGGTCGTCTCCGCCATCGGTCCGGACATCGTGGAGGCGTCAGGCGCGGAGGTTACCGACTGCCGCGGGAAGTTCGTCAGCGCCGGTTTCACCGACGTCCACGTCCATTTCCGCGAACCCGGACAGAGCTACAAGGAGACCATCCGCAGCGGCTCCCTGGCCGCCGCGCACGGCGGCTACACCACCGTCTGCGCGATGCCGAACCTCGCCCCCGTGCCGGACAGTCCGGAAACGCTGGCCCTGGAACAGGACATCATCGACCGTGACGCCTGCATCGAAGTCCTCCCCTACGCTTCCATCACCCTTGGCCGCAAGGGGCTGGAACTCACCGACTTCGCTGCGCTCAAGGGGCATTGCTGCGCCTTCTCCGACGACGGCAGCGGCGTGCAGGACGAGGCGATGATGCTCCGCGCGATGGAGGCCGCCGCCCGCGCGGACGTCATCCTGGCCGCCCACTGCGAAGACAACACGCTGCTCCGCGGCGGCTACATCCACGACGGACGCTGGAGCGCGGCCCACGGCCACAAGGGCATCTGCTCCGAGAGCGAGTGGGGCCAGATCGCGCGCGACCTCGCCCTGGCCGGGAAGACCGGCTGCCGCTACCACGTCTGCCACATTTCCTGCGCCGAAAGCGTCCGGCTGATCCGCGACGCCAAGGCCCGCGGGGTGCGCGTGACCTGCGAGACGGCGCCGCACTACCTCACCCTCTGCGAGGACGACCTGCAGGAAGACGGCCGCTTCAAGATGAATCCCCCGCTGCGCCGCGCCGAAGACCGGGAGGCGCTCATCGAGGGCCTGCGCGACGGAACCATCGACGCCATCGCCACCGACCACGCCCCGCACTCCGCCGAGGAGAAATCCCGGGGACTGGTGGGCAGCGCGATGGGCATCGTGGGGCTGGAAACGGCTTTCCCGGTGCTCTACACCGATTTGGTGATTCCCGGGAAGGTCCGGCTGGAGCGCATCATCGAGGCCCTCACGACGGGGCCGCGGCGCGCCTTCCGCCTGCCGGGCGGCCGGGTGGAGCCCGGCGCCCCCGCCGACCTGACCGTCATCGACCCCCAGGCCGACCGGGCCGTGGATCCGGCGGATTTCCTTTCCCTCGGCCGCGCCACCCCCTTCGCGGGCAAGCGCGTCCGGAGCCGTATCGTATTGACCCTCAAGGACGGAAAGCCCGTCTGGCACGATTAAACATATGCAGAAACGGATCTTCCATATCGAAAGCAATGCCGCGGTGGCTCGGGACACCTTCCGGATGGTCCTGCGGACCGACGGGCCGGTGACCGTGCGCAGCGGACAGTTCGTGGACATCGCCCTGCCGGGTTTCTACCTGCGGCGCCCCATTTCGGTGAGCGACGTCCTGCCCGACGGGCTCATCATCTACTATAAGGTCGTCGGAGAAGGCACACGCGTGATGGCCGGATACGTCCCCGGTACTCCGCTGGAACTCCTGCTCCCCCTGGGCAGCGGCTTCCATCCCGAAAAGTGCCGGGAGGACGCCCTGCTGGTCGGTGGCGGTCTGGGCGCGGCGCCGCTCTATCTGCTTGCAAAAGAATTGCTTGCGCTGGGCAAGGGCGTCTCCGTCGTGCTCGGTTTCAACCGCGCCGACGAGATCTGCCTCGCGGAGGAATTCCGCGCCCTAGGCGTCGCGGTTCACTTCGCCACCCTGGACGGCTCCGTGGGCACGCGGGGCTTCGTGACCGACGCCATCGCGGCGGCCCGGCCCGCCTTCGACCGATTCTACACCTGCGGCCCGCTGCCGATGATGAAGGCGCTCTGCCAGGCCCTGGACGCCCCCGGCGAGGCCAGCCTGGAGGAGCGGATGGGCTGCGGGGCCGGCTTCTGCTACGGCTGCAGCGTCCGGACCGCATCCGGCCCGAAACGCGTCTGCGCCGACGGCCCTGTTTTCGACAAGGAGGTAATACTATGGTAGCCAAGGATTTATCCGTCGAGCTCTGCGGCATCCGCCTGAAGAATCCGGTCATCCCCGCCAGCGGGACCTTCGGCTTCGGGCTCGAACTCGCCGACACCTTCGACCTCAAACTGCTGGGCGGCATCTCGCTGAAGGGAACCACCCGCGAGGCGCGCTTCGGAAACCCCACCCCGCGCATCGCCGAATGCACCGCCGGGATGATCAATTCGGTGGGCCTGCAGAACCCGGGCATCGAGGTGCTCGTGGGCGAGAAGGCGCCTGCCTTGCGGAAGATCTACGACGGCTGCATCATCGCCAACATCAGCGGTTATAGCGTCGAGGAATATGCTTTCAACTGCGCCCGGGCGGACGCCTGCCCGGACATCGACCTCATCGAGGTCAACGTGTCCTGCCCCAACGTCCACGGCGGCGGGATGGCTTTCGGCACCGACCCGGCCCAGGCGGCCGCCGTCACGAAAGCCGTGCGCGAAGCCGTCTCCCGCAAGCCCGTCTTCATCAAGCTCAGCCCGAACGTCACGGACATCGTATCCATCGCCCGCGCCTGCGAAGACGCCGGGGCCGACGGCATCACGCTCATCAATACCCTGCTGGGGATGCGGATCGACATCAGGAAGCGCAAGCCGGTCATAGCCAACAAGATGGGCGGTTTCTCCGGCCCGGCCGTGTTCCCGCTCGCCTTGCGGATGGTGTATCAGGTGGCGCACGCCTGCGGCATCCCGGTGATGGGCTGCGGCGGCGTCGCCCGCGCCGAGGACGTGGTCGAGATGATGATGGCCGGCGCCACGGCCGTGCAGGTGGGTGCCGAGAACCTCCGCAACCCGCTGGCCTGCCCGGAAATCCTCGAAGCCCTTCCGCCCCTGATGGACTCCTTGGGAATCAACAGTTTACAAGATATTATCGGCATCGCATAACCATGGCAAAAGACGTGATCATCGCCTGCGATTTCGCGAGCAGGCAGCAGACCCTGGAATTCCTGGACGCCTTCGAGGGGCGGCGCAAGCCCTTCGTCAAGATCGGGATGGAACTCTTTTACGCAGAGGGCCCCGGCATCGTGCGGGATCTCCGCCGCCGCGGGCATCCGGTCTTCCTGGACCTCAAGCTCCACGACATCCCCAACACCGTCAGGAAGGCGATGCGCGTGCTGTCCGGACTGGACGTGCAGATGTGCAACGTGCACGCCGCCGGCACCGTGGAGATGATGCGCGCCGCGCTGGAGGGGCTCACGCGGGAAGACGGCACCCGGCCCCTGCTCATCGCCGTCACCCAGCTCACCTCCACCAGCGAGGAAAGGATGCAGCGCGAACTGCTCATCGGCGCCGGCATCAACGAAACCATCGTGAAATATGCGCACAACGCGCGCGAGGCAGGCCTGGACGGCGTCGTCTGCTCGCCGCTGGAGGCCGCGATGGTCAAGGCCGCCTGCGGGCCGGACTTCCTCGCCGTCACCCCGGGCATCCGATTCGCGGACGCCGCGAAGGACGACCAGGTCCGCATCACCACCCCCGCCCAGGCCCGCGAGATCGGCTCCGACTACATCGTGGTCGGACGCCCCGTCACCGCCGCCCCCGACCCCGTCGCCGCCTACGAGCGCTGCCTGAAAGAATTTTTGAATCAATAAGATATGCAAAGACAGATTGCCAAAGAACTCCTCTCGATCGGGGCCGTGTTCCTCCGTCCCGAGGAGCCGTTCACCTGGGCCAGCGGCATCCAGAGCCCGATTTATTGCGACAACCGCCTCACCCTGTCCGCCCCCGCGGTACGGGAGAAGGTCGAAGCGGGGCTCGCCGCGCTGGTGCGGGAACATTTTCCGCAGTGCGAGGCCCTGATGGGCACCTCCACCGCCGGCATCGCCCACGCCGCCATCACCGCCACCCTGCTCGGCCTGCCGATGGGCTACGTCCGCGGCGAGGCGAAGAGCCACGGCCGCACGAACCGCATCGAGGGCCGGCTTGATCCCGGCGAGAAGGTCGTCGTGGTCGAGGACCTCATCTCCACGGGCGGCAGCGTCATCGACGTGGTGAACGCCCTGCGCGAAGCGGGCGCCGAGGTGCTCGGCATCGTGAGCATCTTCACCTACGGCATCCGCAAGGGCCTGGACCGGCTCGCCGCCGCGAACGTAGTCAATCATTCCCTCAGCAACCTCGACACCCTCGTGGACGTGGCCGTCGAGGAAAAATACATCACCCCCGCCCAGAAAGAGCAGATCCTGCAATTCCGAAACGCCTTATGAAACACCTCATCGACCCCACCGACCTTACCAAAGAGGAAATCGACCAGATCGTCGCCCTCGCCGAAGACATCATCGCGCACCGCGAGCGCTACCAGGGCAGCATGGCCCACAAGAAGCTCGCGACGCTGTTCTATGAACCCAGCACGCGCACGCGGCTGTCTTTCACCGCGGCCATGATGGAACTGGGCGGCCAGGTCCTCGGCTTCTCCACGCCCCAGAGTTCGTCCGTCGCCAAGGGCGAGACCGTGCAGGATACGGTGCGCGTGGTAGGCTGCTTCGCCGACATCATCGCGATGCGCCATCCCATCGAGGGGGCCCCGCAGGTGGCGTCCGAGGTGTCCCAGGTGCCGATCATCAACGCCGGTGACGGCTCTCACAGCCATCCCACGCAGACGCTGACCGACCTGCTGACCATCAAGCGCGAGCTCGGCCACATCGACGACATCACCATCGGCTTCTGCGGCGACCTCCGCTTCGGCCGCACCGTGCATTCCCTGATCAAGGCCCTCTCCCGCTATCACGGCATCAAGGTGGTGCTGATCGCCCCGGACGAGCTGCGCCTGCCGGACTACATCAAGCAGGACGTCTGCGACAAGATGGGCGTCGCGTACCGCGAGACGGACAACCTGGACGAGGCGATTCCGGAACTGGACGTCCTTTATATGACGCGCGTGCAGAAGGAGCGGTTCCTGGACGAGGATGAGTTCGACCGCGTGAAGGATTCCTTCGTGCTGGACGCCCGGCGTATGGGGCTGGCCAAGGAGAAGATGGCGGTGCTGCATCCGCTGCCGCGCGTGAACGAGATCCTTACGGAGGTGGATGATGATCCGCGGGCGGCGTATTTCCGTCAGGTGGAGAACGGGAAACTTGTCCGTATGGCGCTGATCATCAGTCTGATGGAGTGGAAGAACGATCCCGCCCATACCATGCCCGAGCACGATTCGCCCATCGTCAATTCCGCGTTGCATTGTTCCAATCCGAAGTGTATCTGCAATAACGAGAAGCACGAGCGCCGTTTCCGCCTCGCCGAGAACGGTATCACCCGCTGCTGGTATTGCGACAGCAAAGTCCGATAACGAACTTTGCTGTCCGTAACCCTGTTCCTGCCGGGTGGCAGGCGCCGCGGGCGGACGGGAATTATTTTCCGGACAGGTTTGCCGGAAAACCAATTCCCGCTCCACCCTCCACACGCCCACGCACGCCACCCGGCGGCATATTGCCCGGCCCCAAGCTAGGCGCCGGGGGCAAAATGGCATCGCGGGGCCCCTGGCGAGGGGCGGAAGTGGGGAAGGTCGGTTTTCAGGCCGGGGACCTTCCCCGGGGAAATGGCCATTGAGCACATTCCTGGGGCGATTTGATGGGGAAGGTGTCGGCCGTAAAAACCGACCTTCCCCAAAAAGTGAGAATAGTTGTAGCCTTTCGGATGGGCGTTCCGTCTAACGGGTGAGTTGAATCAAAAAAATGTATTAGTTATGATGAACCAATTGATGATGTTGCTGTGGTCGACCCCCTGGGATGCCGTGGACCGTATCTTCAGACACTTTTTTGATGCGCTGATCCCGATCGGCATCTGCGTGATCCTGCCGATCATCGTGATCACCCTGGCGCTGCGCACCCGCCGCCACGAGATCGACAAGAAGACGGAAGTGATGATGAAGGCCATCGAGAACGGCGCGCAGCTGGACCCGGCTTTCTTCGAGAGCGCCGCCAAGGCCGGCTGCAAGGAGAAGACCGTCAAGGACAAACTGATGGGCTACCTGACCGCTGCCTGCGTCACATCGGCGATCGGCCTGCTCGCGGGAATCGTGCTCACCATCGTATTCACGAGCCAGAACTTGTGGAACGACGAACCGGGCGGCGCCAC
This sequence comes from uncultured Bacteroidales bacterium, assembly GCA_947167015.1. Taxonomy (GTDB): domain Bacteria; phylum Bacteroidota; class Bacteroidia; order Bacteroidales; family UBA932; genus Cryptobacteroides. Next base: position 13,572 of record CAMVGM010000014.1, read on the forward strand.
GGTTGCCATCCTGCCCTGCGCCGTCCTGCTGGCCGTCGGCATCGCCTTCTTCATCGTGTATGCCATCGGCAAAAAGACCTGGGCGAAGGAGCTCGCGGAACTGGATGCGGAGAAGCGTTCGGAGGAATAGATTCTTCGCTACGCTCAGAATGACAGTGCGACGCTTAGAATGACAGTGCGTTGACCCGGGAAGAGTTTATAGGATTGGCTTCGGCCGAGCAGGAGTCCCTGAGGAGATTCCTGCTCTCGCTGTGCGGTGACCCGGCCGAGGCCGACGACATCGCGCAGGATGCGCTGGTGAACGCCTACGTCGCCTCGGCCTCCTTCCGCGGTGCGGCGCGCTTCAGCACCTGGCTCTTCCGCATCGCCTACAACTGCTTCATCGACCGGCTCCGCAGCCGGAAAATACAGACCTCCCCGCTGGACGCCCCCGCCGCGCAGACGGTTCCCGGACCGGACGCCACCGACGGCCGCTTCCGCCACGAAGACCTCCACCGCGCCATCGGTCGGCTGCCCGACAAGGAGCGCGCCGCCCTGCTGCTCTTCTACATGGAAGACAAGCCCGTCAAGGAGGTCGCCGCCATCCTCGAAATCCCCGCCGGCAGCGTCCGGGCCTACCTGACCCGCGGCCGCAGGCACGTCAAAGAATACCTGGAGAAATGGAAAACGAGATAAAAGAATTCTTCCGCCAGACGGCCCCGAAGCCCGCGGATCCCACATCGTTCACCCTGGAGCTGAACGCCCGCCTCGCCGCCGTAGAGCAGATCAAGGCCTACCGCGACCGCGAGATCCGCCGCACGCGCCGGGTCTTCCTCATCGTTTTCGTCGCCGGGCTGCTGATCGGCGGTGCGCTCGCCGCTTTCCTGATCCTCCATCCGCTCACGCTTCCGGAGCCCAGCCTGTCCCCGGAAGACCTGGCGCCCGCTCCCTGGCGCTGGGCCGCCGCCGGTGCCGTCGTCCTGGGCACCGTGCTCGCAGCTATCCTGCTCACCCGCCACCGCACGCCGCTGCTTCGCTTCTAGGTCCGTTTACCGGCTTTCCGCTTGTTCCTTTGGCGGAAATATCGTAAATTGGGCCCTATGAAACGCAGAGACTTCCTCAAGATCGCCGCCATCGCCCCGGTGGCCGCCGCCATCGATCCCCTGAGCCTGGCCCAGGCACAGATCCCGCCTACCCGTCCGCAAGGTCCGCCCCCCGGCTTCCCCGGGCGGAACGCCGGCCCCGCCGTATATGAACCGGACGGTCCCGGCATCACAGTGCGCTTCCTCGGCACCGGCGGTGCCGACTGGCGCGGCCCGGCCGACAACGGCGAACTGCGCCGGCACGCCAGCATCCTGGCCGACAGGAAGGTCGTTTTCGACTTCACCGCCTCGGCGCTGGACATGGTCCCAGAAGGGCTCCATCCGCAGGTCATCTTCTACACCCACTCCCACGACGACCATTACGACCCCGGGGCCGCCCTGAAGCTGGGCGTCCGGCGCGCCTACGTGGGGGCGACCTGGACCGGGCGTGCCCGGGAAGATTTCCGGAAGGCCTCCGAAAGGGAGGGCATCCCGGCGCCCGAGATCATCCCGCTCGGCCTGGGACAGACCGTGGAGGAGGAAGGGCTCAAGGTGACGGCGCTCCCGGCCAACCACGCCTCCAATTTCGTGGAAGAAGAGACGCTAATCTATCTGATCGAAAAAGATTCCACCCGCCTGCTTTACGCCACGGACACGGGCGGCCTGACGGCCCGGGCGGCCGGATATGCCGGCATCGGGCAGTTCTCGCGGAGCCGCAAGTTCCTGACAGGCATCATCATGGAAGCGACGATGGGCCTGGACTACCAGCCCGATTTCCGGATGTTCTCGCACTCCAGCGTGGCCGTGGTACAGGATACGATGAAGGTGCTCTCGGCCAACCGGAGGTACATCCCCGTCGAGGGGCAGAAGGTCTGGCTCACGCACCTGGCGAAAGTGTACCATACCAGCCAGGCGGAACTCGACCGGACCATCCCCGATCCGCTGAAATTCGCTTACGACGGTCTGGAAGTCCTGATCCGTTAGCCCCGGTCCATCGTCCGCAGGGCGGTGAGGGTCAGCGGGATGGAGAGGATGAAGGCCAGCAGGTCGGACACGGCCTGGGCGATCTCGACGCCCAGGAAGCCCCAGAGCACGCGGCCGATGAACAGGGCCGGGATGAAGAAAAGGCCCTGGCGCGCCGTCGCCATAATCACGGCGGGCACGGTGCGCCGGATGTTCTGGAGATACATGTTGGACATCACCACCATCCCGGTCAGCGGGAAGGAAAGACACTGATAGCGAAGCACTTCCGCTCCGATCCGGATTACCTCCGCGTCATCGCTGCGGAACACGCGGACGATGCCGGGCGCGAACACGAAGCCCAGCACGGCCAGTACGAGGCAGTAGAGCGTGGACACGACGACGCTGTGCCGGAACGCCGCGCGCACGCGGTCGAAACGCCCCGCCCCGAAGTTGAAACCGCACACCGGCTGGAAGCCCTGGCCGTAGCCGATCATCGCCGCGCTCGCGAGCATCGCCACCCGCGTCACCACCGAGAAAGCCGCCACGCTCGCGTCGCCGTATTCCGACGCCAGCTGGTTCAGGCAGATGGCCGCGAGGCTCATCAGGCCCTGCCGAGCCAGCGAAGGCAGCCCGCCGGCGTTGATCTCGACATAGCGCGACCACGCGGGCTTGAAATTCCGGAAGCGGATCCGGATGCCGCCGCGGTGGCCGCACAGGGCCAGCATCACGAAGAAACTGAATATCTGCGAAGCGGTGGTCGCGATGCCGGCGCCGCGTATCCCCATCCCCAGGACAAGGATCAGGACGGCATCCAGCGCGATGTTCAGCAGGGCGCCGGAGGCGATGCCCACCATCGACAGCACGGCATTCCCCTGCTGACGCATCTGGTTGTTCATCGTGAAGCAGCACATGATGAATGGCGTCCCCGGCAGGATGTGCCGGAAATACTCCCGGGCGTACGGCAGGATGGTGTCGGTGGAACCGAACAGCCGCAGCAGCGGATTTGTGAGCAAGGCCCCGGCGAGGGCGATCAGCACGCCTGCGATGAAAGTCGAGAAGAAACCCGTCGCCGCCATTTCTGCGGCATCGTCGGCGCGACGGCGCCCCAGGGCGCGCGAGATGAAATTCCCGGACCCCTGCCCGAAATAGAAGGCGATGGCCTGGATCAGGGCCATGTAGGAGAACACGATGCCGAGGGCGGCCACCGACTGCGTGTTGATCTGCCCGACGAAGAAAGTATCCGCCAGGTTGTAAAAGCCCGTCACCAGCATGCTGATGATGGACGGGACGGCGAGCGAGGTGACCAGGCCGCCCACCGGGCGCGTGGTCATCCGGACGAATTTTTCCTCCTGCCGGTCCCGGCTCATACCGGCGCTATCTGGCGGCGATGCACTCGATCTCGACGAGGGCCCCCTTCGGAAGGGTCTTCACGGCCACGGCGCTGCGGGCGGGGAACGGCTCGGAGAAGAACTGCGCGTACACCTCGTTCATCGCGGCGAAGTCGCCCATGTCGGCCAGGAAGACCGTCGTCTTGACGACATTGGCCAAGGCCAGGCCCGCTTCGGCGAGGATGGCTTGTACGTTGCGCAGCGACTGGCGCGTCTGCTCGCGCACGCCCCCTTCTGGAAAGGCGCCCGTGGCGGGATCGATGGGTAATTGGCCGGAAAGGAACACCAGGCCGGCGCCGCTGTCGATCCCCTGGCTGTAGGGGCCGATGGCGGCAGGTGCGTTGATTGTGCTGACAGGTTTCATATCAAATTGCAAAATTACCATTTTTCCGCAAAAATCCTTAAATTGGCGCTTTGTACGACCTCAATCCGTTTTCCGATGAGAAGCAAAGGCTTTTTCCGCACCGCAGCCGTGCTCCTGGCGCTGCTCGCCATCCTCCCCGCCCGGGCGGCCCACAAGAATTTCAAGGTATCCGTCTATGTCCGCGCCTACGAGGTCCAGAAGATGAAGGACCGCGCCTGGCTCGAGTCTTCCTGGAGAATCATTTCCGACCAGCTGGACGTGGACAAGATCTACCTCGAGACGCACCGCGACCTGCTGCTCGTGGACGACGAGACCCTCGAGCAGGCCAAGGCTTTCTTCCTGAAACAGGGCATCGAGGTCGCCGGCGGCATCACCTATACCATCAACGAGGCCAACGAATTCGAGACCTTCAGTTACTCCGACCCGGAGGACCGTGCGATGGTGCGCCGCATCGCGGAGCATACGGCGCGGCACTTCGACGAGTTCCTGCTGGACGACTTCTTCTTCACCAGCAGCAAGAAGGACGTCGAGATCGAGGCCAAGGGGAAGCGGAGCTGGACCGAATACCGCCTGGCCCTGCTGAAGGAAGCCGGGCAGAACCTGGTCGTGGGCCCGGCGAAGGCCGTCAATCCCAAGGTCAAGGTGATCATCAAATACCCCAACTGGTACGACCATTTCCAGGGCCTGGGCTTCAGCCTCGAGGACGGCCCGCAGATCTTCGACGGCGTATGGACGGGCACCGAGACGCGTGACCCCGGCAGCGCGCAGCACCTGCAGAACTACCTGGGTTACAATATCATGCGCTATTTCGAGCACATCTCCGGCGGGCGCAACGGCGGCGGCTGGGTGGACTCCGGCGGCATCACCATGAGCATGGACCGCTATGCGGAGCAGCTGCACCTGACGGCCATCGCCAAGGCGCGCGACGTGATGCTCTTCGCCTGGAACCAGCTGCTGGACGTGAAGCTGAATCCGCGTTTCCGCGCGCCCTGGCAGGGCACGGGAACCAGCTGGGACTACGATGCGATGACGGCCCCCTTCCGGAAGGGGAAGCAGACCGTGACGCCCACCACGATGGCGCGGATCGCGGACGTCGTGCTCCGCCAGGCGGACGAACTGACCGGCAAGCTGGGCGAGCCGGTGGGCATCTGGAATTACAAGCCCTTCCACTCCCTGGGCGAGGATTTCCTGCAGAACTACCTCGGCATGATCGGCCTGCCGATGGACATGTATTCCACGTTCCCGGAGGGCCGCAAGACCGTCCTGCTGACGGAGCAGGCGGCGGCCGACCCGGACATCGTGGCCAAGATGGAGCGGCAGTTGCGCAGCGGCGGCGACGTGCTCATCACGACGGGCCTGCTGAAGGCCATCCCGGAGAAGATCGCGGACATCGCGGAACTGCGCTGCACCGACCTGAAGGCCCTCGTCAACGATTTCGGCCGCTACGGAAGCAGCGGGCGTGACATCCTCATCCCGCAGATCCGCTACCTGACCAACGACAGTTGGGAGGTGATCAGCGCCGGACGGCCCCTGACGGGCGGCGTGTCCGGCTACCCCGTGCTGCACAAGGCGAAGTATTCGGAGGGCTACCTCTACGTGCTCGCCGTACCGGACGACCCGGGCAACCTCTACGACTTCCCGACGCCGGTCCTGAACGAGCTGCGCCGCATCCTGAGCCGCGACCTCGACCTCTGCCTGGAAGGCCCCGCGAAGGTCAGCCTCTTCCTGTATGACAACCGGACCGTGATCGTCGAGAACTTCAACGACACGCCGGTGGACGTCCGCCTGGTCGGGAACGCCTCCCTGAAATCTTTCACCGACCTCGAAAGCGGGGCCGTCACGCCTGCCGTACAGATCCCCGGCGGCTACCGGCGCGATCCGCAGGCCGGCGCCGCCTTCACCCTCCCCGCCCACTCCTACCGGGCTTTCCGCTACGAATAATCTGGGAAAATGGCATCGGACAAGCTCAGGGGACATCTATCCATCGGCGCGGCCTATACGATCTTCGGGCTGAACCTGGTGTTCTGCAAGGATATCGCGAACTCGGCTTCCGTGGCGCCGCAGGTGCTCTTCACCCTGCGGGCCGTCGGAGCCACAGCCCTGTTCTGGCTGATCTCGCTCTTCCTGCCGAAGGAGAAGATGGACAAGGGCGACCGCCTGCGCATCATCGGAGCGTCCTTCCTGGGGCTGTTCATGCCGCAGATGACCTTCCTGATGGGAATCGCGGAGGCCACGGCCATCGATGCGGCCATCCTGGGGACCCTGGGGCCCATCTTCACGATGATCTTCGCGTTCCTCTTCCTCAAAGAGCCGATCACCGGCAAGAAGGCGGGAGGCGTCGCCCTCAGCCTGGCCGGCGTCCTGTTCCTGATCTTCAATTCGGTGCATACCGGCGGCGCCTCTTCCACGAGCCCCCGGGGCTTTGCGCTGCTGCTCCTGAACAGCATCACCTTCTCGCTGTACCTGGGGATCTACCGGCCGCTCATTTCGAAATACAGCGTGATTACGTTCATGAAGTGGTCCTTCCTGTTCTCGCTGCTGATGTCCCTCCCGCTCTCGGCGAAGGGGCTCGTGACCACGGACTATGCGGCCATCCCCGTCCAGGTCCGCTGGGAAATCGGCTATCTGATCCTGTTCGCCACCGTTTTCGCCTACTATCTGATCCCGTACGGACAGAAGTTCATCCGGCCGACGCTGGTGAGCATGTACAACTATCTCTCCCCCGTGATCGCCACGGTCGTGAGCATCTGGACGGGACTGGACGTGCTTACCTGGCAGAAGCTCCTGGCTACCGTCGTGATTGTCAGCGGCGTCGTCCTGGTGAGCCGCAGCCGTGCCGCTGCCGCCGGACCTGCGGCCGCTCCCCGTAAAGAATGATGAAGATGGAAAAACCGGTCCGCAAATCGCTTGGAAGCGCCCTCGTGGCCGCGCTGCTGCTGGGCGTAGTGCTGATGTGCCGCTCCCGGACCGCCTGGGCGGACTGGTATGCGCTGCACTTCTACCCGGCGTGGTCGGGCGCGGTGTCGTGGCTGAGCGCCCGGGTGCCTTTCTCGCTGGACGAGTGGGTGGTGATCCTGGCGGCCGTCCTCGCCCTCGCCCACCTGGTCCGCCTGCGGAAACGCTGGGCGGCGCTGCTCGCCCTGCTGCTCTGGATCACGGTCTGGTTCTACGGGGGATGGGGCATCAACTACTTCCGCAGCAGCATCTTCGAGCGCGCCGGGAAACGCCCGGAGGTCTTCGAGCCGCAGCGCTTCCGCCTCTTCCTGGAGGACTATGCGCAACAGCTGAACGCCAGCTACCGCCCCGTCGAGGAACTGGACCGGGCGGCGGTCGAGCAAGAAGTAAAACAGTACTACGCGACGCTCTCCCCCGACTGGGGGCTGGCGAAACCGAAGGCCTGGCAGCGGCCGAAGCGCCTGGTCGTCAACCGCCTTTACTCCGCCGTGGGCGTCACCGGCTACGTCGGCCCGTTCTTCAGCGAGATCCAGGTCAACGAGGACACGCCGGACCGGCAGTACCCTTTCCTCTTCGCGCACGAACTCTCGCACCTGCTCGGCGTGAGCAGCGAGGCGGAGGCGAACTTCTGGGCCTGGCAGGCCTGCCGGGCGTCCGCCGATCCGCTGGTCCGCTATGCCGGCCTCCAGTCCCTCCTGCCCTATGTGCTGAGCAATGCGCGCGCGGCGCTGCCGGAAGAGGAGTTCGTCCGCTGGCGGGACACGCTCCGGCCGGAGGTAAAGGCGGTGCTGCAAGACGAGCAGGCGTTCTGGCGGGAGCGCTACGTCCCCTGGATCGGCCGCCTGCAGTCCAAGTTCTACAACCTCTTCCTGAAAGGGCACCGCATCCGCTCGGGCATGGCGAACTACAACGAGGTCGTCCAGATGATCCTGACCCTCCAAGATAATCCTTAAATATGAACTGATATGAAGACACGTTCCCTTCTCCTCTGTCTCGCGGCGTTTGCGGTCCTTTCGGCCTGCACGCCGAAGGAAGGCGCCCGGCTCAAGACCTGCATTTTCCCGGGCGACTATCCCGATCCCACCATCCTGCGGGACGGCGGCGATTTCTACATGACGCACTCGTCGTTCACCTACTTCCCCGCCCTGCTCATCTGGCATTCCACGGACCTGGTCCACTGGGAGCCGGTCGTTCGCGCGGTCGAAGACGGCGACTACTCCATCTTCGCCCCGGACCTGTGCAAGGTGGACGGCAGATACTATATCTATTATCCGACGAGCCGGGGCGAGAATTACGTCGTCACGGCCGACCGCATCGAGGGGCCCTGGAGCAAGCCGGTCAAATTGGACGTGGGCGGGATCGACCCGGGGCACGTCGTGGCCGAGGACGGGCAGCGTTACCTCTATACCAACAACGGCTTCGTGACGCCGCTCGCCGCCGACGGGCTTTCCGCCGCCGGACGGCCCCGGAAGGTCTATGACGGCTGGGAGTACCCCGCCGAGTGGGAGACCGAGGGGATGTGGCTCGAATCGCCCAAGCTCTTCAAGCGCGGCGAATGGTTCTACCTCGTGAGCGCGGAAGGCGGCACCGCCGGCCCGGTGACGAGCCACATGGTCGTGGTGGCGCGCAGCAAGTCCGCCCTCGGACCGTGGGAGAACAGCCCGCACAACCCGATGGTCCACACCTATTCCGGCGACGAAGCCTGGTGGTCCAAGGGCCACGGCACGCTGGTGGACGACGCCGCCGGCAATTGGTATGTCGTCTATCACGCCTATCGCAACGGCTTCCATACCCTGGGGCGCAGCACCATCGTCGAGAGCGTGGAATGGACGAAGGACGGCTGGCCGGTCCTGGCCGAGAAAGACGGCGCGAAATGGGAGCAGCGGGGCCTGCAGGGCGACTACGGCTACCTGCGTGATTACGGCAACCCCCTGCTCTGGGCGCGCTGGCAGCCCGGTTTCGAGGGCGGCACGCTGATGACGACGACGGCCGTGGACGAGTCCTACGAGATCACGGCAGAGTTCTCCGTGCCGGAAGGCGGGGCGGCCGGCCTGTACCTGTTCTACAACGAGCAAGCCTTCTTCGGCATCCAGGGAGAAGCGTCCACCCTGGCCATCCGCATCCGGAACGAGCGCAACCAGGCGAGCCTGTGGCAGCGCGAGGACGACGGCGAATGGATCGCCCTGTCCAGCGACGTGGACCTCTCCGGCTTCCACCACAACAATTACCAGGGCTTCTTCGCCCTGCGTCCCGCCTATCTGCTGAGCGGCGGAGCGCAACTGAAAAGTTTCGAATACACCCCGTTGTAAAGTTTCCGCCAATTTTGGCACGGTGCTTGCAATTAAGGTAAATCGAATAGATTTTCATTGGTTAATGATTTTGGTTAGATTGAGAAAAGGCTGCGATGTGAATCGCGGCCTTTTTCGTTTCGTTTTTTTTTCTTACCTTGCAACCCGTTAACGATTAGTTAGTAGCGGCACCTATGTACCATTTCGAAAGCGACTATCTGGAAGGCTGCGCTCCGCAGATCCTCGAGGCGCTCCGGGAGACGAACCTGGAGCAGACCCTGGGCTACGGAGAGGATGCGCATTGCGCGCTGGCGGCCGACCGCATCCGCTACGTCTTCGACTGCCCCGGTGCCGAGGTGCATTTCCTCGTGGGCGGCACCCAGACCAACGCTACCGTGATCGCCTCCCTGCTGCGCCCGCACCAGGGCGTGCTCTGCGCCGAAAGCGCCCACATCAACGTGCACGAGACCGGCGCCGTGGAGCACTCCGGGCACAAGGTGCTCGCCCTGTCCCCCCGCGACGGCAAGATCAGCGCGGACCAGATCCTCGCCGCGCTCGAGGCACATCATACGGACTTCAGCCGCGAACATATGGTCCAGCCCGGGATGGTGTACCTATCCTTCCCCACGGAACTGGGCACGCTTTATACCCTGCAGGAGCTGGAGGATATCCGGAAGGTCTGCACCGACTGGGAACTGCCGCTGTTCATCGACGGCGCCCGCCTGGGCTACGGCCTGGAGGCCTCCGGCTGCAACGTCCTGCCCCGCGACATCGCCCGCCTGGCCGACGTCTTCTACGTCGGCGGCACCAAGCAGGGCGCCCTCTTCGGCGAAGCCGTCGTCTTTTCCAACCCCGCCCTGGCCGAGGATTTCCGCTACTGTATCAAGCAGAACGGCGGCATGCTCGCGAAGGGACGCCTGCTGGGCATCCAGTTCGAAGTCCTGATGAACGAAGGACTGTATTTCAAGCTCGCCCGCCGCGCCGACCGGCTCGCCGACCGCATCCGCGAAGCCTTCCGCCGCAAGGGCGTGGAATTCCTCGTAGAAAACACCACCAACCAGATTTTCCCCGTTCTCGAGATCGACGCCATCGACCGTCTCTCGGTCGAGTTCGGCGTCGAGCGATGGCAGACCGTGGACGAAACGCGCGCAGCCGTGCGTTTCTGCACGAGCTGGGCCACGGCCGAGAGCGCCGTCGAGGCTCTCGAATCCTACATTCATAACAACTTATAGAAGAACCATTTATTAATCGTCAAATAAACAAAGTCATGAAACAGAAAAGATACATCCTCCCGGAATCCGAGATTCCTACGCAGTGGTACAACATCCAGGCTGACATGGTGAACAAGCCGCAGCCGATGATCCATCCCGGCACCAAGCAGCCCATCAAGGCCGAAGACCTCTATCCCCTCTTCGCCCAGGAATGCGCCAACCAGGAAGTGAACCAGACCGACCGCTGGATCGACATCCCGGAAGACGTGCGCGAGAAGTATGCCTACTACCGCTGCACCCCGCTGGTGCGCGCCTACGGCCTCGAGGAGGCGATCGGCACGCCGGCGCACATCTATTTCAAGAACGAGAGCGTGAACCCGCTGGGCTCCCACAAGCTCAACTCCGCCATCCCGCAGGCCTACTACTGCAAGCAGCAGGGCGTGACCAACGTCACCACCGAGACCGGAGCCGGACAGTGGGGCGCCGCCCTCTCCTACGCCGCCAAGCTCTACGGCCTGGACTGCGCGGTCTATCAGGTCAAGATCAGCTACGAGCAGAAGCCGTACCGCCGCAGCATCATGAACGTGTTCGACGCCCTCGTGACCCCGTCCCCGTCGATGTCCACCCGCGCCGGCAAGGACATCCTCACCGCCGACCCGAACCACCAGGGTTCCCTCGGCACGGCCATCTCCGAGGCGGTCGAGCTGGCGATGACCACCCCGAACTGCAAGTACCTGCTGGGTTCCGTGCTCAGCCACGTCTGCCTGCACCAGACCGTCATCGGCCTGGAGGCCGAGAAGCAGATGGCGATGGCCGGCGAATATCCCGACATCGTGATCGGCTGCTTCGGCGGCGGCTCCAACTTCAGCGGCATCTCCTTCCCGTTCCTGCGCCACAACCTGCTGGACGGCAAGAAGACGCGTTTCATCGCCGCGGAACCGGCCTCCTGCCCCAAGCTGACCAAGGGTGAGTTCAAGTATGACTTCGGCGACGAGACGGGCCTGACCCCGCTCATCCCGATGTTCTCGCTGGGCCACGACTTCCGTCCCGCCAACATCCACGCGGGCGGCCTGCGCTACCACGGCGCCGGCGCCATCGTCTCCCAGCTCCTGAAGGACGGCCTGATGGAAGCGGTGGACATCCGCCAGCTGGATTCCTTCGCCGCCGGTACGCTCTTCGCCCAGGCGGAAGGCATCATCCCGGCTCCGGAGTCCTGCCACGCCATCGCGGCCACCATCGCCGAAGCCAAGAAGTGCGCGGAGACCGGCGAGGCGAAGACCATCCTCTTCAACCTCTCGGGCCACGGCCTCGTGGACATGAGCGCTTACGACCAGTATATCTCCGGCACGATGGCCAACACGGGCGAATAGCCGAAGTATCAATACTTTGTAAGAGAACCGGGCACAATGTGTCCGGTTTTTTTCTACCTTTGTAAAAATCGATCCTATGAATCCGCTATTTTACCTGGTCCCCGCAGCCTCGGTGATCGCCCTGTTTTTCGCCTGGTGGTTCTTCCACCGGATGATGAAAGAGAGTGAAGGCACCGTGACGATGCAGGAGATCGCCCGCTACGTACGGGAGGGGGCGATGGCTTATCTGAAGCAGCAGTACAAGGTCGTCACGGTCGTATTCATCGTCCTTGCGGCCTTTTTTGCTTTCCTGGCCTACGTGGTCCATATCCAGAACCCCTGGGTGCCGTTCGCCTTCCTGACGGGCGGCTTCTTCTCCGGCCTGGCCGGTTACGTGGGAATGCGGACGGCCACCTACGCCTCGGCGCGCACCGCGAACGCGGTCAGCCGCTCGCTGGACGCCGGCCTAAAGGTCGCCTTCCGCTCGGGCGCCGTGATGGGACTGACCGTCGTGGGGCTCGGACTGCTGGACATCTCCATCTGGTTCTTCGTGCTGCAGGCCGTCTATGACCCCTCCGAGACGCAGAACCTGGTGATCATCACCACCACGATGCTGACCTTCGGGATGGGCGCCTCCACGCAGGCCCTCTTCGCGCGCGTCGGCGGCGGCATCTACACCAAGGCGGCCGACGTGGGCGCCGACATCGTGGGCAAGGTGGAGCAGGACATCCCTGAGGACGACCCGCGCAACCCCGCCACCATCGCCGACAACGTGGGCGACAACGTGGGCGACGTGGCCGGCATGGGCGCCGACCTCTACGAGTCCTACTGCGGCTCCATCCTCGCCACGATGGCCCTGGGCGCCTCCGCCTTCTTCGGCGACACCACCCTGCAGATGAAGGCCATCCTGGCCCCGATGATGATCGCGGCGACGGGCGTCGTGCTGTCCATCCTGGGCATCTACGCCGTCCGTACGAAAGACGGCGCCGGCCTGAAGGAGCTCCTGAAGTCGCTCAGCACGGGCACCAACCTGTCCGCCGTGCTCATCGGCGCGATGACCTTCCTCATCTTCCGCCTGCTGGGCCTGCCCAACTGGTGGCAGCTTTCCCTGTCTGTCCTGTCCGGCCTGCTCGCCGGCGTGGTGATCGGCAAGGCCACGGAGTACTACACCTCGCATTCCTTCCGCCCGACGCAGAAACTCGCCGAGAGCTCCGAGACAGGCCCGGCCACCGTCATCATCGGCGGCGTGGGCCTCGGGATGCGTTCCACGGCCATCCCGGTCGTGACGATCGCCTGCGCGATCCTGCTCTCCTACGCATTCGCAACGGGCTTCTCCTTCGATCCCGCCAGCCTCGGGCAGGGGCTCTACGGCATCAGCATCGCCGCCGTGGGCATGCTCTCCACCCTCGGCATCACCCTCGCGACGGACGCCTACGGCCCCATCGCGGACAACGCGGGCGGCAACGCCCAGATGAGCGAACTGGACCCGGTGGTTCGCGAGCGGACGGACGTGCTGGACGCCCTGGGCAACACCACCGCCGCCACGGGCAAGGGCTTCGCCATCGGTTCCGCGGCGCTGACCGCCCTGGCACTGCTCGCCTCCTATATCGAGGAGATCAAGATCGGCTTCCAGCACATCGGCAAGTCGATCGAGGGTGTGGCGGACATCGCCCAGGCCACCATCCCGCAGATCGTGGCGCACTACAACATCACCTTGATGAACCCCGTCGTCCTGACGGGCATCTTCATCGGCGCGATGATGGCCTTCCTGTTCTGCGGCCTGACGATGGAAGCGGTGGGCCGCGCCGCCCAGAAGATGGTCGTGGAGGTGCGCCGCCAGTTCCGCGAGATCTTCGGCATCCTCGAAGGGAAGCAGCGGCCGGACTACACACGCTGCGTGCAGATCTCCACACGCGCCGCGCAGCACGAGATGATCCTCCCCTCGCTCATCGCCATCATCGTCCCGGTGCTGGTGGGCATCATCTTGGGCCCTGCGGGCGTCATCGGCCTGCTCTGCGGCGGGCTCGGCGCGGGATTCGTGCTGGCCATCTTCCTCGCCAACTCCGGCGGCGCCTGGGACAACGCGAAGAAATACGTGGAGGAGGGCCACCTGGGCGGAAAGAATTCCGCCAGCCACAAGGCCACGATCGTGGGCGATACGGTAGGCGACCCGTTCAAGGACACCTCCGGCCCTTCGCTCAACATCCTCATCAAGCTGATGAGCATGGTCTCCATCGTGATGGCCGGCCTGACCGTGATGCTGCATCCGTAGCCTTCCCCCTTGGATACAGAAAGCCCGCGGACGATCGTCCGCGGGCTTTCTGCTTGTAGATGAAGGTCTTACCAGTTCAGGATCTTCTTGAAATCGTAGGCCTCGGGATCGGCCACGAACGCCTTGGCGGCCTCGTAGTCCTTCGGGGTGATGTAGTGGCAGATGTACTTGAAGTAGTTCTGGGCGATGCCGCCCTCGATCTCGACGCGGCGCGGCGGGATCTTGCCTTCTTCGTTCTGCAGGTCGTGCAAGTAGAGCGGCTTGGCGTTGCCGAACGCGTCCACGTACACCATGCAGCCGGTCTCGCCCTTCTTGAAGAGCTCGAACACGCCCATCGCGAGTTCGGAGCAGTAGGTCAGGTCGTAGCCGATCGGATCCTGGCAGCGGACGTCGTAGCCGATCTCCACCGGACGGGTCTTGGCCTTCAGGCCGATCTTCTTCATCTCCTTCTCCAGCAGCTCGTTGAACAGGACAGCCTTGGAGATCTTGCCGAGCTCGGGGTGACCGTGCTCATCGTAGGTCATGTGCACGCCGGCGGCCTTGATGTCCTCGGCGGCCAGGTCGTGGAACACGCCCTCGGCCACGACCACGGTACCGTAGCCGATGCCCATGATCTTGCGCTTGATGATGGTGGACAGGGTGAGCTTGATGATCTTGTCGATGGTGATGTCCGTCTTGTTGAACATCTCCGGGATGATGGTCATCGGAGCGTGCGTGGCTTCGCCGATACCCAGGGCCAGGTGGCCGGCGCTGCGGCCCATGGCGCTGATGAGCAGCCAGTTGCCGGAGGTGCGGGCATCCTCGTACACGGTGCGGGCGATGTGCGCGCCCTCGTCCTTGGCGGAGTTGAAGCCGAAGGTGGGGGCGTTGCCCGGCAGCGGAAGGTCGTTGTCGATCGTCTTGGGGACGTGGATGTTGGCGATGGGGTATTTCTTGGCCTCGAGGAACTTCGCGATGCGGTTGGCGGTGGAAGCGGTGTCGTCGCCGCCGACGGTCACGAGGAGCTTGATGTTGTTCTCGGTGAACAGGGCGAGGTTGAAGTTCTCTTCAAAATCCTTGTCCGTGGGTTTGAAACGGCTCATCTGGAGGTAGGAGCCGCCGCGGTTGAAGTAGGCGTCAGCCTTGAAGAAGTCGAGGTCTTCGGTGCGCGGGTTCTTGCTGAACAGACCGCTGTAGCCGCCGTGAAGGCCGATGACACGATAACCGCCGGCCAGGAAGGTCTTGGCCACGGAGCAGACTACGGTGTTCATGCCCGGAGCCGGGCCGCCGCCGCAGAGGATGATGATGGAATCTTTCATTTGTGTAACTATAACTAACTATTTGGATTTCCTCGGAAAATCTTGCGAATTTACAAATTATCCGGTGGAAATGCAAGCGGCGGCGGTGCCCCACGGACGGACGGAAATTATTTTCCGGACAGGTTTGCCGGAAAACCAATTTCCGCTCCGTCCTCCACACGTCCCCGCCCGGTCAGGGCGGATCATTTCTTCGGCGCGTAGCGCACTTGGAAGACGATGGGAAGTCTCAGATTCGTGGAGATGGGCTTCCCTTTCGAGGTCCCCGACGGTCCCGTCAGCATACACCTCCCTGAAAGCTTTCTCCTCCAGTCCGCCAGGAGCAAAACCCGGCCATTATGCTCCCGGAATACTCAAATAATGGTTTCCGGGAGCGGGAACACCCCTTTTTGCTCCCGGATTTCTATATTCCAATCCGAAAGAAAAAGAATAAAACAGCACGATTATGGGGTTGTTTCCTGTTGTCCTTCGGCTTCACCAGTTTCCATAAGAAATTAATATTCAATTTATTAAATCGTTTTAAGGAAGTTAAACGTTTATTTCCAAAATAAAACGGATCACTCTGTCTAACTTCGCCTTGATGGAAAAGAACAATAATCATAATCCGCGCGCACAATCATTTTATGAAGCGGAACGGCTATGCGAAATGACCTTCTTGAACAATGGGCCTTTCTATCATCTATGCACGTCAGGCGTGCAGACGGAAATCCTCTTTGATGATAAAGAAGACTTCCGTTTTGCCATGAATCTGATGGCGTTCTGCGTTTGGCAGACGGGGGGCGTGATTGTACTGACTTTCGAGATCATGGAGAACCATCTGCATTCGGTAATGGCCGGAAAGGAGGAGCGCCTGATGACTTGTTTTTCTTTGTTCAAACGTCGATTGCAAAGATACCTTCTGGATAAAGGGGTCATCAAGAACTTGTCCGGATTCGAGGCCACGCTTTTCCTGATTGATAACCTGGACACCTTACGCAACACGCTGGCGTATGTCAACAGGAATGGATATCTTGCTGATTCGCGATACACCCCCTTTTCCTATCCCTGGGGTGCAAATCGCTTCTTTTTCAACCCGGATATTCAGTTTCTCCAAGGGACAAGATATGGAGATCTCACTTTTCGGGAGAAAAGACTGTTGTTCCGCAGCCATTCTATTGATTATCCGGCGGACCATCTGGTCCTGGATGGCTATATTAATCCCGTTTGTTTTTGTAAGATAAACCTGGCGGAGCAGATGTTCCAAAGTGCGAGGAGCTACTTCTTTCTGCTCTCCCGCAACGTCGAAGCCTATCGCAGCATAGCCCGCCAGTTGGGAGACCTGGTCTATTATACCGATGACGAACTGTTTCTCATCGTGCGACAACTATGCAAAGACACTTTTGGGAATTCCCGCCCGGCCACTCTGCCCAAAGATGCAAAACTGGAGATGGCCAGAAAGATGCACTATGAATATCAGGCAGGGAACAAACAGATCCAGCGAATGCTGCGGCTGGAAGAGCGCGACATTGTCGCGCTCTTCGGAAAGTAAGATGCCGGGAGCACCAAGAGCCTCGTTTGCTCCCGGAATACTAAAAAAACGGTTGCCGGGAGCAAACAACCTCTCCAGTGCTCCCGGCGGGCCGCAGCGGGCGGATGAGTCGTGTCGGCGTTGTGGAGGGCGGAGCCGGAATTGGTTTTTCGAGCAACTGCACGAAAAATAATTCCGAGCCGCCCGCGAAGGGGCATCCGCTCGCCACCTGTGGCCGCCGCGGGCTGGGCAATTCGTCGAAAGGAAAGCCGGCCTCGTCGAAAGGCCGGTTTTTTCGTCGAAGGGGAAAGGGCGTTCGTCGAAAGTTCATTGACGCGGCCCGGTCCGTGAGGTAGTTTTGCAGCAGAAAACAAAAGAAACGAGATATGAAACGCATCCTCACTTCCCTGATCCTCGCCGCCGCGGCCAGCCTGGCCCTCTCCGCGCAGAACACCACCGTCACGGGCGACATCCTCGACGCGCTCACCCGCCAGGGCGAGCCGGCGGCCGTCCTGCAGTTCTTCAAGGCCGGCGCCGCCGACAAGCCGGTCGCCTACACCACCACCGACCTGGACGGCAACTTCTCCCAGGTCCTCAGCGGCAGGGGCGTCTATACGCTCTTCTTCTCCGGCGTCGGCCGCCAGAGCCGCAACGTCGAGTTCACCCTCGACGGCCAGGAAACCCTCGACCTGGGCGACATCCTCGTCGAAGATGACGTCGAGGCCCTCGAGAGCGCGTCCGTGGTGGCGCAGCGCCCGCTGGTCAAGATGGAAGTGGACCGCATGACCTACAACGTGGCCGACGACGTGGACTCCCAGACCCAGACGGTCCTGGAGATGCTCCGCAAGGTCCCGATGGTCACCGTGGACGCGCAGGACAACATCACCGTGAACGGCTCCTCCAGCTTCCAGGTCACCGTGGACGGCAAGCCCAGCCAGATGTTCTCCAGCAACCCCGCGCAGATCTTCAAGATGATGCCGGCCAGCTCCGTCAAGGACATCCAGGTCATCACGAACCCGGGCGTGCGCTATGACGCCGAGGGCGTGGGCGGTGTGCTCAACCTCGTGACCAACCGCGAAGTCACCGGCGGCCAGAGCGTCGCCGACGCCTTCTACGGCACGGTCCGCGCGATGGGCAGCACCCGCGGCGGCGGTGGCGGCCTCTTCCTGAGCCAGCAGGCCGGCAAATTCACCTGGAGCCTCAACGGCAACGGGATGTACATGAAGATGCCCGGCACCACCACCGACATAACCCGCGAAATCCTCGGCGCCGCCGCCGGCACCACCAAGCCGCACAGCGAGTCCGCGATGACGACGCCGATGGGCATGGGCAACCCGAGCGCCAGCTATGAAATCGACGCCAACAACCTCATCTCCGCCACCGTCGGCCTGATGCACATGGGCAGCACGATGGACGGCCTGACCGCCACCACGATCAGCGGCCTGAACGGCCTGGGCCTCAGCTACAACGGCACCACCTTCACGAAGATGAGCTCCAACGCCATCACCGCCAGCGTGGACTACCAGCACCTCTGGGCCGACAACCCGGGCCGCAGCCTCATCTTCTCCTACCAGTTCTCCGGCTCCCCGGCGAAGACCCTGAGCGAGAACAAGTTCAACGCGGGGCTCGTCGGCGCCCTGGACCTCACCAACCGCCGTACCGACGGCCTCCAGGGCTCCTGGGACCACACCTTCCAGGCCGACTTCACCACCCCGGTGGGCGCCGCCGGCACCCTGAGCAGCGGCCTGAAATTCATCAACCGCCACAACGGCTCCAACCAGCAGGCCTACCTCTGGAACGGCTCTTCCTGGGCTTACAACGCCGCCGGCAGCCTCGACTACGACTTCTACAACCGCATCGGCGCCGTGTACACCGAGTACAAGACCTCGCTGGGTCCCGTATCCCTGATGGGCGGCCTCCGCTACGAATACACCTGGCAGAACGTCACCTACGCCGCCGGCCAGGGCCACGATTTCAACACGCAGTACGGCAGCCTGGTCCCGACCGCCAGCCTCCAGTTCAACATCGGCATGACGCAGAACATCGGCCTGTCCTACAACATGCGCATCAGCCGCCCGGGCATCAGCTACCTCAACCCCTACGTGGACATCTCCGACCCGACCGCACGCAGCTACGGCAACAGCGAACTGGAAGTCGAGCGCGGCCACAACATCAGCCTGGTGTACAACCTCTACAGCCCCAAGTGGATCGTCAACCTGACCCTGCGCGAGCAGCTCGTCGCGAACGGCATCTCCTCCTACAGCTTCTATGACGAGAACAAGCTCCTGAACACCACCTACGGCAACATCGTCCGCAACAGCACCACCGGCCTGAACGCCTTCATCAACTGGAACGCCAGCCCCACCACGCGCATCTTCCTGAACGGCGGGCTTACCTATACCGACCTGCGCAGCGAGGTGCTCGCCCAGGCCAACAGCGGCCTCGGCTACAACGCGATGCTCGGCTTCCAGCAGACCCTGCCCGCCGACTTCCAGCTGAGCGCCAACGTGATCGCGATGGGCCGCAATTACTCCCTGCAGGGCTGGAGCACCGGCATGAGCATGGCGATGGTCGGCCTGACCAAGAGCTTCCTCGACGACCGCCTGGGCATCAGCGTCAACTACACCCTGCCGCTGACCGGAGGCAAGGGCATGGAGATGCGCAGCTACTCCGCCGGCAAGGACTTCCGTTCCGAGAGCGTGAACGTGATCCCGATGCAGAACCTCAACGTAAGCGTCAGCTGGAGCTTCGGCAAGCAGGGCAGCGCCCGCGTCAAGAGCGCCCGCAAGACCATCCAGAACGACGACATCATCAACACCGAGAGCACGGCCGAGAGCCTAGGCAGCAGCATGATGGGAGGCGGCGGTATGATGTAACGGAATAATTGCTATCTTTGTAAAAACTACCTTGTCCTGAGATGAACCGACAACATAACCGTCTCATCCTCAACGTCGCGCAAGTCCTCGCCTGGGCCTGCGCGATGTTGCTGCCCGCTGCCGTGACCTGGCTGATCTCGGGCGACAGCAACCGCTTCACGATGACCTTCTGGCCGTCCTTCTACATGCTGCTTCCGATCTGCCTGGTGTACCTGCTCAATTATTTCCTGCTGGTGCCCAAGCTCCTTTTCCGCAAGCAGCTGGTCTGGTTCATCGTCATCAACGTGCTGCTGCTGGCGCTGCTCAACGCCCCGAGCCTGTTCCCCCGCGGGGAGATCCCGGAGCAGATCCGCGAGCACATCCAGCGGCGCGACATCCTCGCTTTCCGCATACCGACCCTCATCACCGCCGCGTTCTTCCAGCTGGTGTTCATCTTCCTCGCCATCGGCGTACGCTCCATCATCCGCTCCAACGACATCCAGTTCCAGCTGCAGGAGGAGAAGCGCAAGACGGCCGAGGCCGAACTCACCTGGCTCAAGCACCAACTGAACCCGCATTTCCTGTTCAACACGCTGAACAACATCTCCTCCCTGACGCAGATCGACCCCGACAAGGCGCAGGAGAGCATCGGGCAGCTCAGCGATACGCTGCGCTACGCCCTCTACGATACGGATACCGATAAGGTGCCCCTGTCGGGCGAGGTGGCTTTCATGGACAACTACATCCGCCTGATGCAGCTCCGCTGCAACGAACTCACGGAGGTCACGACTTCCTGGGAGATGCCGGCGGGCGATGTGAAGATCGCCCCGCTGCTGTTCATCTCCCCGATCGAGAACGCCTTCAAGCACGGCGTGAACGCGCGGATGGCCTCGTTCGTGCACATCGGCCTGAAGCCGGAGGCGCAGGACCTCGTGTTCCGCTGCGAGAATTCCGTTTTCGAGAAGAGCGGCGAGGACCACATCGGCTCCGGCATCGGCGTCGAGAACCTCAAACGCCGCCTGGAACTGATCTATCCGGGGGCCTATACGTATGAACAAAGCGAGAAGGACGGCGTCTATTCCGTCCGGATCACCCTGAAAAACCTGTTGGGATGAAAGCACTGCGCTGCATGGTCGTCGATGACGAGCCGCTGGCCGTCAAGATGCTGGAAAACTTCATTTCCAAGACTTCCTTCCTCTCCCTGGAGGCTTCCTTTACCGATCCCGTGGCCGCGCTGGACGCCATCCGGACCCGGCAGCCGCAGCTGGTGTTCCTGGACATCCAGATGCCCGACCTGAACGGCATGGAACTGTCCCGGATGGTCCCGGATGGCACGCGCATCATCTTCACCACCGCGTTCAAGGACTACGCCTTCGACAGCTACGAGGTGTCCGCGCTGGACTTCCTGCTCAAGCCCATCCGCTACCAGAAGTTCCTGGAAGCGGCCGAGAAGGCGCGCCGCTGGTTCGAAATGGTCGAGAGCGTCGAGTCGGCGTCCGAACAGCCGGCCGGCACGGCTTCTGCGCAGCAGGATTCCATCTTCGTCAAGAGCGACGGACAGCTGCGCAAGGTGGCCTTCTCCGACATCCGCTACGTCGAGGGGATGAAGGATTACGTGCTGCTGCACCTCTGTTCGGAGAAACGGCCGCTGGTCACGCACATCACGATGAAGGCCGTGGAGGAATTGCTGCCCGCCGGTGTCTTCATGCGCGTGCACCGCTCCTACATCGTCGCCCTGGACAAGATCGAGTCCATCGGCGGCAGTTACGACATCTCCATCGGCGACTCCCTCATCCACGTCTCCGATGCTTATAAGCCGGCCTTCGAGCAGTACCTGTCGCAGCGGATGCTGCGCTAGGCGCTTCCGGGCCCCCTGTTCCGTCATCCAATGATCTTGTAATATGAAAAAATTGACCTTCCTGGCCCTGACGGCGATGGCCGCCGTCCTGCTTGCCGTTTCGTCCTGCAGCCCCGTTTCCGTCTCGGCAACGTTCCGCATTTTCGTGAACGAAGTCGAAGCCCGCTGCGCCAACTACACCGCCGAGGACTGGGCGGAGGCGAACGCGACCTGCGACCGCCTCATGAACGAGTTCAAGAAGAAGAGGATCACGATGTCCCGCGATGAGGTCCGGGAAGTGCAGGAGAACCTGGCGAGATTCCGCGAGCTGGAGGCGAATACGCCCGTACAGACCGAAAGGCAGCCCGTCGAAGAAGTCGAGGTGGATGTCCAGGGCGTCGAGAACTTCCTGAAAGGCGACCGTTAATCTCACCCGCCCGCTTTTTGACCGCGCCGGGGGCAGTTTGCTTTTCCGGCGGGAATTCCGTATTTTTGTCGATTATGCGTACATATGCGCGCGAATATGCAGGAAAGCGAAGCGAAAATACGGATTGAGCAGCTCCGGGACATCCTCCGGGAGAACAGCCGGCGGTACTACGTCGACAATGCGCCTACGATGTCGGACTACGAGTTCGACACCCTGATGCATGAACTGGAGCGCCTGGAAGCCGAATTCCCGCAGTTCGACAGCCCCGACTCCCCCACCCGCCGCGTCGGCTCCGACCTGGACGCCCCCGTGGGCCCCAACGCCGAGCCGCAGGCCCGCCAGGGCTTCGTCCAGCGCCCGCACCGCTACCCGATGCTCTCGCTGGGCAACACCTACTCCATCGCCGAGATCGAAGAATTCGCCGCGCGGGCCGACAAGGCCCTCGACGGAACCGCCTTCACCTACAGCTGCGAACTGAAGTTCGACGGCACGGCCATCTGCCTGAACTACCGCGACGGCCGGCTTGTGCAGGCCCTCACCCGCGGCGACGGCGTCCAGGGCGACGACGTGACCGAGAACGTCCGGCGCATCGCGAACATTCCCCAGCGCCTCCACGGCGACTACCCGGAAGAGTTCGAGATCCGCGGCGAGATCCTGATGCCCTACGAGGCCTTCGACGCCCTCAACCGCGAACGCGAGGCCCAGGAAGAGGCCCCCTTCGCGAACCCCCGCAACGCCGCTTCCGGCTCGCTGAAACTCATTGACCCCGAAGAGGTAGCCCACCGCGGCCTGTGGTGCACCCTGTACCACATCCCCGCCGAATCCGTGGCCTTCGACTCGCACAGCCAGGCGCTGGACGCCGCCGCGAGCTGGGGCCTGCCCGTATCGGAAGACCGCCGCATCTGCCACGGCATCGACGAGATCAAGGCCTACATCGACCACTGGGACGGCGCACGCAAGTTCCTCCCCTACGCCACCGACGGCATCGTCATCAAGATCAACGAACTGGCCTGCCAGCGCTCGCTGGGCTACACCGCGAAGTCGCCGCGCTGGGCCGTCGCCTATAAGTTCAAGGCCGAGCAGGCCTGCACCGAACTCCTCAGCATCGACTACCAGGTGGGCCGCACCGGCGCCGTCACCCCCGTGGCGAACCTCGCTCCCGTGCAGCTCAGCGGCACGCTCGTCAAGCGCGCCACCCTCAACAACGCCGACCAGATGGCCCTGCTGGACATCCGCGTGGGCGACTGGGTGTTCGTGGAGAAGGGCGGCGAAATCATCCCGAAGATCACCGGCATCGACCCCGCGCATCGCAGCGAGGGCGCCCTGCCGCCGGCCTTCCCGGAGCGCTGCCCCGACTGCGGCACGCCCCTGGTGAAGCCCGAGGCGGAAGCCCGGTGGTTCTGCCCGAACCAGGACGGCTGCCCGATGCAGATCAAGGGGCGCCTGCTCCACTTCGTCAGCCGGAAGGCGATGGACATCCTCGCCGGCGAGGCGACCGTCGAGCAGTTCTACGATACCGGGCTCGCCCGGAACGCCGCCGACCTGTACGACATCTCCAAGTACCAGCTGCTGAGCCTGGAAGGCTGGCAGGAGCGTTCCGCGCAGCGTTTCCTGGACAGCCTGGAAGCCTCGAAGCAGGTCCCCTTCGAGCGCGTGCTCTTTGCCCTGGGCATCCGCTACGTGGGCGAAACGACGGCCAAGGGGATTGCGCGTCATTTCGGCGACATCGACACCCTGGCCGCCGCCACCAAGGAGCAGCTCCTGGAAGTGGAGGACGTGGGCGAGGTCATCGCCGGCAGCGTCTTCGACTTCCTGCACAAGGAGGAGCACCTGGAGCTGATCGCCCGGCTGCGGGCGAAAGGCCTGCGTTTTGACGGCGCCGGGAAGGGAGCCGCCCTGTCCGAGGCCCTCGCGGGCAAGACCGTCGTCATTTCCGGGAACTTCAGCATCAGCCGGGAGAGGATGAAGGAGCTGATCGCCGCCCACGGCGGCAAGGCCGGTTCGTCCGTGAGCGCCAAGACGGCGTATCTGCTGGCCGGCACCAAGCCGGGGCCGGAAAAGCTGAAGCAGTGCGCGAAGCTCGGCATCCCCGTCATTTCGGAGGAAGAGTTCCGCGCGATGCTGCCGGCCGATAACGCAACGGCGTCAGCAGATAACGTAGCGGCGTCAGCGGGCTTGTCCCCGGAGGGCGAAGAAATTCGTCCTCGCTCCGCTGCGGAAACGCCCTCCGGGGGCAACCCGCTGCCCGCCGCCATCGAAGAACCTACTTTATTCTGACGGAAGATGAAGATAGCCAGCAAGATAACCGACCTCTTCTCGGACAGGATCTGGACCCTCGACACCAGCGGGTCCGGCCGCGCCTATGCCGAGATGGTCCGCATCATCAAGCTGATCCGCATCACCTTCAGGACCTTTACCGAGAACCGGATGGGCTTCCAGTGCGTCTCGCTGAGCTACTTCATCACCCTGGCCCTGGTGCCCTTCATCGCCTTCGCCTTCGCCGTCACCGGCGGCCTCGGGCTGGACGGCAAGATCGCCGAGGCGCTCCAGGTCGCCCTCCCGACCCACCCCGAGATCGTGAGCATGCTCTCCGAACGGGCCGCCGTCATCATCGACTCCGCCCAGGGCGGCGGACTCGGCACGGTATCCGCCGTCTTTTTCCTCTGGGCCATCCTGTGGATGATGTTCCAGGTGGAGCGCGTGTTCAACAACGTCTGGGGCATCCTCAAGATCCCGCGCAAGATCTACAAGCGCTTCGGCTTCTACCTGCTGGTGCTCCTGCTTTCGCCCTTCATCGTCATCATCTTCGGTACCGGCGTGGTCTATGCCACCAACCTGCCCAACCTCTTCTACGGCCTGGACCTGAAGGACGCCCGCTTCCTGTTCAAGCTGATCGGCTACGCGGCCTTCTATCTCATCCTGGTGGGCACCCTGTCGGTGATGTACAAGTACATCCCCGCCACGAAGGTGGAATACCGCTACGCCTTCCGCTCGGCGCTGATTGCCGGCATCATCTTCGTCCTCTTCCAATACCTTTACCTGCACACGCAGATGTTCATCGGACGGCTCAGCCAGGCCTACGGGATCCTCGCAGCCGTCCCCCTCTTCCTGATCTGGCTGAACTTCAGCTGGCAGATCATCATCTACGGCGCGCAGCTGACATACAGTTTCCAGAATGTCGACCAGTATAACGTCTCCGATTGGGACTCCGAAAGCAAGCCATGAGTTTTTCCGAATTCACACCCGATGATTACCGCCTGATCGGCGAGGAGTTCAGCTCGCTGATGGAGGTCGCCGCCCGGCGCTGCAAGGACGAGTCGGAAGTGGAGACCGTCCGGAAAGCCTTCAATTTCGCCAACCAGGCCCACAAGAACGTCCGCCGCCGCTCCGGCGAACCCTACATGCTGCATCCGCTCGCCGTGGCCCGGATCGTCGTGACCGAGATCGGCCTGGGCTGCAAGTCCATCTGCGCCGCCCTCCTGCACGACGTAGTGGAGGACACGGCCTATACGGTCGAGGACATCCGCAATCTGTTCGGCGACAAGATCGCCACCCTGGTGGACGGACTCACGAAGATCAAGACCGTGCTGGATAACGAGGACCGCAAAGGCGGCGTGGCCAGTACCGAGAGCCTCCAGGCCGAGAATTTCAAGCGCATCCTGCTCACCCTGGGCGACGACGTCCGCGTGGTGCTGATCAAGCTGGCGGACCGCCTGCACAACTGCCGCACCATCGAGTTCATGCCCGAGCACAAGCGGGACAAGATCCTCTCCGAGACGATGTTCATCTTCATCCCGCTGGCCCACCGCCTCGGCCTGTACAGCGTGAAGTCCGAGATGGAGAACATCTGGCTCCGCTACAAGGAACCCGAGGACTACCGCAGGATCTCCGAACGCATCAAGGGCAACGTCGCGAACCGCGACAAGGACATCGACAACTTCATCGCCCCCATCGAGGCGGCCCTGACCCAGGCGGGCTACCGCTTCACCATCAAGAAGCGCATCAAGACCCCTTATTCGATCTGGTACAAGATGCGTACGAAGCGGGTCCCCTTCGAGCAGATCTACGACCTCTACGCCGTCCGCATCATCTTCGAGCCGATGGACAACAGCCCCCAGACCGAACGCGGACAGGCCTACCTCATCTTCTCCACCATCACGCACCTCTACCGGGAGAACCTCGGCCGGCGCCGCGACTGGATCTCCCAGCCCAAGAGCAATGGCTACGAGGCCCTGCACTGCACGCTGATGAGCCACGCCGGCTTCTGGGTGGAGGTGCAGATCCGCTCCAAGCGGATGGACGACATCGCCGAGAAGGGCATCGCCGCCCACTGGGCCTACAAGAACGACGGCTACATCTCCGAGAACGATTCCGAGATGGACAAGTGGCTGGCGGAAGTCCACGACATCCTCCTGAGCGACGACCTCAGCGCCCTGGAACTGCTGGACATCATCCACAAGGACCTCGTCAGCAACGAGATCGTCGTCTTCACGCCGAAAGGCGAGCAGAAGGCCATCCGGGCCGGCGCCACCGCGCTGGACTTCGCCTACATGATCCACACCGAGATCGGCAACCGCGCCATCGCCGCCAAGGTGAACATGCGGCTCGTCCCGCTGTCCCATTCCCTGAAGGCCGGCGACCAGGTGGAGATCATCACCGCCGAGAACGCCCGGCCCAAGATGGAGTGGATCTCCTTCTTGCAGACGCGCTACGCCCGCAACCGCGTGATCGAGTTCTTCCGGCGCGATTTCGCCGAGATCGCCCGCGACGGGGAGCGCATCTTTGACGAGCGCATCCGCCTGATGGGCCTGCAGACCAACCGGGAACTGATCAAGAAGTTCCTGGATTACAGCCAGTTGCACGAAGAGAGCGAACTCTACTTCCGCATCGGGCTGGGGCTGCTGGGACCGGAGGAGTTCAAGGCCATCATCGACGAGAAGGACCTTTCCGGCAGCGACCGGCGCAAGCATTCCATCCTGGACGACGCCGCCCGCGGCATCCAGTACAAGATCGCGGAGTGCTGCCATCCCATCCCCGGCGACCCGGTGATCGGCTTCTCCACCTCGGACAACCTGGTGATCGTGCACAAGAAATCCTGCCCGGTGGCGGAGAGCCTCGCCAGCAAGTACGGCAACCGGATGGTCGTCCCGCAGTGGGGCGCCGTGCAGCAGGAGTACCCGATCCGCATCTCCCTCAAGGGGATCGACCGGCTGGGCCTGCTCAGCGAGATCTCCAGCTACATCTCCCAGACCCTCGGCATCAACATGCGCAAGCTCCAGCTCTCCACCGACGGGGAACTCTTCGAGGGATTCATCGAACTGCTCGTCCGCGACAAGAAGAACCTGGAGCGGATGGTGGACGGGCTTTCCAAGATCGACGGCATCCAGGATGTCATCCGGACCGATATCTGACGCGCCATGAAGAAGAGAACCACCCCCCTGATCCTCCTGCTGCTGGCCGTCTGCGCGGTCTTGCTGCCCCTGCTGCTGCCTTCCTGCGCCAACACGACGCAGGCCCCTTCCGGCGGCAAGAAGGACACCATCCCGCCCTACATCATCGACATCCGTCCCCTGCCCGGTGTGATCGGCGTGCCACTGGAAGGCGCCCGTTTCATCTTCACCTTCAACGAGTACGTCCAGATCAAGACGCCCGCGGGCATCGTCCTGTCCCCGCCGCAGAACCGCCCCCCGAAGGCGCGGCTGCGCGGACACGACCTGATCGTCACTTTCGAGGAGCCGCTGCTCCCGGACATGACCTACACGCTGAACTTCAACGACGCCATCGCGGACGCCAACGAAGGCAACCTGTTTCCGGGCTATACCTATGTGTTCTCCACCGGCGAGCACATCGATTCGATGCTGGTCACCGGCACCGTGGTGGACTGCAACACCCTCGCCCCGGTCAAGGGCGCCACGGTCCTGCTGCACAAGGACCACGCGGACTCCGCCATCTTCCTGCACAAGCCGTACGCCACCGCCCGGACCGACGACTGGGGCTATTTCACCTTCCCCTACGTCAAGGACACCCTATACCGGCTCTACGCCATCAAGGACGCCAGCAACGACCTGATCTACAATCCCGAGACGGAAACCGTCGCCTTCGTGGATTCGCTGATCCGGCCGGTGATGTTCGCCTCCGACACGCTGCCGGAAATGCTCAAATACGACATGCTGGACACGCTACGCTGCCAGGCGCGCCGCAGCGAGCACGAACTCAAGCTCTTCCGCGAGAAACCGTCCCGGCAGTTCATCGTCAAGCAGGAGCGCACCGCCGAACGCTCCGCCTACCTGACCTTCCAGGCCCCGGGCGCGTGGATCGACTCGCTGTGGATCCGCGGATACCGGGCGGACCAGGTGATCAGCCAGTTCAACATCCTCCAGGACAGCCTGGAACTCTGGATCAACAGCCGCCGGGCCGCCCCGGACACGATGCGCATCTACGTCAACTACCGCAAGACCGACTCGCTCGGGCGCCTGGTCCCCACCCAGGAGATCGTCAAGCTGGCGATGCCGAACGACAGGCGGACTTATTCCAAGACGCAGCGCCGCAACATCAAGCACGACGACACCACCTGCGTGTACAGTTTCAAGGTCGAGCCGGAAACCGTCGAGCAGAACGGCTTCTCGCTGGAGTTCCGCAACCCCATCATCAACGAGCAGTTCGACTCGGTGATCTTCCGCTCCATCAATCCCCGGCAGCGCGAAACGCGCGAGGAGTTCACGGTGGAGCAGGACAGTCTCAACCTCCGCCGCTACATCCTCAGGCCCAAGGCCAAGCTGATGCCCGGCTACCAGTATTTCATGAAATTGCCCTACCGCGCCTTCCGCGACATCAACGGCTTCTGGTCCGACAGCACCGAACTCAAGGTGAGCCTGCCCGACGACGAGACGCTGAGCGTGCTGGACCTGGAGTTCTCCGGCGTGGACCGCAAGTTCATCGTGGACCTGCTGGGCGAGAAGCGCGACCGCGTGCTGCGCTCCTACGTCATTGACGGCGACCAGACGGTCCGTTTCCCCTACCTCAAGAAGGGACGCTACAGCATCCGCATCACCGAGGACGGCAACCGAAACTCCATCGTGGACACCGGCTCCCTGCTGGAGCACCGCCAGCCCGAGAAAGTGGTGTTCCTGGAGCTCTCCGGAAGCCCTTATATCGACATCCCGGCGGGCGCCGAGATCACCCAGCCGGTCGCGATCGCCAGCCTCTTCAACACGCCCTGACGCCATGAAAAAAGCCTTCTGCCTCCTCTTCGCATTGCTCCTGCTGGCCGTCTCCGGCCTGCGGGCGCAGGAGGACAGCCTTGCGGTGGAAAAGCGCAAGCCGCTGATCAACGACTACCTGCTCATCGGGGTGAATTACGGCGTGTCCTTTTCCAACATGTATTACGCGCCTTCCCGGCACAACCGCGCCTGGCAGTTCTCCCCGAATTATATCTCCGTGACTTTCACCAAGTTCAGCAAGATGTTCGACACCATGCCCTACTTCGCCCTCGTGGCGGGCGTGGCGCACGGCTATGAAGGGTTCGGCTTCAAGAAGGATCCCGAAACAGGGGCTTCCCAGAACGTGGACGGTGCGGAACAGGCCACCATCGAGGTCTTCGAGATTCCCGCCCTGGCGCAGATCCACGTCGATTTCCATCCCGGCAAGCTGATGGCGAATGTGGGCGTGTACGGCGGCTGGCGCAACAGCATCTCCCGTTCCGGCCCCAACCTGGAACCCGAGTTCGAGCACGCTTTCCGGCCCTATGAGAACCGCTGGGAGTACGGCCTGCAGGGCGGCGCCGGCTTCGCCCTGATGTTCGATCCGGTGGAGATCCATTTCAACGCGCTGCTGCGCTGGTCCTGGTCGTCGCTGTATCAACCGGACTATGCCAGCCAGTATTACTACCGCTACGCCTATCCGCTGGACATCATCGCCACGGTGGGCGTGCATTTCCAGTTGACCAAACGCTCCGGAAAGACCAGCGCGCAGCTGCGCCGGGAAGCCCGGGATATCGTATATGGCGAGAATTGAGACACTTCCTGTCCGCGTCGGGGACAAACTGGTCATCGGCGCCGGGCATCCCGTCGTCGTCCAGACGATGTGCAACACCCATACTTCCGACGTCGCGGCCACCGTGGCGCAGTGCCTGGAACTCGCGGCCGCCGGCGCGCAGCTGGTACGCATCACCGTGCCCGGCCTGCAGGACGTCCCGCACGTGGCCGAGATCAAGGCGCGGCTGCGGGCGGCGGGTTGCGACGTGCCCCTCGTGGCCGACATCCACTTCTCCTCCGAAACCGCCATCGCAGTGGCGCCAGTGGTGGAAAAGGTCCGCATCAATCCGGGCAATTTCCACAAGGATCACGCGGAGGCGCGGCGCCAGTTCGCCCGTTTCCTGTCCGTCTGCAAAGAACACGGCACCGCCGTGCGCGTGGGCCTGAACCACGGCTCGCTGGGCGCCTACATCACCGACCGCTACGGCAACACGCCGCAGGCGATGGCCATTGCGGCGATGGAGTGGCTGGAGATGTGCATCGCGGCGGATTTCCTGAACGTGGTGGTGTCGCTGAAGGCGAGCAACACCGTGGTGATGGTGGAGGCGTATCGCGAACTCGCCCGGCGGATGCAGGAGCGGGGCGTGGTTTTCCCGATGCACCTCGGCGTGACCGAGGCCGGGGGCGGCGACAGCGGGCGTATCAAGTCCTGCGTGGGGATCGCTTCGCTGCTCCAGGAGGGTATCGGCGATACCATCCGCGTCTCGCTGACGGAGCCCCCCGTGAATGAGTTGCCGATCGCAGAATACCTCGCCCTTGCCGGCGGCGGAGTCTTCCAGACGGGCGGCCCGGAATTATTTTCCGGACAGGTTTGCCGGAAAACCAATTCCGGCTCCGCCGTCACGCCGCCGGAGGGACTAGACCAGAATACCCTGGCAATGCTTGAAGCGGCCTGCACCTGGGGGCCGAAATTGCTGAAGCGGGAAATCGATGAGATTCCGGCGGAAGCGGGACTTTCCGAGTACCTCAAGGACGAGATCATGCAGGCGGCCCGGCGGCGTTTCTACAAGCCGGAATACATCGCCTGCCCGGGCTGCGGCCGCACGATGTACGACCTGCAGGCCACTTTCGAAGAGGTGCAGCGCCGCACCGCCCACCTCAAGGGGCTGGTCATCGCCGTGATGGGCTGCATCGTGAACGGCCCCGGCGAGATGGCCGACGCCGACTGGGGCTATGTGGGCGAAGGCGGCGGACGCGTGGCCATCTACCACCGCGGACAGCCTGTCCTGCGGCACATTCCCGACACCGAGGCCATCGACCGCCTGCTGGAACTCATCGAGGCGGACGCCGCCTAGAACAGGTCCAGTTCGGCCATGCCGGCGGCGTTGCCGCCTGCGGCGATGGCGGTGGAGCGGATCTGGACGTAACGGGTCCGGATGGGCTTCGCGAAATTGTGGACCCGGCGGGTCGGGTCGTTGACCAGGTTCCCGAACTCGAACGGCTCGGCATCTTTCCAACTCTTCCCGTCCGCGCTGATGCGGAAGATTCCCTTCTCGATCATGCTTTCCTTCGTGAAAGTGTGCGGCGTGTAGGCGAAGCCGCGCAGTTCGCGGACCTCTCCCAAGTCGATGCTGATGTACTGCTGCACCCCGTCGCGGGACTGCCAGCAGCTGTCGGTCCGGCCGTCGATGGCCTGCCGGGCGAACTGCCCCGGATACTCGCTGCTGCAATCGATGAGTTTCCAGCCTTGCTTGGCCCAGCCGAAGTGGCGGACCAGTTCCGGCCCGCGCTCCCCGTTCAGCACGGCCACGGCGCGCAACTCACTGTTTTCCAAATGGAAAGGACCCTCATAGGTCCGCATTTCCCCGCCCGGTTCCGTCGCATACAGGAATGTGCATCCGGCGTAAAGGTCCGCCGCGTCGTTGTACCGGTAGCTCCACCAGTGCATGGACTGGAAGGCGGGCTTCAGGATCACGGTGCCGTCCGGGGCCTGCACCGCCTCGACGGCAGGCGGACGCGTCCGATAGCGGTAGGCCTCGACCTCGCTGAGCAATGGCTCGTCCCGCGTGGCTGTGATGCGGATGCGCAGGGCGTCCGCAGTCACGTCGGCGAAACGCAGGATGCGCCGGAAACCGATGTTGGTACCGCTGGCGATCTCCTGCCACGCCCCGTCAATCCGGGCGTCCACGGCGCAGGCTTCCACCCGCTCGCCGACCGCGGTCACCGGCTCGCGCAGCACGATGCGGTTCAGGGTGACAGGCTTGCGGAAGCGGAGCACGAGCCCGTCGGCAGGCACGTAGGTGCCGTCTTTCCCGTCCAGGACCTTTTTCGGCCCCCGGGCGCGGGCGAGCAGGTTGCAGCCCTCGCCGTAGGTCTCGCGGATGCGCGCGCCCACCTCCTGCAGGACGGCCGCATCGCGCTCGGAGAAGCGCCCTTCGCGGTTCGGCGGGATGTTCAGCAGGAAGATGGAGTTCCCGCCCACCGCGCGCTCGTAGATGTCGAAGACGTCGTCGGCCGTGCGGACCTCCTGCGTGTCGTCGTCGCTGAAGAACCAGCCGGCACGGATCGAGGTATTTGTCTCGCAGGGCTCGTAATGCAGGTAGAAGGGCTTCTTCTGCGCGGCGTACACCGTGCGGGTGCCCAGATCGCCGAGCATGTCGTTGAACTCCGTCATCACGGCCGGGTCCTCTTCGAAGGTGACGACGTTGAACTCAGCGTCACGCGTTGCGCCACCCTCGTTGCCGCACCAGCGGACGTCTTCGCGGCCAAAGACGGTCGCGTCGGGGGCCAGGGTGCGGATAAGTTCGCGCCAGGCGGTGTAGTCATAGGTCTGGCCTCCCTTGCGCTTGGGATGCGCGCCGTCGAACCAAACTTCGGAGATGGGCCCGTACTCGGTGAGCAATTCAAACAATTGGTTCAGGAAATACTCGTTGTAATCGTCCACCGTGAAGTGGAAGGTCCGCTTGTCTTCGAACGGACGGCCTTCCACCGGACGCGGGATGACGCGGGGCGTCTTGGCGCTGAGGTTGCCGTACAGGCCGTCGGGCGACTCGATCTGGTAAAGGTCGGCCGGAGAGAGGTAGATGCCCAGTTTCAGGCCGTATTTGCGGCAGGATTCCGCGAGTTCGCGCAGCACGTCACCCCGGCCGTCCCGGTAGCCCGTGGACATGATGCCGTGGGTGGTGTAGCGGGTCTGCCAGAGGCAGAAACCGTCGTGGTGCTTGACCGTCAGGATGGCCATTTTCATCCCGGCATCCTTCATCTGGCGGCACCAGTCGTCGGTGTGGAGTTCCTTCAGGTCGAAGACCGCGGGGTCCTCGAAGCCCGTGCCCCATTCGCGCCGGGTGAAGGTGTTGGGCCCGAAGTGGATGAAGGCGATGAAACCGTTTTCCAGCGCCGCGGCCTGGCGCGGGGAGGGTACGAGGTTCGCGGCTTTGCGGACGATTTCGTCCTGCGAGTCGCCGGGCTCGACACGCACCGTTTCGACGTAAAGGGGGCCTTTCGGCGCGACGTCCGGCCGGCCGCAGGCCGCCAGGGCCAGCAGTCCGCTTAAGAGCAGGAGTCTCTTCATATGGGATATGGTTATTCTACGTATAGCAGCAGCCCCTTGAGGTATTCTCCTTCGGGGTGGTAGATGCTCACCGGGTGGTCGGAGCCTTGGCACAAGCGGTCCAGGATGCGCACGCTGCGCCCCGTCTGCGCGGCGGCGGAGAAGACCGTGTTGGCGAAGGAGATCTTGTCGACGACCTGCGAGCAGCTGAAGGTGAACACCAGGCCGCCCGGGGCCACTTTCGCGATGGCGGCGGCATTGAGGCGCTGGTAGGCGCGGAGGGCGTTCTGCAGGGCGCCGCGGTGTTTGGCGAATGCCGGCGGGTCCACGATCATCAGGTCGTACTTCCCTTCCGGCGTCTTCCGCAGGAAATCGATCGCATCCTCGCAGTAGTTGTTGCACTCCGTTTCCCCGTCACCGGCGTTCAAGGCGATGTTGCGGGCGACGAGGTCCATCGCGCGGGCGGAGGAATCGACGGAGTCGACGAGCGCGGCGCCGGCCGTCAGGGCATAGATGCTGAAGCCGCCGGTGTAGCAGAAAAGATTGAGCACGCGGCGCCCGGCGGCATATTTCCCGACCAGGGCGCGGTTGTCGCGCTGGTCCAGGAAGAAGCCGGTCTTCTGGCCTTCTTCCCAATTGACGAGGAACTTGCGGCCGTTCTCGAGGACGGTCGCCTCCGAGGCGGCGAAGCCTTCGGCGCGGTACAGGTAGCCGTCCACGAGGTCCAGGCCCGCCTTGAAGGGCGCCGTGCCGGAACTCTTGTCGTAAACCGCTTTCAGGCGCTCGCCGAATACCGCCTTGAGCGCTTCGCAGATCTGCCCTTTCGCGCGGAACATGCCGACCGAATGCGCCTGCATCACGCAGACCCCGTCGTACCAGTCGATGATCAGCCCGGGCAGCCCGTCCCCTTCTCCGTGTACCAGGCGGAAACCGTTCGTATTCTCTCCGTCATACAAGCCGACGGCCTCGCGGACGGCGAGGGCGCGGCGGATGGAGTCTTCCCAGAAACCGGGTGCGGTGGGATCGGCGTCGAAGGAGAGGATGCGTACGGCGATCGAGCCGACCTGCCAGTGTCCGGAGGCCAGGAACTGGCCCTCGGCGCTGTACACGCCGACGATGTCTCCCTCGGCGGGAGAACCCTGCACCTGGGCGACGGCTCCGCTGAACACCCAAGGATGGAAGCGGCGCAACGACTCGTCACGGCCGCGTTTCAAAAAAACCTTAACCATTGCTCTTCTCCTGAACCGGGGCGGCCGGGGCCTCCTGCGGCTTCTTGGGTTTGCGGCGACGGCGGCGCCGTTTCGGCTTCGGCTTCTGCCCCTCCTCCGGCTGCGCCGCGGGTGCCGGCGTTTCCCGGGGCGCCTCCTTGGGCGCGGCCGGCTGGGGCTGCGGCGGGTTGAGTTCTTCCGGGGTGAGCGGATGCTTCTCCGACTTGAGAAGTTTCAGATACATCTCCCGGCACACCCAAGCGTCCGTCGCGGCATACATCTGCTGCGATGCGGTAAGCTGCTCGGCTTCCCAGTTGGACAGCTGCTGTGATTTGGAAATCCGGACGCCCAGGATGTTGGCGGCCAGTTTCTTGACGCTCTTGTCACGGATGCCCCATTCGTAGGCGATCTTCTGCAGGTCCACGAAGCCCTTCTCATCGAAACGCTGGTAATACTGCAGCCCGCGCACGTCGTCGTGCACCGCGGCGCCGACCTTGATGATGTGCGGGTTCGACAGCACGCCGCAGAGGAGTTTGCGCATCCCGATCTGCCCCACCCGGAACAAGAAGGCCTTCCGGGGGCCGGAAAGCTGCAGGAGCGCGACGTGGTTGTGGCGCTGGCCGGGCGAGAAGACCGGGCGCGTTTCGGTATCGAATCCGATGACCTTCTGCGTACGCAGGTAGGCGATGGCCTTCACGAACTCGATGCCAATCTTGTCAATGACACATATCTTGCCGGGAAAGGCCCCCAGCGGCATTTTCTCTATTTCTTCAGGCAGGATGCTAATTTTGAACATAAGAACCGGGGATCAGGAAGATCGAGTCGTCGCCGCTCTCCGGTTTGCGCACCGGACGGTAGACCGACACCTG
>CAMVGM010000015.1 GCA_947167015.1 uncultured Bacteroidales bacterium
TTATGAGCCGGAAGAATTAGCCGCTATTGTCTCCGCCCGTGAATGGATTGGGGTGAAGGGGTTATTTTGTTGGCGGTAGAAGAGACCGATAAATTCGGATTTATCGGTGTAACGACACGACGAACTTGCGAGCAATCATCATATATCTCATCGGCATCAATATCCTGACCTTCCTTGTCTTCGGAATCGACAAATGGAAGGCCCGCAGCGGAAAGTGGCGCATACCGGAGGCGACCCTCATCGGGATGTCTATCGCAGGAGGTAGTATCGGCGCACTCTTGGGGATGTATCTCTTCCGGCACAAAACACAAAAACGGAAATTCAATCTCGGCATCCCCGCCATCCTCATCATCCAAGCCGTCCTGGCTTACTTCCTCTTCCTGCGATGATGGCTTAATTTTCCGGCATACCCTTCTAGAAAAGCATTCTTTTCCAAATCTGCTGGAGAAATGCGCTCCGTGAAAGTGTTTCCCCATTGACGTATAGGGAGGGGGGCTTGATACTGGGAATCCTGGCGGGAGTGATATAAAAACTTCACCGATAATGAGTATCTTTGTACAAGGTTTAACACAAATGGTGAGATTCATCTTCTTCCTTTTACTGATGCAGATTCTTCCTACGGGTCTTAAGGGAAGGAATTTTGACCCGCCACTTTTATCAATGATAAAGGAGGCGAATAATACATGTGTTGTCTATAATTTTGAAGATAATAAGATACGGACCGGCAAGCCTACGTGGTCCAATGAAGAACGGAGAATAGTTCTTCAAGCATTGAATAAGCATGGCTTCTTCTATAATGGGGCAAAAGATACGTTGTTGATACGTCTGTCATTTGTGGATTGGTTGGATGCTACATACCCGGTGCACATAAGCGCTTTCTCTTCACGCAGGGAGTTGCACCTATCTTTAAGATTAGGTGAAGGCAAAGAATATGATGTTGATGGTCCTCCCATTGATAATGTGTCAAAATATGCGCCGTTTGGAGAAGAAGATGTTCTTCCGGATATAATCAAATCCAACGACATGGATGCTTTTAAAGCCATCTATGACAAATACCATGACCAAAGTCTGGGTGGAGGCCCAGACCATGTTCTTCGGATGGTGGTTCTGGACAACAAACTGGTTTCTTTTTCTGAATGGATTTTTGAGATAGGTCCCTTTGACTATCAGTGGGACCAAAAAGAATAACCCGCTCATTTAGAGCGGGTTAAAGTGGTGCTGGGAAGAATCGAACTGCCGACACAAGGATTTTCAGTCCTTTGCTCTACCATCTGAGCTACAGCACCATTTCCCTTTCGGGACTGCAAATATAGAAACAGTTTGGGAAATCACCAAAAAAAATTTCAATGCCGCGCGCAGTTGTCTTCCAGGCGGCCGTGGATGAGCCGCCAGGCGATGGATCCGGGCCGGGGCAGCTTGGGCAGCGCATCGCGGCGGAACCAGCGCGCGTCGGCGATTTCGGATTCCTGGATGCGGATCTCTCCCCCTTCATACTCGGCGTAGAAGCCGACCATCAGCTGATCCGGGAAGGGCCAGGCCTGGCTGCCCGCATAGCGGATGTTCTTGACCTCCAGCCCGGTTTCTTCGCGGACTTCGCGGCGGAGGGCCTGCTCGAGCGTCTCGCCGATCTCGACGAAGCCCGCCA
Organism: uncultured Bacteroidales bacterium; assembly: GCA_947167015.1. GTDB lineage: Bacteria > Bacteroidota > Bacteroidia > Bacteroidales > UBA932 > Cryptobacteroides. The sequence continues at coordinate 1,646 of CAMVGM010000015.1, forward strand.
GGCAGGCGTAGATGCCCTCCCGGTCCTTGACATTGCGCAGGAGCAGGAGTTCATCGCCCCGGGTGACCAGGGTAATGATGCAGGGCTCGATGCGCGGGAAAAGAAGCCGGCCGCAGGCGGGGCATTCCAGGGAATTCCCGATGGAACCCGGCTGCAGTGCCTGCCCGCAGGAAGGGCAGAAACGGGTCTTCGCGTGCCACTGTGCGAGTCCCTTCATCCGGGACGCCCGCGCGTTCTCAGCGTCGTCGTGCGCGAAGAAATAACTGGGAATCGGGAGGAAGCGGAAGCCTGCCGGCGCCTCGGTCCCCGCGGGCAGTTCGATGCCGGTGTTTCCACTTTGCGGATCGTCGCAGCGGAATGCATCGGGACAAGCGGCGAGGGAGGCGGCCTCCGCTGCTGCGGCGTCTCCTCCCCCGTCCACCAGGATCTCCCGTCCACGGAAAATGTATGTCTTTCCGCTCATCCTATCTCCACTTGTCTTCCGAGGCCGGAAGACGGATGTCGCTCAGACATTGGATGTCGTTCAGGAACCACTGTCCCGTGCTGGGCTTCTGGCGGAGCTTGATGCCGCGCTCGTTGTCGCCGCCGCCGGACTTGATGTAGAGTATCGCCCAGCCCTCGTTTTGGAAAGAATAGGGATTGGCGTGCACCCGGACGGTCCAGGGGGTGGTCGGCGTGTAGTTGTTTTCGGGCGTCGCGCCGGCGAAGAAGGAGCGGGGCTTGTATTCCTTGCCGCTCAGGCGTTCGCGGATGAAGTCCTTTTCGGCCTGCGAAAGCGGTTCGGGGCCTTTCAGGACGTTCAGCATCGCGTGGCAGGCGGCGGGGTCTGTCCCATGGCAGTCCAGCACGGCGATGGTTAGCGCCGCGACCGCATAGGGGTCGGTAAGCGATGCTTCCGGCAGCGCCTTCAACTGTTCCACGCTCTTGGGCAGTACGGGGAAGGTAAAACTCTTGTACTTGTTGTCAAGGGCCTTGGAAACCAGCTTCGCGCCTTCTCCCGGAAGCATCGAGAGGAGTTTCTGTAAAAGTCCTGCCATCTTATCTCCACTTGTCTTCGGAAGCCGGCAGCCGGATATCGCTCAGGCACTGGACTTCGTTCAGGAACCACTCGCCCGTGCTCTTCTTCTGGCGGAGCTTGATGGTGCGCGGATTGTCGGCGCCGAAGGAACGCACGTAAATCGCGGCCCAGCCATCGTTCTGGAAAGTGTACGGATTGCTGACCGGGGTGATCTTGTAGGGACGGCTCGGCGTGTAGTTGTTGTCCGGGGTGGCTCCCTGGAAATAGGAACGCGGTTTGTATTCCTTGCCTTTCAGACGCTCCTGGATGAAGCTCTTCTCGTAGTTGGACAGGTCCTCGGGACCTTTCAGCCAGTCGAGCATTTCAAAGCAGTCCTGCGGGCTGGTCTCGTAGCGGCAGAGCGCAGCGAGGGTCAGGACGGCGACGCCGTAAGGATCCTTCATGTTGGCCTCGGGACGGGCCTTGAGTTCCGAGAGGTTCTGCGGAAGTGAATTGAAGGTGTAGGTCTTGATCCCGCCGCTCATGAGACCGGAGAGAATGCTGCAGGATGAGACGAGCAGCAGGACGGCAGCCGCCGTTGCAAGAAACAAAAGGAATCTTTTCATATCAACAGTGTTTAGATGAGTTTCCAAGTGCAATGACAAATATAATAAAAACTCGTTATATTTGCAGTAACTGTTAAACTCCGTACTTATGAAAAAGTTTCTCCTCCTGACGCTTGCGTCCCTGTTCCTGCTGACGGGGATCGAAGCCCGCGCCCAGCGCATCGAGAACGGCAGCCATTCCACCATCGGCTACATCAATTCCGACGGCCGCGTGGAGAACGGTTCGCATTCCACCATCGGCTATTTCAGCGACAGCCGCTTCGAGAACGGCTCGCACAGCACCATCGGTTACTACAGCAGCGGCCGTTTCGAGAACGGCAGCCACTCCACCATCGGCTACATCAACGGCGACCGTGTCGAGAACGGCTCCCACAGTACGATCGGCTATATCAGCAACGGTCGTGTGGAGAACGGCTCCCACAGTACGATCGGCTACTACCCGAACAACGTCAGGAAAGAGTGGGTGGCATTCTTCTTTTTCTTCATGAAGTGCTGACAGGTCCGAAAACGCTGCAGAACAGTCCGCCGTGTGTCATGCATGGCGGACTTTTTTTATTTCCAGCAGGCAAGTTTTCTACCTTGCCGTGATTTATCATAATGAAACGTGTTCTCCTGCCGTTGGCTATTCGTTGAATCCTTAAATATATGATTATGGGTAAATTTAATTACATTCTGATGTTCGCCCTGATGGTATCGGGCCTGTCTTTCATCCACTCCTGCTTCAAGCAGGACGACAATAATGTGCAGATGCTGTATCCGTCTGCCCTGGTAACGGTCAAACCGAATGCCGACAACACAGCGTTCTGCCTGCAACTCAACGACAAGACGGTATTGAATCCCGTCAATTTAAAAGAATCCCCGTTCGGAACCAAAGAAGTCCGTGCGTTGGTCAATTACCGCGAAGCAAACGAAGATGAGATCCCGGCCGGGGAAAATGAGGAAAACGTGCTGCCGGTCTATGTGAACTGGCTTGATTCCATCCGCACCAAGCCGATGGTCCCACATCTGGGCGAAGTAGAAGACGTGGAGGCCTATGGCGACGACCCCGTGGAGATTATCGATGACTGGCTGACCATCGTTGAAGACGGATATCTGACCTTGCGCTTCCGGACGAACTGGGGAAACGGTGCGACACATTACGTGAATCTCGTCTATGGCGCGGACCCGGACGATCCCTGCCGAGTCATCTTCCACCACGATGCGAAGGGAGATCTCGACGGACCTCTCGCGGATGCGCTGGTCGCTTTCAAGCTCAGCGAGCTGCCTGAATCCTGCGGACAGGAAATCACCTTGGAGTGGCAGTCTTACAGCGGAAGGAAAACGGCCAAGTTCAACCTCGGCCCCCGGGGGACGGATGAAGAAAAAAGGGTGGACTTTACAGCGGAAGAACTGGTAAAGAGCATCTATTAAGGTGTGGATCTGTTTGCCCGGCGAAATGATGAAGAGCGTCTGGCGCAGCGGCTTCGCGAAGGCGAGGTCGCTGCGTTGCGGGAGTATTATGCGCAGTATGCGGAATACTTGTCGGGAATCTGTTCCCGGTACATTACGGACCGGGACGACGTGAAGGATATCTTCCAGGACAGCCTGCTCAAAATCGTGACGAACATAAACCGCTTCGAGTACCGCGGGAAAGGTTCTTTGCGGGCATGGTCGGCAAAGATCACGGTCAACCAGGCGCTCAAGTTCCTGAGTTCACGCAAGAAGCATGAGTTCATCAGCCTGGACCGTGATATCACGGAGGAAGCGGAAGAGGAAGATCCGCCCCTGGAGGATATCCCGCCGGAGTTGCTGCATGCGATGATCAGGGAACTTCCGACTGGTTACCGGACGGTGTTCAACCTGTTCGTCTTCGAGGAGAAGAGCCATCGGGAAATCGCTTCTCTTCTCGGTATCCGGCCAGACACGTCGGCATCCCAACTGCACAAGGCAAAGAATCTGCTGGCAAAAAAGATCAGACAATACAATAAGGACTTGGAGAAACTATGAAGCGACAGTGGAAAAAAGACTTGCAACGGAAACTTTCCTCATACAGAGAGCCTGCTCCGGAAGTTCCCTGGGCCGATTTGGAGGCGGCCCTGTCGGCAGCCGGCCGTCCGGCAGTGTATTTTCCGATCCGCATGCGGATCGTGACCGCCGCACTTGCCGCCGTGGCTGCCGGTCTGGGAATCTATTTTTCCGGCATCCGTCTACATCCCGGGAAAAAAGCGGTTGTTACGATCCTTCCGCCCGTGGTGGTTCCGGCACCGCTTGCCGGCGAGAGCATTCCGGACCGTCCCCTTCTTGCCGACCTCGGCTACTCGCTACCGTCCGACCTGCTTGAACCGGTCGCATCCGGACCCATGAGGATGTCCCCGGAAGAAGAGCACCACCCCGCCTGGACGAACGCTCCGGATAAAAAAAACGCCAAGACCGGCCGCCCGGCCGGAACGGTACTTCCGGAACTGAAAACGAAGACGGATGATACATCGGAGAGTGCCGGCGCTCAAGCCGTCGGGGCGGCCGACCTGCTCTCAGGAGGAGAAATGACAGGCGGGACCGCTGTCCTTCCGGCGCATCGACTGGCGGTGAAGGCCTATCTTTCCGGAATCGATTTCTGCAGCCATCAAACGCTCCGTTTCGGTATCGGCCTCTGTTACGAAATGAGCCGGAGGTGGAGCGTTGAAGGCGGGATTACTTATGGATGCTACGGGATTGAGTTTCCTGCCGGAACCGGAGACCTGACCGGTGTAGCAAGGCCGCGCCAGTCGTATCTGGGCATTCCGTTGAATCTGGATTATCGGTTTTTCGACGGTGGCAGGGTAAGGTTCTATGCGTCTGCGGGCGGGATGGCCGAAATACCGATCCGTGCCCGGAATGCCGACGCCTGCGATGCCTGGCAGTTTTCGGTGAACGGAGCCTTTGGAGCAGAATATCTGCTAACCGGCCGGATGAGCGTGTTCGCGGAACCGGGTCTGCGCTACAGTTTCGATAATGGAAGCGATATCCGTACCATCTATAAGGAAAGACCATTCGATTTCAATCTGAACATCGGGCTGCGCGTGGGTTTGTGAAATCCCGCTGCATGGAAGCACCGACGCCGTCCCCGGCTAACAACAATAAAACCGACCCCCGCAGGGCCGGTTTTATTGTTGTTCCGGAATTCTCGCCTACTCCTTGGCAAGGCACTTCCAGACCAGGGCGGAGAGGGCCGCACCGGCCATCGGGGCGAGGATGAACACCCACACGTTCGCCAGGGACTCGCCACCGTTGAAGAGCGCCGGACCGATGGAACGGGCCGGGTTGACGGAGGTGCCGGTCAGGTTGATGCAGACGAGGTGGACGAGGATGAGGGTGAGACCGATCGCCAGGCCGGCAGGCTTGCCGGCGCCCAGCTTCGCATCCGTGGCGCCGAGGACGACGAGCACGAAGATGAAGGTGGCGATGAATTCGACGAGCAGCGCTCCGCCGATGCCTCCCGCGTTGGCTACGCCGTTGGTGCCGAGGCCGCCGGTCAGGTCCGGAGCCGCAACGACCTTGGTGAGGAGCAGCAGGATGGCGCCGGCGATGATACCGCCGATCAGCTGGCCGCACCAGTAGCCGCAGGCGTCCTTCCAGCTCATGCGGCCGGAGAGCGCGACGGCGAAGGTGATGGCCGGGTTGATGTGGCAGCCGGAGATGTTTCCGATCGTGTACGCCATGGCGACGACGGTCAGACCGAAAGCGATGGCGGTGCCCACGACACCGGCCGGGGTGTTGCATCCGAGGAACATCGCGGTGCCGCAGCCCAGAAGCGTCAGAACGAAGGTTCCGATGCATTCAGCAAAGTACTTTTTCATTTTGAAAGTGGTTTAGTAGTTTGTTTCACGATGCTAATTTAGAAAAAATCCGTAATTATTACTATATTTACAAGACAGAAAAAACAACACTGAAGATATGTACGACGCCAACCACGGACTCTATGTCGCCCACGGCCCCGAAGGGCCGATTTCCATTACCGCCAAGATGGCGAACCGCCACGGACTCATCGCCGGCGCGACCGGCACCGGAAAGACCGTCACCCTGCAGGTGCTCGCCGAATCCTTCAGCCAGGCGGGCGTCCCCTGCTTCATGGCAGATATGAAAGGGGACCTTTCGGGTATCAGCCAGGCCGGCCGCCTGAGCGGCTTCATCGAGAAGCGCCTGCCCGAATTCGGCATCGAGAATCCGCAGTTCGCCGGATGTCCGACGCGTTTCTACGACGTCTTCGGCGAGCAGGGCCATCCGATGCGGACCACCATCTCCAACATGGGGCCGCAGCTGCTCAGCCGCCTGCTCGGCCTGTCCGAGGTGCAGAGCGGCGTGATGGACGTGATCTTCCGCGTGGCGGACGACCGTGGGCTGCTGCTGCTCGACCTGAAGGACCTCCGCTCGATGCTGAACTACGTCTCGGAACATTCCGCCGAATACACGCAGCGTTACGGCAGCGTGTCCTCGCTGAGCGTGGGCGCTATCCAGCGTGCGCTGTTGTCCCTGGAGAACCAGGGCGCGGACAAGTTCTTCGCCGAGCCGGCCTTCGACATCCAGGACCTCTTCGCCGTGGAGAACGGCCGGGGCGTGATGAGCGTGCTGGCCGCCGACAAGCTGATGATGAACCCGAAGCTGTACTCCACCTTCCTGCTCTGGCTGCTGTCCGACATCTATGCCCAGATGCCCGAGGTGGGCGACCTGGAACTGCCCAAACTGGTGTTCTTCTTCGACGAGGCGCATACCCTCTTCACCGACACCTCCCCCGCCCTGGTGAGCAAGATCGAGCAGGTGGTCCGCCTGATCCGGAGCAAGGGCATCGGCGTGTACTTCATCACGCAGAACCCGTCCGACATTCCCGACAGCGTGCTCGGCCAGCTGGGCAACCGCGTCCAGCACGCCCTGCGCGCCTATACCCCGAAGGACCAGAAGGCCGTCAAGGCCGCCGCGGAGACCTTCCGGGCCAACCCGGCTTTCAAGACGGAAGACGCCATCATGAACCTGGAGACCGGCGAGGCGCTGGTGAGCTTCCTGGACGCCAAGGGCGCCCCGGGCATCGTCCAGCGGGCCAAGATCCTCTTCCCGCTCAGCCAGATCGGCGCCATCACCGAGGGGCAGCGGCTGGATATCAACAACGCCTCCCCCGTCCGCGGCAAGTACGACACGGTGATCGACCGCGAGTCCGCCTTCGAGATCCTGCTCGCCGACCAACAGAAGGCGGCAGAGGAGCAGGCCCGGCAGCAGGAGGAGATCCTCCGCCAGCAGGAAGAAGCCGCACGGCAGCAGGAGTTGCAGAAACCGAAGTACAACGACCCTAAGCCGGCCGCGAAAGCATCCGACAAGAAGAAGAAATCCATCGGTGCCGCGGTGGTCGCTGCTGCGACGACGGCCGTCATCTCGTCCGTAACGCGCAGCGCCGGCACGGCCGCGGCGAACGCCGTTACCGGCAAGAAGAGCAAGACCACCGGCAAGGACATCGCGGGCAAGGCGATCTCCAACGCCACGTCCAGCGCCCTCCGCACCCTCACGCGCAGCATCCTCGGAAGCCTGATCAAATAAGGGGTGCGGGCGAGGCGGACACATCTTTTCCTGGCTGCTGCCCTCGTGCTGGCGGCGGTGTCCTGCCGCCCCAAACCGCAGGATCCTCCCGTCGCGCCTCCCGAACCGGAGGCTCCGCCGATCGGCTTCCAGGCCGGGGACTTCGCGGCCGACACTCTGCAGATCCGCAGCGGCGAGACCTTCAGCGGGCTGATGCACCGCCTGGGGATGGATTCGCAGGATGCGTACACCCTTTCCGTGCTGTGTGACAGCGTCTTCGACGTCCGCAAACTGCGGGCCGGAGCCGAGGTGCAGGCGTATTACGCTCCGGACACGACGCGCGCCTTGAAATATGTCGTGTACGTGCAGGACAAGGTGCGTTCGACGGTATTCCGCTGCGCCGATTCGCTGGCCGTCTGGCATTATGACAAGCCGGTCGAGCACGAGCGCAAGAACGCGGACGTGACGATCACCAGTTCGCTCTGGAACGATATGATGGCGGCCGGTGCCACGCCGAACCTGATCATGGAACTGGCGGACATCTACCAGTGGAGCGTGAACTTCTTCGCCCTGCAGGGCGGCGACCGCTTCCGGATGATCTATGACCAGACGCTCTGTGAGGGCGAGGTGGTTTCGATCGACACGGTCCATTTCTGCCTGTTCACGCCCGAATCCGGCCGGGAGGTCGCGGCCGTACGCTTCCGTACGGAGGACGGTGCTGCCTACTGGGACAAGGGCGGCGAGAGCCTCAAGCGGATGTTCCTGAAAGCGCCGCTCAAGTACAACCGCATCAGCAGCCGTTTCTCCTATGCGCGCAAACATCCGGTGACCGGGGTCGTGCGGCCCCACACCGCCGTGGACTATGCTGCCCCGACCGGCACGCCCGTGCACGCCATCGGCGACGGTACCGTGACGAAATGCGGCTGGGACGGCGGTGGCGGCGGGAACCGCATCCGCATCAAGCACGCCCGCGGCTACGAGACGAGCTATATGCACCTGTCGAAGTTCGCGCCGGGCATCAAGGTGGGCTCGCGCGTGTCGCAGGGCGACCTGATCGGCTACGTGGGCGCCACCGGAACCGCTACGGGACCGCACCTGGACTTCCGGGTCTTCGAGAACGGCAAGGCCATCGACCCGCTGTCGCTCAACTCCCCTGCTTCCGAGCCGCTGGATACGGCGCTCCTGGCAGATTTCAATCGCTTATTCGACCACTATATGGCAGAAATCAGCGGCCTGCAACCCACGGATTCCACCCGGGTTTCGGCCGTGGATTCCTTGACCGCTAAATAAAACTGATAACCTATGGAACTGAAAACTGTTGCTATTTTCCGGGCGCCCCTTCCGGAGAAATTCGGCATTCCCCGCCAGTCCGGGTTGGCCGGCTCGTTGCGGGGCACCGTTGTCCTGGAGCCGCCCTACCGCAGCGCCGACGCGCTCCGCGGCCTGGACGGTTTCGACTGGATCTGGCTTCTCTGGGGCTTCCACCTGAACAAGGAAGAAGCGTCGGAAGGTCTGACCGTCCGCCCGCCGCGCCTGGGCGGGAACGAACGCGTCGGGGTGTTCGCCTCCCGTTCGCCCTATCGTCCCAATCCATTGGGACTCAGTTCCGTACGCATCGAGTCGATCGATGCTGAAAAAGGCGAGATCCACGTCCTTGGCGCCGACCTGGCCGACGGGACGCCCATCTATGACATCAAACCGTACGTGGAATTCGCCGACAGCCATCCCAAGGTGCGCAGCGGCTTCGTGGACGACCACGAATGGAAGCCGCTGGAAGTCGTCCTGCCCCGTGCCGTCTTCCGGGAACTCTCCCCCGAGAGCGTGGACGGCCTGCTGGAAATCCTCGCACAGGATCCCCGGCCGCAGTACCAGGACGATCCCGCCCGGGTGTACGGCCTCATCTACGAGGGCCTGGACGTCCGTTTCCAGGTGAAGGACGGGGTGCTTACCGTCGTCGAAGTGAACAAATCATCCAATTAGATACCGCTTTATGAAAAGAATCCTCACCTTCTTCCTGTGCGGCCTGCTGGCCGTAAGCGTCGCTTCCGCCCAGCGGCGGCGTCCCGATGCTCCGCTCCCCAAATGGGAGGGCCTGGCGGAAACGCCCCAGATGGGCTGGAATTCCTGGAACAAGTTCGCCACGGAGATCAACGAAGAACTGATTAAGGCAACCGCCGACAAGATGGTCGAACTCGGCCTGGTGGATGCCGGCTACGTCTATCTGAACCTGGATGACGGCTGGCACGGCGAACGCGACGCCCAGGGTTTCATCCACGAAGATCCCGTGAAGTTCCCCTCCGGAATCAAGGCCCTGGCCGACTATATGCACGCCCGCGGCCTCAAGCTGGGCATCTACAGCGACGCCGGAACCAACACCTGCGCCTGCTACGCCGGCAGTTCCGGACACGAGTACCAGGACGCCTTCACCTATGCGCAATGGGGCATCGACTACCTCAAGTACGACTGGTGCTACACGCAGAACCTGAACCCGATTGGAGCCTACACCCTGATGCGCAGCGCCTTGCGCCGTGCCGGACGGCCCATCCTCTTCAGCATCTGCGAATGGGGTTCCAACCGGCCCTGGGAATGGGCGGCCGACGTGGGGCATTCCTGGCGCACGACCGGCGACATCGGGGTGGCTTTCCTGCCCGTCCCGGTGACCTTTGACGAGAACGGACGTCCGCGCTGGCGTCCGCAGAGCGTCCTCGAGATCCTGGACCAGAACGAGCCCCTGCGCGCCTACGCGGGACCCGGTCACTGGAACGACCCGGACATGCTCGAGGTCGGTAACGGGATGAGCGTCAGCGAAGACCGGGCACACTTCACCCTCTGGTGCATGATGGCCGCCCCGCTGATCCTCGGCAACGACCTGACCAACATGAGCGACGAGACCCTCGCCATCATCACGAACCGGGACGTCATCGCCATCGACCAGGATCCGCTCGGCATCCAGGGTCTGCGGCTGATGAAGAAGGGCGACCTGCAGTATTGGTTCAAACCCCTGCAGGACGGCGCCTGGGCCTTCTGCCTGCTGAACGCGGGTCCGGAGGACGCCGCCGTCGAGCTGGACTGGGAAAAACTCGAGTTCAAGGACGACATCAGCGGACGCAGCCCCGAATTCGCCAAGGTCAACTATCAGGCGAAAGACCTGTGGAACGCCGCCGCCAAGCCGTTCACCACGCGGGTGAAAGGAAAGAAGCGCGGGCAGACCGTCGGAGCGAAGACCTCCGTGGTCGTCCCGTCCCACGACGTGCTGACCCTCCGTCTCACCCCGATGCAGTAACTCAATGTCAAATCCTATGAATAGCAAAAGATTCCTCACCCTGGCCTGCGCGCTTCTGGCCGCAGGCGCGCTCTGCCTTGCGCAGACCGAGCGGACCCAGGTCATCGAAAACGGTGGTACGGGCCCGTACAAATCCGTCGCCGTGGGCGACAAGAGCCTTCCTACACACACCATCTACCGGCCGGAGAACCTGAAGGCCTATGTGAACGAGAACGGGAAGATCCCGGTGCTCCTGTATGCGAACGGCGCCTGTGCCAACAACAACCTCGAGATGAGCCGACTGCTGAGCGAAGTCGCCTCCTACGGTTATATCATCCTGGCCATCGGGCCTTACGACGAGATGCCGGACGACAAGTTCTACGCCCAGTGGAAAGGCGTGGTCCGGGGCTGGTATCCCGAGACCAAGCCAGTCGCCATCATGGGCAACGGCGAGCGCCTGACCCCGTACACGGAGGCGGAACTGGCCGCCCAGGCCGCTGAGCAGGAAGCCGCCCGGAAGGCCGCGGAAGCCGCTGCCAAGAAGAACCGGAACAAGAAGCCCGTCGTCACCGTACAACCGTTCCGTACCTATGCCCGGCAGCTGCTGGAGGCGCTGGACTGGCTGACGGACCAGAACGGAAACGACGAGAGCGAGTATTACCACCTCATCGACCTGGACAAGGTCGCGGCGATGGGACAGTCCTGCGGCGGCGCCCAGGTGCTCGGCGTGGCGCACGATCCCCGCATCAAGACCTGCATGATCTTCAACTCCGGCATCGGCGAGATGTCGATGAGCGGCGCCTCCAAGAAGTCGCTGGCCAACCTCCACACGCCCATGCTGTACATCAACGGCGGAACGGCCGACGTGGCCTATAACAACGCCAACGGCGACTGGGGCCGCATCGCGGACAACATCCCCGTCGTCAAGATCTCCACGCTGGACGGCCATCACGGCACCTACTACGAGAAGAACGCCGGCAGCTTCGCCGTCGTGGCCCGGATGTGGCTGAACTGGCAGCTGAAGGGTCTGGTCTCCGATTCCGCGCTCTTCATGAATGATGAGTACGAGAAGACCTTCTACCCGAAGTGGACCTTCGAGCGGAAGAACTGGTAAGTTGTTCAGCCAGAAAGAAAAAGGGCGGCTTCCTCATCCGGAGCCGCCCCTTTTTCATTTGCAGGAGGTGATGTGGAAGCAGTGTTCCTTCCGTTCGTATTTCACCAGGATCCGTCCGGCGTCCTTTTCGTCGCGAAGGACTTCGGCCAGGACCTTGGTGAGCTCGTAAGGCTGCATGAATTCATCGGTCTCCTCGTCGCGCCAGTAGCGCGTGTAGGTGATGTCGAAGGTGGTGCCGTAGCAATGCGAAGAGTTGTCGGAGGCGTTGGGATTGCCGCTCTTCTTCAAGCGCGCGACGTCTTCCTCGGTCCGCAGGATGGAGGAACAGACGAGCTTGTAGACGGGGAACTGCTTGCGCGTGAGCGAGTCGTGGAAGGCCCGGGCGATGCGGTCCAGTTCGGCGGCGGCCGCCTTGGTCAGGTAAGGCACCGAATAGCGCAGGTCGTCGATCACGAGGTAGTCGCTGTCTTCGACCTTGACCAGCCGCGTGAAGTCGATGTCGTCGCGCTTGTCGGGAATCTTGCGCAGGCCCACGGCCTTCGCTTTCTCGACGTGGACGTCGTTGACATCGTTGAACACCTGGCCGTAGGACATCAGCTTGGTGTAGTAGATGATCTCGCGGGCGCTGGACTCCCCTGTTCCGTCCACGTCGTCCTCCGAAGGCAGGTCCGTGGAGAGCGAGTCCGTGACGACGGTGGTCTTCTCTTTCTTCGGGGCCTTTTCCTTACGGCTGCAACCCCCTCCGACCAGGAATCCCAACAGGAATCCCAGCAGGAAGGGGGTCAGCAGGATCAGGAGCGCCTTCTGTCTCTTATTCATATTTCAGGACCGGCTGCCGGGCGGCGGTCGTCTCGTCGGGACGGCCGATCGGCGTGTCGTGCGGCGCGCCGTGGAGCATCTCCGGATCGGCCTTGGCCTCCTCGGCGATACGCCGCATCACCGCGATGAATGCATCCAGCGTTTCCAGCGATTCCGTTTCCGTGGGCTCGATCATGATGGCCTGGTGGAACAGGAGCGGGAAATAGATGGTCGGTGCGTGGAAGCCGTAGTCCAGCAGGCGTTTGGCCACGTCGAGGGTGGTCACGCCGTTGTCCTCCAGCAGGCCGTCGAACACGAATTCGTGCTTACACACCGTCGGGATGGGCAGCTTGTAGCAGTCCTTGAGCGACTCCTTGATGTAGTTGGCGCCCAGGGTGGCGAGCTTGCCCGCCAGCTTGATGTGCTCGCGGCCGAGCATCAGGATGTACGCATAGGCGCGCAGGATGATGCCGAAATTGCCGTGGAATCCGCTGACGCGCGGGATGTGCAGGAACGGCAGCACCTTGTCGGACACGCCGACGGGACCGGCACCGGGGCCGCCTCCGCCGTGCGGCGTGGAGAAGGTCTTGTGCAGGTTCAGGTGCATGATATCGAAGCCCATGTCGCCCGGGCGGACCACGCCGAGCAGCGGGTTCATGTTCGCCCCGTCGTAATAGAGCAGGCCGCCGCAGTCGTGTACGAGCTGCGCGATCTCCTTGATGTCGCGCTCGAAGAGTCCGAGGGTGTTGGGGTTCGTGAGCATGATGCCCGCGATGTCCGGGCCGAGCAGGCCCTTGAGGGCGTCTACGTCCACGAGGCCGTTCTCCTTGGATTTGACGACGACGATGTCCAGGCCGCAGACGGCCGCGGAGGCCGGGTTGGTGCCGTGGGCGCTGTCAGGGACGATGACCTTGGTGCGGGCGGTGTCGCCGCGGCTCTGGTGATACTCACGCATCAGCATCAGGCCGGTGAGTTCGCCGTGGGCGCCGGCGCAGGGCAGGAAGGTGAAGTGTTTCATGCCCGTGATGGCGGCGAGGGCCTTGTCCATCCCCACATAGACCTCGAGGGCGCCCTTGACCGTTTCGTTGGGCTGCAGGGGGTGCAGGCCGGTGAATCCGGGCAGGTTCGCGATCTCTTCGTTGATCTTGGGGTTGTATTTCATCGTGCAGGAGCCGAGCGGGTAGAAGCCCGTGTCCACGCCGAAGTTCATCTGGGACAGGTTCGTATAGTGGCGCACCACGTCCACCTCGCTGACTTCCGGAAGGTCCAGCGGCGCCTCCCGCCAGATTCTGCTCCCAGCAGCAGCTTGCCCCTGAAAAACGTCCTTCGGACCCCACCGCTGCGCTTCGCTTGCGGTCCCCCCTCTTACCGTGCCGAGGGTGGCAGGTTTTTTCGGGGGCAACTGCTGCTTGTCAGCAAGCAAGGTTTCCGGGAGGGAGAAGCCGATCCGGCCGGGCTTGGAGAGTTCGAAGATGAGTTTGTCGTAGTATTTCATATCGCGGCTCTCCTATTTGACTGATTTGACGATTTCTACGATGCAGTCCAGCTCTTCGCGGGGATGCTTCTCGGTGACGCAGAAGGTTACGTAGCCTTCCTCGGTTTGCAGGGCGGCGAAATAGCCGGCCTTGAGCAGGGCCTTCTGGAGCTTCTCGACCGGGCAGAGCGGCTTGAGGACGAATTCCTTGAGGAAGTCGGCGTCGAAGACCCGCTGGAACTTGCCCGTGGCAAGCAGGGCGTCGTGCAGGTAGTGGGCCCCCTCGTAGCAGAGGGCGTTGAGCCTGCGCATGCCCTCCGGACCCATCAGCGACAGGTACACGGTGCACCAGAGCGCCATCAGGGACTCGTTGGAACAGATGTTCGAAGTGGCCTTCTCGCGGCGGATGTGCTGCTCGCGCGCCTGGAGCGTCAGGACGTAGCAGCGCTTGCCGGAGGCGTCCGTGGTCTGGCCGACGATGCGTCCCGGGAGCTTGCGCATCAGGGCGGTACGGCAGGCCATGAAGCCCACGTACGGGCCGCCGAAACACAGCGGGATACCCAGGCTCTGGCCGTCGCCCACGGCGATGTCGGCGCCCCATTCGGCCGGCGTCTTCACGACGGCGAGGGCGGAGGGATCGCAGTATTCGACGAGCAGGGCGCCCATCTGATGGACGAGGTCGGCGAGGCCGAGATGGTTTTCGATGACGCCGAAGCGGTTGATGGACGGCACGATGACCCCGGCGAGGTCAAGCACGCCTTCCGCCACGTCCTCGAAGATCTGGTCGGAGACGACGACGTTGATGCCGGCATACTTCGCGTAGGTCTTGATCGTGTCGATGACGTTCGGCAGCAGACGGGCGGATACCAGCACTGAGTTGCGCCGCTTGGCGCTGGCCACGCACATCCGCACCGCTTCCGCGGCGGCGGTCGGACCGTCGTACATCGAGGCGTTGGCGCAATCCAGGCCGGTGAGCCGGCAGATCATCGACTGCCATTCGAAGATGTAGCGGAGCGTGCCCTGCGAGATCTCGCACTGATAGGGCGTGTAGGCGGTCAGGAATTCGCTGCGCGAGGTGATGTAAGGGATCACCGAAGGCACGTAGTGGTCATAGGCGCCCTGGCCGACGAATACCTTCAGGCGGGTGTTCTTGGCGGCAAGGCTCTCGAAAAAGTCACGAACCTGCTGTTCGCTCATCGCGGACGGCAGGTCGTACTCCCCTTTGTAAATGAAATCCGCAGGGACATCGGCGTAGAGGTCGTCCATCGACCCGACACCGATCCTTTCGAGCATTACGCGGATATCTTCCCCGGTCTGGGGAAAATAGCTGAATGCTCCCATGTCCCTATCCGGCGATATTGGCGTAAGCGGCGGCGTTCATCAGCCGGTCGAGTTCGCCCTTGTCGGACATTTCGACCTTGATGATCCAGGCCTCGTAGGCGTCTTCGTTGATGAGTTCGGGCTTGTCTTCGAGTTCGTCGTTGCGGGCGACGACGCGGCCGGAGACCGGAGAGATGAGTTCGCTGGACGTCTTGACGCTCTCCAGGGCGCCGAAGTCCTCGCCGGCAGCCACTTCGTCATCGACATCGGGCATATCGACATAGGTGATGTCCCCCATTTCCGCCTGCGCGAAATCGGAGACGCCGATGATGGCGACGTTGCCATCGACTCTGACCCATTCGTGGGATTCGCTGTAGAGGAGACCCTCTGCAATCTTGCTCATAGACAATATAATTTAGTGGTTATTTCTTGTATTTGGTCTGGTAGAAGCGTTTCTTGACGACGACGCCCGGGAAGACGCGCTTGCGGATGCGGACGAAGAGCGGCGTGCCGAGGGCGGTGTGTGCGCTGTCCACGAGGGCGAAACAGAGACTCTTTTCGAGCGAGATGGAGTGGTAGCCCGTCGTCACGACACCGACCTCGATGCCGTCTTCCAGTTCGACCGGATAACCGGCGCGCGGGACGGCCTTGTCCTGGAGCTCGATGCCGACCAGTTTCTGGGGCACGCCCATCGATTTCTGCTCCTCCAGGGCTTCCTTGCCGATGAATTCCGGCTTGTCCAGCTTGCAGAACATCCCGAGTCCGGCCATCACCGGGGAGATGTCCGCGGTCAGTTCGTCGCCGTAGAGCGGCAGGCCCGCCTCGAAACGGAGCGTGTCGCGGCAGCCGAGGCCGCAGGGCTTCACGCCCCCGTCCATCAGTTTCTGCCAGCATTTGCGGATGAACGCCGGAGCGGCGTAGATCTCGAAGCCGTCTTCGCCAGTGTAGCCGGTGCGGCTGACGATCACGCGTCCGCCGTCGCGTTCGAAGTCCCGGAAGTTGTAGAAGGCGATGTCCGCCGCTTCGGGGAAACCGAGCAGGTCCTTGAGGGCCGTCTCGGCCGCAGGCCCCTGGACGGCGATCTGCCCCCACGCTTCGGACTGGTCGTCGATCTTGACGTCGAAGGCCTCGGCCTGCTCGCGCAGCCAGGCGCAGTCCTTGTCGATGTTGGAAGCGTTCACGACCAGCAGGTAATGCAGCGGCTCGAACTCCTTATAGACCAGCAGGTCGTCCACAGTGCCGCCGTCGTGGTAGAGCATCATCCCGTAGAGGATGCTGCCGGGCGCCATCGGGCGGATGTCGTTGGTGAAAATGTAGTTGACGAAGCTTTCCGCATCGGGTCCGCTGACGAAAACCTCGCCCATGTGGGAAACGTCAAAGACGCCGACCGCGTGGCGTACCGCATTGTGTTCGTCGATGATGCCGCTGTACTGGATGGGCATGTCATAACCGGCGAAGGGGCTCATCTTGGCACCGAGCCCTACGTGAAGGTCGTGCAGACAAGTCTGTTTCAAGGGAATGTCCATATTGGTTGTTTCAGGTTATTTCAGGATTTCGAGGTCTTTCTTCAGAATCATCTTGGGGTCCATCATCGCTACTTTCTGGAAAAGGCGGACCTGATTGCCCAGAGAGAGATAGACCTTGTCCTCGTGCCTCCCCTTCCGCCACCATTTGTAGAATCCGACGGGGTCGTTCTCGAAGGGGATCTTGGCCAGGATGCCGGAACTGTAACCCGGATAGTCGATGACCAGGCGCAGCCCCATGAATTTCTTGTAGTAGTCAGGGTCGGCCCGGCGGAGCTTGCTGACCAGCGGGTTGTATACCTCCATCTGGTCCACCTGGAGGACCTTGTCACGCATGATCATCCGATGGATCCGGACGGGATCCACGTTCAGCCAGGCACCCAGACGGAGCGTCCGGGGGCCTTCTTCGGTGTCGAGCGTCAGCTCGTCCATCGAATAGTAGATCTTCTCGGGATCCAGTGGTGCAAGTGCTGTTTCGGGCATCCTTTATAAACCGCGTGATTCACAAATATAGGAATTATTTTTGATTTTTCTTATTTTTACGCTGTTATGGAACGGATAAATGTCGATTTCTCGGGCCTGGAAGGCACAAATTGCTACTGTTCGGCGGAAAGTGCTGCTGTTATCCGGCAGGAAATCGCCGGATTGCCGGCCGCGGCGTTCCATTGCATCGGCACCGGAGATTACCATTATCAGACGCTGTTCTGGCTGGAAAAACTGCAGGAACCGTTCTGCCTGGTCCTCTTCGACAATCACCCGGATGACCAGGACGGCGCCTTCGGCGGAGAACTGCTCAGCTGCGGCGGTTGGGTGGCCGCGGCGCGCCGGCTCCCCTGCTGCCGCGCGGATGTCTGGATCCGTTCTGCGGCGGACTTCCACGCCCTGGAGCGCCTCCCGGAACTGCCGGTCTATTTGTCCATCGACCTGGACGTGCTGTCGAAAGCGTACGCGCGTACGGACTGGGACCAGGGCACGATGAACCTGGACGGACTGCAGGAGGCCCTGCGCCGGATCATCGCCTCGCGCCGGCTGCTCGGGGTGGACCTGTGCGGCGGCAATACGGTGCAAAAAGGAGCCTCCCCGGAGGATCTTGCCTTGAATGCAAGCACCGGGGAGGCCCTGTACGGGATATTCCGCGAAATCCTTATTTGATGGCGAAAGTCACGGGGATGCTGTAGGTCACGGGGACGTTCTTGCCGCCCTGCTTGGCCGGCGTCCAGTCCGGAGCATTCTCCACGACGCGGAGGGCCTCGGCGTCAAGCGCCTCGGAGACACCCTTGACGACCTTGGCGTTCTTGATCTTGCCATTGGCGTCCACCACGAAGTTCACGGTCACCTTGCCCTGCTCCTCGTTCTCGAGAGCGGACTGCGGGTACTTCACGTTCTGCTGGACGTACTTCACGAAAGCGTCGGCATCGCCGCCGTTGAACGTCGGCTTGACCTCGACGGAGGTGTACGGCTGGATTTCATCAAGTTTGTCGATGGCGTCACCGGCACGCTTGGCAGCATCCTTGGCAGCGTCGCCGATTTCCTTGGCGGCGTTCTCGACGGCGTCAGCGCTCTTGTCAGCAGCGTTCTCGACAGCCTCGACGGCCTGCTCGGCAGCGTCCTTGGCCTCATCTTTGCCCTTGCCCTCATTCTTGCAGGACAGGACCATCGTCGCCATGGCGGCGATCATCACGAAAGAAAGAATCTTTTTCATATCCAAATGATTTTAAAAACGTAATTTCCGCGGCAAAGATAGACATTATTCTTTCTCGTTGTTAAAAAAATTTAAAAATTTTACAGCAACGGAGAAAACAGGCGCGCAACGGACTCCCAGAAACGGACAGTCGCAGGCCGGGACAACCAGACGGCGGCGTCGACGATCTGGCAAGCGTGCTGGTCTTCAAGGAATTGCGCACGCATCTTGCGCGCAAGCGTGCGGTCATAGATGAACGCGTTGATCTCGAAGTCCTGCTCGAAACTGCGGATGTCGAGGTTCGCCGAGCCGATTGAGACCACCCCGTCGTCGGCGACGATGGTCTTTGCGTGCAGGAAGCCCGGCTCGTAGAGGTACACCTTTACGCCTGCGCTCACCACGTCGGAAACATAGGAACGGCCGGCCAGGGTGACGATGAAGTTCACGTCTCCGCGGCGGGGCAGCATCAGGCGGACGTCCACCCCGGACAGGGCGGCGTTCCGCAGCGCAGTGACCATCGCCTCGTTGGGCACGAAATAAGGCGTCTGGATATAAACGTACTCGCGGCTTTCGGACAGCATGCGCAGCAGACCCTGCATGATGACGCGGTACTCGCCCATCGGCCCGGAAGTAGCCACCTGCATGGTCAGGGGGCCGGCCGCGGGGACGCGGGGGTAATACACCGGGTCGTCCAGCAACTGCTTGGTGGAGAATTTCCAGTCCACCAGGAAGGCTGTCTGCATCTCCGCCACGACGGGACCCGCCACGCGGATGTGGGTGTCCCGCCAGGTGCCCGACTTGCCGCCGCCGGCGTAACGTTTCGCGATGTTCATCCCGCCGGTGTAGCCCACGCGGCCGTCGATGACGACGTTCTTGCGGTGGTTGCGGTAGTTCGTCTCGCTGGACAGCAGGAGCCGGACGCGGTAGAAGGGCCGCACCTGCACGCCGCGTTCCGCCATCCGGCGGTAGAAACGGTGGCGCGTGAGGTTCGCCAGGTCGTCGATCTGCAGCCGTACCTCCACGCCCTCCTCCGACTTGCGCGCCAGGATCTCTTCCGCCTTGCGGCCCGTCTCGTCGTCTTCGAACTTGAAGAACTGGAAATGGATGTGGTGTTGCGCGGATTCCAGGTCGGCCAGCAGGTCGGCGTACATCGAGGGGAAATCGGTATAGACGCGCACGTCGTTCCCGGCCACCGGAAGGGCGTTCCCGGCTGTCTGCAGCAGGGTGACCAGGTTCCGCCGCTCGGCGGGCGGCTCGGTGCAGACGTGTTCCTGCACGGCTTCCTCCGTCCGGGCGAGCAGGCGGTTCATGTCCTCCGTATTCACCATGCGGCGGTTCTTGCGGTCCCGTCCGAAGAAGAAATAGAGGACCAGGCCAACGACCGGCAGGAAGATCAGCAGCAGGATCCAGGCCAGGGTGCGGATGGGATGACCGTTCTCCGCCACTTCCATCAGGATGATGCTGACGAGAATGACGATGAAGATGATATTCAGCCAGAAGGAGAAAGGCATTTCGTTCCGGGTATTCGCAAACCGTAGGCAAGTTAGTTATTTTTCGGCATTATTTGTATTTTTGTGTCATGATTTCCTTCTTCATCAGCGTCATCGCGCTCATCCTGGGCTACCTCCTGTACGGAAAGTTCGTGGAGCGCATCTTCAAGCCGGATCCGGCCCGTCAGACCCCGGCCGTCACGAAGGCCGACGGTATCGATTTCATCCCCATGCCTACCTGGAAGGTGTTCATGATCCAGTTCCTGAACATCGCCGGTACGGGGCCCATCTTCGGCGCCATCATGGGCGCCAAGTTCGGCCCGGCGGCCTACCTGTGGATCGTGCTGGGATGCATCTTCGGCGGCGCCGTCCACGACTATTTCAGCGGCATGCTGTCGCTGCGCAACGGGGGCGCCGGCCTGCCCGAACTGATCGGCAAGTACCTGGGCAAGAGGACGAAAGCCGTGATGCTGTGCTTCAGCGTGCTGCTGCTGGTGCTGGTGGGAGCCGTGTTCGTGTACAGCCCCGCCGTGATCCTGAAGGACCTTGCCGGCAACGGCACCAACACTTCTTTCCTGATTTGGGCGGGCGTGATCTTCGTCTATTACATCATCGCGACGATGCTGCCCATCGACAAGATCATCGGGAAGATCTATCCCCTCTTCGCCGTGGCGCTGATCTTCATGGCCGTGGCGCTGATGGTCGGCCTGATCGTGAAGATGCCGCAGATCCCGGAACTCTGGGACGGCCTGCAGAACCGCAGCCAGACCTGGGGCGGCAAGGGGCAGCCCATCTGGCCGTATATGTTCGTGACCATCGCGTGCGGGGCCATCAGCGGCTTCCACGCCACGCAGAGCCCCCTGATGGCGCGCTGCCTGAAGAATGAGAAACTGGGCCGGCCCGTTTTCTACGGGTCGATGATCACCGAAGGGCTCGTGGCCCTCGTCTGGGCTGCCGTGTCTTCGTACTTCTTTTTCGCCGGCGGGGCCGCCGAGGTGGGCGGAACCTTTGCCGACGCCGCGCCGACCGTGGTCACGAAGGTCTCCCGCAGCTGGCTGGGCGTGACCGGCAGCATCCTGGCACTGCTGGGCGTCGTGGCCGCGCCGATCACGAGCGGCGATACGGCGCTGCGGAGCGCGCGCCTGATCATCGCCGATTCACTGCGGATCAGCCAGAAACCCATCGGGAAACGCCTCGCGATCAGCCTGCCGCTTTTCTGCGTCTGTGCCGTCATGCTTTGGTTCAACATTGCCAACGAAGACGGTTTCAACATCATCTGGCGCTATTTCGGCTGGGCCAACCAGACCCTCGCCGTGTTCACCCTGTGGGCCGTGACGGTCTTCCTCGCCCGCGAACGCGGGGGCGTCTCTTACCTGATCACCCTGCTGCCGGCCTGCGTGATGACGGCTGTCAGCGTGGCATATATCTGCATCGCCCAGATCGGGCTCAACCTCCCGCTCGGCTGGAACCGCGCGATCGGCGCCACCGTGATCGCGGTCTGCGCCGCACTCTTCTTCCACTGGAAACTCACCAAATGCCGCAAATAACGGACTATGGCAGACGAAAAGATCATCTTCTCGATGAACGGGGTGGGCAAGGTCCTCCCTCATAATAACAAGGTCATCCTCAAGGACATCTACCTTTCCTTCTTCTACGGGGCCAAGATCGGCATCATCGGTCTGAACGGCTCGGGCAAATCGACGCTCCTGAAGATCATCGCCGGCGTGGAGAAATCCTACAAGGGCGAGGTGGTCTGGGCGCCGGGCTACACCGTCGGCTACCTGGAGCAGGAGCCGCAGATGGACCCGGACAAGACCGTCCTGGAAGTGGTACAGGAGGGCGTCGCGGAAGTGATGGCCCTGCTGACCGAGTACAACGAGATCGGCCTGAAGTTCTGCGAGCCGATGTCAGATGACGAGATGAACGCGCTGATCGAGCGCCAGGGCGAACTGACCGAACTCATCGAGCACCACGACGGCTGGGAGATCGACGCCAAGCTGGAACGGGCGATGGACGCCCTTCAGTGCCCGCCTTCCGACGCGAAGGTGGCCACCCTGTCCGGTGGCGAACGGCGCCGCGTGGCGCTCTGCCGCCTGCTGCTCCAGGCACCGGACGTGCTGCTGCTCGACGAGCCCACGAACCACCTCGATACCGAGAGCATCCAGTGGCTGGAGGCCCACTTGCAGAAGTACAAGGGCACCGTGATCGCCGTTACGCACGACCGGTATTTCCTCGACAACGTGGCGGGCTGGATCCTCGAACTGGACCGCGGCGAGGGCATCCCCTGGAAGGGAAACTATTCGTCCTGGCTGGAGCAGAAGAGCATACGCCTCGCCCAGGAAGAGAAGCAGGAAAGCCGCCGGCGCAAGACCCTGGAACGTGAGTTGGAGTGGGTCCGGATGGCGCCCAAGGCCCGCCAGGCCAAGCAGAAGGCCCGTCTGGGCGCTTATGAGAAACTGGCCTCCGCGGACACGAAAGAGAAGGAGGCCCGGCTGGAAATCTACATCCCCAACGGCCCGCACCTGGGCAACAAGGTCATCGAGTTCCACGATGTCAGCAAGGCCTATGGCGACAAACTGCTGTTCGAGCACCTGACCTTCGTACTTCCGCCCGCCGGCATCGTGGGCGTGATCGGCCCGAACGGCGCCGGCAAGACCACCCTCTTCCGCCTGATCATGGGCATCGAGCAGCCCGACAGCGGCACCATCGAGATCGGCCCGACGGCCAAGATCGCCTATGTGGACCAGCAGCACAAGAGCATCGATCCCGACAAGACGGTCTATGAGACCATCGCGGGCAATTCCGAGTGGGTGCGCCTGGGCGGCCGGGACATCAACGCCCGTTCCTGGGTGTCGCGTTTCAACTTCTCCGGCGCCGACCAGGAGAAACTCTGCGGGGTGCTCTCCGGCGGCGAGCGCAACCGCCTGCACCTGGCGCTCACGCTCAAGGACGAGGGCAACGTACTGCTGCTCGACGAACCGACCAACGACGTGGATGTCAACACGATACGCGCATTGGAAGAAGGCCTCGACGGCTTCGCGGGCTGCGCCGTGGTGGTCAGCCACGACCGCTGGTTCCTGGACCGCATCGCCACGCACATCCTGGCCTTCGAAGGCGACGGACAGGTGTATTTCTTCGAGGGCAGCTATTCGGAATACGAGGAGAACCGCAAGGCGCGCCTGGGCGAAACGGAGCCGAAGCGTTTCAAGTATAAAAAACTGATGGAGTAGGATGAAGAAGACTTATTCAGACGATATCAAAACCCTGCAGGACAGCATCAAGCGCTTGCAGGAGATCAAGGAAGTCCTCTACGCCGTGGAAGACGTCGCCCTGGAGGTGGAACGCAGCGTGAGCGAGATCGACGCCCGCATCCCCCTGCGGGAAAACCTCTCCCAGATCAAGGACGGCGAACAGCGCGCCCAGGCGGAGCACGCCCTGGACCTGCTCGAAGAAACCTTCGGACTTATCGACGAGATCCTGGGGCCGCCCGAGGACGAACTGACCGGCGAGCCCGTCGGCACGCCGATGGACCCAGTCGCCCGCGGCTCCCGTCCCAGCGAAATCCGTCTCGAAGACTTCCTCCGCAACTACAATCCCGGCAAGGGCAAGGTCAGCTGACGGCCGCCTCCGGGTTTATTCTACCGGGAAATTGAAATACGTATCCGGATAAGGCTCGTTCCGGAGGGTGAAGTGCCACCACTCCTCGGAAATCGGCTTGAATCCGTGGCGCAGCATCGCCTCCCGCAGGATCAGCCGGTTGCGGAACTGCTCTTCGCTGATGCCCCTCGGAGAAGCGGCCGCAGCGGCGGCGTCATAGACAGCCGTATCCGGGTTGCCGCAGAAATCGGGATGGCTCTCGATGCCGAACCAGTCGAAGGTCCCGCCCATGTCCACTTCCTTGCCCGTAGCCATGTCGAACAGCGTCAAATCGACGGTGGAACCCCGTGTGTGCCCGCTTTTTGAAGCGATGTAGCCGCGCGGGAAGAGAACGTTCTTGTTCAGGTCGGGATAGAAATACGCTTTCATCCGCGTGTCCCGGCGATTGCGCGCCCAGCGCACGAAATGGTCCACGGCCATCTGCGGCCGGTAGGCGTCGAAGATCTTCAGCCGGTAGCCCAGCCGCATCACGTCGTCGCTGACGGCACGCAGGCTGTCGGCAGCCTCCCGCGTCATCAGGGCAACGGGCGCCAGGTATCCGTCGATGCGGTCTCCGACGAAATTGTAGCTGCTGAAATAGCGGATCTCCAGGATGGCGTCCGGTATGGCTTCCGTCAGCGAGGCGAACGCGTCACGGCCGACTGGCCGGGCGGACGGAACCAGGCGGCGGAATTCCTGGCAGGCACGCGCCATCTGCGCGCGGAAGGCGGGGCTGGTCTGCAGGCGCGCGTAGCCGATGCCCGCGGCGATGCGGCTGGCATCCACGTCGCTCTGCCAATGGGCGCCGGCGATGATCCGGCTCTCCCCGTATGCCCAGGCCCGCTCATAGATGGCTTCGGCCGCGGCCGGGTTGATCTCGGCCAGAAGCAGGGCCGCCGTCCAGCCGCGCATCGTGTGCCCGGACGGGTAGCTCCCCTCCCCGCTCAGTTCCTTTTCCTCGCCGGTCAGCATCGCTTCGTGGAAGCGCTCGAAGGGCCGCATCCGGTGGTAGAACGCCTTGGGCGCCACGCGCATCTGGTCCGTCGTGGCCAGGCTGCGCGTCATCAGCGCCCAGATCTCGGGGGTAGCCTCCTCGGAGACGGCCAGGCCGAAAGGCACGCTGAGTTCCGTGATCAGCGCCCCGTAGCTCCAGACCGCGTCGCGCCGGGCCATCGCCGCCCGTGCGGAGTCCGGCCGCTGCGTCTTGCCCCACATGTAACGCATGATGTCGTAGGTGAAGGCGGCGGACAGGGTGTCCGGCGGCGCCGGCAGGCTCCGGATCAGGTCGGGGAGTTCCTCCGTCGTGAAGAAGGGTTCCGGATCGTTTTGCGCCCGGACAGGAAGGATGAAAGCCAGGGC
Source organism: uncultured Bacteroidales bacterium (assembly GCA_947167015.1). Taxonomy (GTDB): domain Bacteria; phylum Bacteroidota; class Bacteroidia; order Bacteroidales; family UBA932; genus Cryptobacteroides. Next base: position 26,446 of record CAMVGM010000015.1, read on the forward strand.
CAGGGCGGCCGCGGCGAGGCTGTATTGGGAAAGTTTCATGCCTAAATGTGTTTTGCGGCATCTAAGATACGGAAAAACTGCCATTATTTTCATTATATTTGTCTCTTGACGACAACCAGTAAACAACGAGATTATGGCCTACGACATTTCCCTCAAACTCCCGAAAGAGTGGGTGTCCGAGCTGGACAGCTACATCGATGAATCCGGCGTGGAGATCACGCATCTGAGTTGCCACCTGCCCAACGACAGGCTGCAGACCGACGAGGCGCTGATCGACGTCTATGCCGGGCCGCTCCCCGATGACACCACGGCCGCCGACCAGGCGCTTTCCAACTATGCCGATACGGTGGGCTTCGACGAAGACGACCCGGAGGATTTCGATCCCATCATCGAATGGCCGTTCAACGGCAAGAAGGCCTACGGTTTCGAGGCCATCGCCGAGGACGATTCCCCGATGCGGATGATGTGCATCGAGTTCAAGAAAGGCGTCCTCGTGATCCTCTGCATCCTGGGCAAGGACGACGATACCCTCGTGCAGGCCGTCCAGCTTGCGGAGCGCGGCCTGCGCCTCAAGTAGGATGGACCAGCCCAAGATCGAGCGTGTCCTGCGCCTGATGACGCTGATGTCGGGCAGCGTCGGATACACCATCGACGAACTCGCCGAGCGGCTGGACACGTCCTACCGCTCCATCTACCGGTATATCGATACCTTCAAGGCCTGCGGCTTTGCCGTGGAGAAAGTCCACGGCGGCATTTACCGCCTCGCGAAGATGTCCCCGAAATACCCGGACCTGGACAAGCTGGTCTATTTCTCGGAAGAGGAAGCCTATCTGGTGAACCACCTGATCGACCGGCTGGACCCGACCAACGCGCTCAAGGCGGGCCTGAAAAGCAAGCTGGCGGCCATCTATGCCAGCACCAGCATCGCCGATTATATCGACAAGGGCTCCAACGCGGCCAACGTTGAAGCGCTTTCGCACGCCATCCGGGAGAAGAAAGCCGTCCGCCTCATCCGCTATGAGTCCGGCCACAGTGGGCAGGTCCGCGACCGTCTCGTCGAGCCTTTTGCCTTCACGACCAATTACATAGACATCCAGGCCTACGACCTGGAAGACGGGAGCAACAAGATATTCAAGCTCAGTCGTATGGAAGAAGTGGCCGTGCTGGAGGACAAGCCCTGGACGCATGAGAAGGAGCACGTACTCCGTTCGATGGACGTGTTCCGGATGGCCGGCCGGGAGGAGTTCCGGGTCCGGCTGCGCCTGACGATGAAGGCGAAGAACCTGCTCGTGGAAGAGTATCCGCTTGCCGAACGCGACCTGACGGCGGATGGCGATACGCACTGGATCCTGGATACCGGCATCTGTGCCGTGGCCGGCGTGGGGCGCTTTGTTTCCGGGCTTGCCGGCGAGGTCGAAATCCTGGACGGAGATCCGCTCCGGGACTATCTGCGGGATTATCAACAAAAATTTTCCAACTTTTTCACTCTTTGACAAGACCTGTCAAAACGCGGCCGTACCTTTGTATCGTTGAATCAAAGGAACGACTTAATACACAGGCCTTATGAGCAAGAATGAAAAAATACTGAGCCTTCGCGCCGCGCTCGCGCAGCAGATCACGGACCGTACCCACAACGAGCAGGACGCCCGCGAAATCGCAGGGCAGCTTTCATCCGATTTCATCGAGCTTTTCGGCGAGCTCGAGCTGGTGCTCGCCTAAAGAAGTGCGGCAAGCAGGGCGGCGATGGGTTCCAGGCCCGCGGCGTCTTCCGCGTCGAAGGCCGCCAGATGACGGCTGTCAATGTCCAGCACGCCCAGGACTTCCCCGTCCTTGCAAAGCGGGACGACGATCTCGCTGCGCGAAGCAGAACTGCAGGCGATGTGCCCCGGGAAGGCCTCCACATCCGGGACCACGACGGTCTCACGCCGTGCCCAGGCCGTGCCGCACACCCCTTTCCCGTAAGGAATCCGCGTACAGGCGATCGGCCCCTGGAAAGGCCCCAGGACAAGTTCTTCCCCTTTGACCAGATAGAATCCCGTCCACCAGAAATCGAAACTTCCGTGAATGAGGGCGGCCGCATTGGCCAGGTTGGCCGTGCGGTCGGACTCCCCTTCCAGCAAGCCCTTCATCTGGGCGAGCAGCAAGGCGTATCGTTCGGGCTTGCTCACCGTTCGTCGCGCTTGCAGTTGTAGAGCAGGATCACGGTCAGCAGCACGCCGACCACCACGGCAGGAACGGAGGCTTCCGCTCCGAAAGCGCCGCCGGTAATCCAATCCGGACCGGTGATGATGGCGGAAAAGAGTTTTTCAGGAACGGATCCGCCGGAAACGGCGAAGCCCAGGATGTTGCCCTGGGTGTAGTTCCAGGCCCAATGGATGGCGATCGGGAGCCAGAGGGTCCCTTTGTACTTGTACGCGGCGCCGAGCAGCAGGCCGGCCTCGATCGCGATGGCGACGGAACTCCAGATCGTGGCACCCTCGTTGGGCAGATGCATCGCGCCGAACAGCAGGGCGGAAATGATGAGTGCCACGGCGGTGTTCCACCGGTCGTCGATCAGGCGGAACAGCACGCCCCGGAAGATGATCTCTTCGAATACGGCGACCATCAGGAAGTACAGGAACCACTCCGCCTGCCCGATGGCATTGAAATGCACTTCAGAAATGCGGTAGGAGCCGGCCAGGGCCATCAGCCCGACGACCACGCCGAAATAGACGACGCCCAGCAGGAGCCCCAGGCCCGAGTCCTTCCAGAAACGGTTCATCGGAAGCTCCAACACGGGACGGCGCTCCGTCAGGTTGCACCAGACGGCATACAGGAAAAGCCCGAGTCCGGCGCAGAGGAAATAGGCGCCCATCCGGAACCACGGATTCGGCAGGGTCCGCGTCATCTGCGCGAACCCGTAGAGGATCATGAAGATGAAAAGTCCGCCCAGCAGGCAGAGAATCCATTTCCAAAGCGGCATCCGCGCCGCAGAAGTATATTTGCGCATCTTCGATTCGATTGGTAGGGAATACAAATATAATTCTTTTTTGCAAATACCTTCTGCGGACGCCGGCTAGCGGAGCGAGGCCTTCGCCTGCTCGAGCGCCGCGATCACCCGGTCGCACCAGGCGTCGAATTCCGGATCGGGCACCTGGAGTGCGGGATGCGCGAGGATGTTGGCGATCGTCTTCCGGACGCCCTGCTCGAAGCGCACGCCGGCCTGGAAGCCCGGTACGGCGCGTTTCAGCTTGGCATTGTCGAAGAGCACCGTCCAGGCCTTGTCGCCGATCAGTTCGGCCCGGAAATCATAGGGGCCCACGTCGCCCAGGAATTCGGAGGATACGTAATACGGCTTCAGTTCCACCCCGAGCGCGTCGGCGACGGTTTCATAGATCTGGCGCCAGGTCAGCGTCTCGTCGCAGGTGATCTGGAAAGCGTTCCCGATGGCGTGGGGATTGCCCATCAGGCCGATGAAGCCCTTGGCGAAATCGCTGTTGTGCGTGAGCGTCCACTGCGAAGTGCCGTCACCGTGGATGATGACCGGCTTGCCTTCCAGCATGCGGCGGAGGACCTGCCAGGACCCCTTCTTTCCGTGGACGGCCAGCGGGACGTTGCGGTCGTCGTAGGTGTGGCTGGGACGGATGACCGTGACCGGGAAACCCTCGCTGCGGTGCTTCTCCATCAGGAACTCCTCGCAGGCGATCTTGTCGCGGGAGTACTGCCAATAGGGGTTGACGAGCGGGGTGCCTTCGGTGATGAAGGGGCTCATGGCCGGTTTCTGGTAGGCCGAAGCGGAACTGATGTACATATACTGTTTGGTGCAGTCCTTGAACAGCCGCCAGTCGCGCTCGACCTGGACGGGCACGAAGCCGATGAAGTCGCAGACGCAGTCCCACTGCAGCCCGGCCAGTTTGCGGGCGGCATCCGCTTCGTCGGCGATGTCCGCCTGGATGACGCGCACCCCCTCCGGGACGGCTTCGCTGCGGGAACCCCGGTTGAGCAGGGTCAGTTCCCATTCCCCTGCTGCGGCGAGTTGGGCGGTGATGGCGGTGCTGATCGTTCCGGTGCCGCCGATGAACAAGGCTTTTCTTTTCATACGTATGTTGTCTAACGGTTTGCTTTTGCAAATTAGCAATCTTTTTTCATTTTACGCGCATCTTGGCTATTTTTGTAGAAACACTTTTGCGATGACCGATCCATCCTTCCGCCCTGCCGGCATCCTGGATGCCAAAGCCGCCGACCGCCTGGTCGCGGCGATGACTGAATCCCGGCCCTATGTCCTGGATTTTTCCGAAGTGGAATCCATCCGGTTCGCCGCCTTGCGCCGTTTGCTGAACGCCCGCCGGGCGGGCCGCCGCTTCGGTATCGTCAACGCCTCGGACGCCGTCGTGGAGCGTTTCACGGACTCCGGCGTCGGCGGATTCATCGACGTGAGCCGCAAGCCGAAGCCGCTGGATGCTTCCCGATATGAGGAATTCGGTGCCAGTTTCCTTTCCAAGTCTTACAACAGCACGGACGGGGATGCCATGATGAAAATCTACGGCCCGAACGTGTCCCCGGAAATGGTCGCCCAGGAAAAGGCGGTCGCCCGGGCCGTCCTGCGCTTCGGACTGCCCACGCCGCTCGTCGGAACCATCTATTCGGATGGCGACCGGACGGCGCTGGATTTTGAGCGGATCGCTGGGAAACGCTCTTTCTCCCGCATCATCGCGGAAGAACCGCAGCGGCTGGAGGAGATCAGCCGCCGCTTCGCCCGGATGTGCCGCCAACTGCACGCGACGCCTTGCGATACGGCCCTGTTCAACGACCGCGCGCTCGCGCACCGGCAGGCAGTCCTGCGCTGTGAAGGGCTGTCGGAGGCGGAGAAAGAGGCCGTCCTGCGCTTCGTGGACGCCATCCCGGCGGCAACGACCTGCCTGCACGGGGACTTGCAGATGAGCAACGTCATCATGACTCCCGAGGGCGAGGACCTCTGGATCGACCTGGGAGATTTCGGCTACGGGCATCCCCTGCTGGACGTGGCGATGTGGTATTTCCTGACGAGGCTCATCCAAGAGGAACAGGCCAGGCAGCTTTTCCACCTGGGACTGTCCGATCTGCGTCAGATCTGGGATTTCTTTGCCGAAGAATATGCTGGCGCCTGCTCGCCGGCGGAAAAGGAATCCTTCGTGCAGCAGGTCCTCCCCTATGCCGCCCTGCATATGATTTACCTGGGAGTCACGTACGGTTTCCAGCCCGGGATGCTCGATTTCGCCAAGTCCGTCCTGTTCCGTCCGTAGCCGGCATATTTCCATAAAAATCCCCGGCACAGGGCCGGGGAACTTTCAAGTCTGTTCTGATCAGAAGCCGCCGGGGAAACCGCCTCCCGGGAATCCACCGCCAGGGAAGCCGCCACCGGGCATTCCACCACCCGGGAATCCTCCGCCGGGGAAGCCGCCACCGAAACCACGCTGCATGGCCTGCTCACGCTCGGCCTGCGCACGAAGGACGTCGGAACGGTATTTCCGGAACTGCTTCTTGTCCAGGATTCCCTTGAGTTCATCCTCATAGGCCTTCTGGTTCTCTTCCAGCTGGGCCTGGGTCTCCTGCATCTCGGCCATCCGGGACTGCATTTCCTTCATGAACTCTTCCCGCTCGGCATCGGTCATCTTGCGGAAATCCTTCATCTCGCCCTGCTCGGGCATCTTCATCTCCAGCTTGCCGTCATATTTCTGGTTCAGTTCCAGGACAGCCTGCTTCTGCTCGTCCGTGAGCTTGTACTTCTCGGCCATCTGGGCCGTCTTCTCCTCGGGATTGAGCACGGGGGGCATCTGAGGCATACCGGCTCCCTGAGGGGGCTGGGCGTTCAGATTCGCAGCTGCGGCCATCAGGCCGATCACCGCCATAACAAAAATTTTCTTCATAATTTTTTGAAATTAGAAGCTCCGGTACGGGCAACTCTTTCAAAAATAATACCAATTTCTTAACTTTGAGAGTTGACTTGTCCAGATTCCGATGTCCCGCATCTTCCATATCGGTATCGCGATGCTGCTCTTCGCGTTTTCTGTTCCTCAAAATACGCATGCCATGTCCCCTCAGAGCGAAATTAACAATGTCAGGAAACCGGCGGTCGCCGGCAGCTTCTACCCTTCTTCCGAGAAAGAACTCCGCACGATGCTCGGCGCTTGGCTGCATACGGCCGGCGAGGGCGATGCCCCGCAGGCGCTCATCGTACCCCACGCCGGCTATGTGTTCAGCGGCGAAGTTGCGGCGGCGGCCTTCAACCGCATCCCCCGAGGGCACGGCTACAAGCGGATCTTCCTCCTGGGCCCGAGTCACCGGGTGGGATTTGCCGGAGCCAGCGTGAACACCCGATTCCAGGCCGCCGGAACGCCCCTGGGCCGGGTTCCGGTCGACGTGGCATTGGGCGAAGAACTCATCCGGGCGGGAGCCGGCGTCTTCACCTGCCGGAGCGACGCGCACGACCGGGAGCATTGCCTGGAAGTCCAACTGCCTTTCCTGCAGCTGGTCTTCGGGGAAGTTCCGCCCGTCGTACCGATCGTGATCGGAACGCAGCGTCTCTCCGTCCTTCAACAGATTGCAGAGGTGCTGGCGCCGTATTTCAACGAGGACAATCTCTTCGTCATCAGCTCGGATTTTTCGCACTACCCTTCGTACGAGGACGCGAAGGCCTCCGACCTGCTCCTGGCGGAAACAATCACTTCCGGCGGACTGGAAGCCTTCCTGAAGGCGCTCACGCAAATTGACAAGATGGACTATCCCGGGCAGGACACGGCCGCCTGCGGGTCCAATGCCATCGCGGTGCTCCTGTCGCTGATGGATGCACAGGGACGGGGCCGCTTCGCGGCGGAGCACGTGCTGTACCGCAACTCGGGCGATTCCCCGTATGGCGAGAAGGACCGGGTCGTGGGTTACAACGCCATCGTCTTCACGCGGGACCATCTTTTCCATTTCTCGGAAGCGGAGAAGCGAGCCATGATCGCCACCGCGAGGGCGGCGATCCACTCATCCCTCGGCCTTCCTTTCGACGGCGACGACACCCCGGTCGGCATCTTGAAGGAGAGCGGATTCGGTGCTTTCGTGACGCTCCGGACCGGCGGCCGCCTGCGGGGCTGCATCGGCCGTTTCACCTCTTCCTCGAGCCTGCAGGCGACCATCCGGGAAATGGCCCGGAGCGCCGCCTTCTCCGACCCGCGCTTCCCCGCCCTTTCCAAGAAGGAAGCCCCGGAGGTGGACATCGAAGTCTCCGTGCTCTCCCCGCTGAAGAAGATTTCCTCCATCGAGGAGTTCAAACTGGGCCGGGACGGAATCTACATGATCAAGGGGACCCGCCACGGAACTTTCCTTCCGCAGGTCGCGGACGAGACCGGGTGGACGGTAGAAGAGTTCCTCGGCCATTGCGCCCGGGACAAGGCCGGCATCGGCTGGGACGGCTGGAAGGATGCCGAACTCTACATTTACCAGACCGAGATCGTGAACGAATCGGAGTTATGACGGAAGCCCGGTTCTATACGGCCCTCGGGGATGGCGTGCAGTGCCTGCTCTGCCCGCATCGTTGCCGGATCCCGGAAGGCGGACGGGGCATCTGCCGCAGCCGCGAATGCCGGAACGGCAAATTGTACGCGCTATCCTACGGGCGCCCCTGTGCCCTGGCCGTGGATCCCGTCGAGAAGAAACCCCTGAACCGGTTTTTGCCGGGAACTTACTGTCTGTCACTGAGTTGTACGGGGTGCAACCTCTCGTGCCGGTGGTGCCAGAACAGCGACATCTCCCAGGTCGCCCCGGAGGAGGCCGGCGCCTACGCCCTGGCTCCGGAAGAGATCGTGAACCTGTGCCTGCAGCGCGGACTGCCCTCGATCGCCTTCACCTATACCGAGCCGTTCACCTGGTGGGGGTATATGTATGACATCGCGGAACTGTCGCATCGCAAGGGGTTGAAAAACATCCTGGTTTCAGCCGGTTTCGTGGAGAAAGAGCCGCTGCGGGAGCTGCTCCCCTGCCTCGATGCGGCGAACATCGACATCAAGGCGATGGACGATTCTTTCTACCGCAAATACTGCGGCGCGTCCCTGGCTCCGGTCCTCGCGAACATCCTTGCCATGAAGGAAGCGGGAATCCATCTGGAGATTACCAATCTTCTCGTTACCGGGCTGAACGATTCGGAGAGCCAGGTGGGCGCCCTTTGCCGCTGGATGACGGAAAACGGCCTGGAAGACGTCCCGCTGCATTTCAGCCGCTACTTCCCCCGCTACAGGATGACGGAGCCGGGACCGACTCCGAAGGCGACGCTCCTGCAGGCCAGGGAATGCGCCCTTTCCGCCGGCATCAAGACGGTGTTCCTGGGGAATATATAAAAATGCCCCGGACATACGTCTGAGGCATTTTGGAGAGGTGCGTAGCGGAATCGAACCACTGTGACAGGTTTTGCAGACCTGCGCCTAGCCACTCGGCCAACGCACCGTCGGGACTGCAAATATACAACTTTTTCACGGACTTGCAAATCTGTCCGCCCAAAAGCGCGGGAGATTTGTTTTCTGATAAGTTTTGCGTAATTTTGAGCATCCAAAAATCATCCGGAAATGAAAAAGATCGCATCGCTTCTGCTCCTGGCTGCACTCGCCTGCTCCTGCGGCACATCCAAACTATACACGCCCGACGGGACCGATCCCGGCGACCAGGAAGTCAACCTGGGTTACCAAAAGATCCGCAAAAGGGACTCCACCTCTTCCACCGGCACCGTCAAGGTCGAACGTGGCAGCGGCTACACCGACATCTATGAATACCTGCGCGGACGCGTGGCGGGCGTGGACGTGAACGGCACGAGCATCCGCATCCGCGGCGAGCGCTCCATCAATGGCAGCAACGAGCCGCTCATCCTGGTAGACGGGATGGTGACGGATGACATCAGCGGCATCAGCCCGGACGAAGTCAAGAGCATCGACGTGCTCAAAGATGCGTCCTCCACCGCCTTGTACGGCTCCCGGGGCGCCAACGGAGTCATCCTGATCACCACCCGCAACTCCAATCAGTGATCCGGAATCTCATTTTTGACTTCGGTTCGGTCCTGGTCGACTGGGACCCGCATTATCTTTATGTTCCCTATTTTGGAGACGCGTCCAAGGCGGAGTGGTTCCTGACGGAGATCTGCCCTTACACCTGGAACACCCAGGCGGACGCCGGTCGCAGCCTGCAGGAGATCACCGAAGAGCGCATCGCCCTCTACCCCCAGTGGGAAAAAGAAATCCGGATGTACTACGACCGCTGGATCGAGATGATGGGCGGGCAGATTCCCGGGATGGAGGAACTGGTGAGCGACTACAAGGCGCGCGGCTATGGCGTCTGGGGCCTGACCAACTGGTCGCGGGAGACCTTCCCGCTCGTGCGGCACCGCTACCCGGTCTTCGACCTGCTGGACGGGATCGTGGTTTCCGGCGAGGAGCGGACGGCGAAGCCCGGCCCGGAACTCTACCGCATCCTGCTGGACCGCTATGCTCTCCAAGCGGAAACCTGCGTATTCATCGATGACAGCCCGAGGAATGCGGCCGGCGCCGAAGCCGTCGGCATACGCGGACTCGTTTTCCGGGACGCCGCGCAACTGCGCCGCGACCTGGATGAAATTCTCTCTGAATAAAAGGGTTACAGTTCTGCGAGCACGGTCTCGCAGGCACGTACGCTGTCCCCTACCTTCACCTTCAGTTTCGCATCCGTCGGCAGGAAGAGATCGATGCGCGAGCCGAACTTGATGATGCCGCACTGCTCCCCGCCCTTGACCGGCAGGCCCACCTTGGCATAGCAGACGATGCGGCGCGCAAACACGCCGGCCAGCTGCTTGAAGAGGATTTCCTGGCCGCCCGGCAGGCGCATGCCGATGCAGGAATGCTCATTTTCGGCAGATGCCTTCGGGGCAAATGCGAGGAAGTGCTCCCCGGGATAATAGTGGTAATAGGTGATCTCGCCGTCCGCCGGCCAGAAGTTGGCGTGGACGTCGAAGAAGTTCATGTATACCGACAGCTGGATGCATTCCCGCTTCAGGTATTCGTCCTCGAACACCTTCTCCGCGATGACGACGGTGCCGTCCGCGACGGAGGTGACGCTGTCCGTCGAACCGCCGTACGTGCGCTCCGGAACGCGGAAAAACGCCGTCTGCCAGGCGCAGAACCACAGCAGCAGCGCAATCAGGGGCCAGACGATCCAGGGGATGTGCACGAACAGCAGCAGGGCGCAGCCGGCCGCAATGCTCAGCAGATAGACCAGCGCCAACGTTCCCCGGGAGTTACGGTCGATCCTCATAGCAAGCCGAACAAGGAAAGGTAGACACAGGCCATCGGAATGGCCACCAGGCTGCTGTCAAAACGGTCCAGCATGCCCCCGTGACCGGGAATGCACTTGCCGGAATCCTTGACGCCGAAACGGCGTTTCCACATCGACTCGAATAGGTCGCCGATAACGCCGAACACACCCACGATAACGCCCAGCACGATGCAGTGCAACAACGGGAAAGGCAGCCAGGTCAGGTAATGCAGGCCGACGGCCGCCCCCACGCAGAATACCAGTCCGCCCCAGAAGCCCCACCAGGACTTCTTCGGCGAGATGGCAGGGGCAAGGCGGCGCGCCCCTTCCCGCTGTCCGAAGGCCGTTCCGATGCAGTAGGCGCCGACGTCGGACGTCCAGATCAGGATGAAGAAGGAGAGCATCATCCACCCGTCGAACACCTCTCCGTCCATCATCAGGAACGGAGATAAACTGATCGGGAGGGCGATGTACAGCAGGCCCGTATAGATATAGGACAGGTCGTTGAAATCTTCGTAAGAAGGCAGCAGCAGGCAGCTGGCCGGAATCAGCAGCAGTGGAATCAGGGCGAGGGCGAGCCAATGCAGCTCAAATCCGTAGAAACAGTGGAACGCAACGAAGAGGAAGGCCATGCCGCCGGTCAGCTGGCCCAGGACCTGCTGGAGCCGGAAACGCCTTCCGAGCGCCATGGTGTAGAACTCGTGCAGGGCCTGGCAGAGGATGGTCACGAATAGGCAGCCGAAGATTCCCCGATCCCAGATCAGACCGAAAATCATCACCGCCAGGAAGACGATTCCGACCAGCGTCCTTACCCAGAAGTTACTCATTCTCATGGGCTTCCGTTTCAGTTTCAGGTTCCGCTTCTTCCTTGCGGAGACGCTCTTCACCGTGCTTGCCGGCCTTCGGCCCGAAGATCGCTTCGATGTCGTCGGACATGATGACCTCCTTGTCGATCAGCATCTCGGCCAGTTTGGTCAGGCCGTCCCAGTGTTCCGTCAGGATCTTGCGCGTGCGGGAAGTCACCTCGTCGATGAGGGCCTTCGCCTCGGAATCGATCAGTTCCGCGGTCTTCTCGCTGTACGGCTTGGTCAGTTCGTAACCGGCGCCGGCGGGATCGTAGAAGGACAGGTTGCCGACCTTCTCGCTCATTCCGTAATAGGTGACCATCGCGTAGGCGATCTTGGTCATCCGCTCGAAGTCGCTCAGCGCGCCCGTGCAGGGAACGCCGTCGTTGACGAGTTCCTCCGCGACGCGGCCGCCCACCAGGCAGCACATCTCGTCCATCAGGTCGGAGCGGGACATCATCACCTTCTCGTCCGGCAGGCTCCAGGTGATGCCGAGGGCCTGTCCGCGCGGGATGATAGATACTTTGAGGACGGGGTCGCATCCCGGCAGGAGCCAACCCGCCACGGCGTGTCCCGCCTCGTGGAAGGCCGTCAGGCGCTTCTCCTGCGGGGACATGATGGTCTTCTTGCGCTCGATGCCGCCGACCACACGGTCCACCGCATCGGAGAAGTCCTTGTTGTCTATGTCGTTCTTGCCCTTGCGGGCGGCCGTCAGCGCCGCCTCGTTGCAGACGTTCGCGATGTCGGCGCCGGAGAAGCCCGGCGTGTTCTTCGCGATCAGCTCGACGTCGAAGTCCTTGGCGAGCTTGAGGTTCTTGATGTGCACCTGGAAGATCTCCTTGCGCTCGTTCAGGTCCGGAAGCGTCACGTGGATCTGGCGGTCGAAACGGCCGGCGCGCATCAGGGCTTTGTCGAGGATGTCGGCACGGTTCGTCGCAGCCAGCACGATCACGCCGCTGTTGCTGCCGAAGCCGTCCATCTCGGTGAGGAGCTGGTTCAGCGTGTTCTCGCGCTCGTCGTTGGAGGAGAAGCCGACGTTCTTGCCACGGGCGCGGCCCACGGCGTCGATTTCGTCGATGAAGACGATGCACGGGGCCTTTTCCTTGGCCTGTGCGAAAAGGTCGCGCACGCGGCTGGCGCCCACGCCCACGAACATCTCTACGAAGTCCGAACCGCTGATGCTGAAGAAGGGCACGTCCGCTTCACCGGCCACGGCCTTGGCGAGCAGGGTCTTGCCGGTGCCCGGAGGGCCGACCAGCAGGGCGCCTTTCGGGATCTTGCCGCCGAGGGCGGTATATTTCCGGGGATTCTTGAGGAAATCTACAATCTCCATCACTTCTTCCTTGGCGCCGTACAGGCCGGCGACGTCCTTGAAAGTGACGTTGACCTTGTCCTTGTCGGCCAGTTTCCCGGTGGATTTGCCCACGTTGAAGGGGTTCATGCCGCCGGCGCCGCCTGCTCCCCCGCCGCCCATCTGGCGGCCCATGCCGCGGAACATCCAGCCCCAGAGCACGAAGAGCAGCACGAGCGGGATGATCCACTCGAGGATGTTCGCCCAGACGCGGGCGTCGTTCTCCATCACGATCTTGACCTGCGCGTCGGCGGGCAGCTGCTCGTTGACGGCCGCGAACTCGTGCTCGGGATCGAACTTGGTGGAAGTCAGGAAGAAGAAATGCGGGGAACGGGTCGGGACCTTGCCGCCCGTGAATTCGCCGGCGTATTTGCCGAGTTTGTCTGGCTGGACCGTGATCGATCCCTTGTAGTCGTTGCGGACGAAATGGATTTCCTTGACGTCGCCGTCCAGCATCATCTGCCGGGCCTGCGCCCACTCGATTTTCTGCGGGGCGGGACCGCCCTGGGAGAAGAGCATATAGCCGATGGCGAGCAAGAGGATGATATAGAGCCAGGAAAGGTTGATCCGGATGATCTTGGGTTTCCGGGGATCTTTATTGTTGGGTTTTTGAGGCATCTTGCGTATTTTTGTTGGACAAAGATAATAACAAAAATGGAACCAACGGACCGGGGTGGCAGCATATTGTGGCTGGAAAGCGCAGATTCGACCAACAGCGAGCTCAGGAAGCGGATGGCAGGCTGTGACAATCTGTCAATCGTCGCCGCCAGAGGCCAGACGGCCGGGCGCGGGCAAGGCGATCACCGCTGGCATTCCACCCCCGGACAGAACCTCACGTTCAGCATCCTGTACCGTTTCGATGGCCCTTTCAGCCTGGCGGCTTCCAACGCCCTGCTCATCACGCAGGTGACCACCCTCGCCCTCCGGGACTACCTGCTCGGCCACGGGGTGGAAGCCCGCATCAAGTGGCCCAACGACATCTGGGTCGGGGACCGGAAGATCTGCGGCATCCTGATCGAGAACATCCTGGAAGGCAACTCCGTCCTCGCCGGCATCGTCGGCATCGGACTCAACCTGAATGAAACGGACTGGCCCGAAGAACTTCCCAACCCCGTCTCGCTGCGCGAACTGACGGGACTCGCTTATGAGCCCGAAAAGGAGCTCCTGTCGCTGCAGGACAGACTCCGCCGCCGGTTCGGCCAGCTGGCCGACGCCGACGGCAGAACGTCATTGCAAGAAGAATTCGGAAAATATATGTTCAGGCTCCGCGAAGAGCCGAAATAGCGGCTGCAGGGTCTTCTGCGCCAAAAACGGAACTGCCCGCCACGGCCAGGTCCACGCCCGCCTCCTCGACGGCGCGCGCGTTGCCCAGGTTGATGCCGCCGTCAATCTCGATGATCGCCTTGGCGCCCCGCTTCCCGATCTCGGCGCGCAGTTTCGCGACGCGGTCGAGGGATTCGTAAATGAACTTCTGCCCGCCGAATCCGGCGAACACCGACATCACCAGGAAATAGTCCGCCTTGCCGATGTACGGGAAGAGTTTCTCCACCGGGACGTCCGGGTTGATGGCCACCCCGGCCTTCAGGCCCAGTTCGTGCAGCCGGGCGATGAAACGGGAGGTGTTGCGCCGGGCCGCCTCATAGTGGAAAGAGCACATCTGCACCCCGTCCTTGGCGATCTTTTCGAACCAGCGCTCGGGATGCACCACCATCAGGTGGGCGTCCATCGGCGCGGTGGCGATGCGCGCCACGTGGTCGATGACGGAAAAGCCGAAAGAAATGTTGGGGACGAGCGTGCCGTCCATCACGTCGAGGTGGATGACGTCCCCGCAGCGGTTCACGAGCTGGATGTCCTTCTCCAAACGAAGGAAGTCCGCCGCCAGGATGGAAGGGGCAATCTGTAGCATATTGTATTGTGGTTAAGCGGTTTAGCGGGAGGGAGAGACCAGTTGCGCCTCGATGTCGGTGACATACTTGCGGAACACCTTGTCGGTGGACATCAGGTCGGAAACGGTGGAGCAGGCGTGCAGGACCGTCGCGTGGTCCTTGCCGCCGATCTCCTGCCCGATCGTCGCCAGCGAGCAGTTGGAGAGGAGGTTGCGGCTGAGGTACATCGCGATCTGGCGCGCCTGGACGATCTGACGCTTGCGGGACTTGGACAACAGGTCCTCGCGGCTGATGTTGAAGTATTCACAGACGGATTGCTGGACGCGGTTGATGTCGATCTCCGTCTTTTCCTCGCCCACCAGGTTCTCCGTGATGGAAGCGGCCAGCTCCAGCATCGGCTTGTCCCGTTCGACGGAAGCGTGCGCGATCAGGGAGATCAGGGCGCCTTCCAGTTCGCGGAAACTCGAGCGGACGCGGGTGGCCAGGAAATCGAGTACCGGCTCGGGAACGTCCACGCCCTCGCGCTCGGCACGCGAGCGGAGCATGTTCAGACGGGTGGCATGGTCCGGGGCGAGCAACTGCACCGGAACGCCCCACTTGAAGCGGGAAAGCAGGCGCTCTTCGAAATTCTCCAGGTCTGCGGGTGCGCGGTCGGAGGTGAAAATCAACTGCTTGCCGCTCTGGTGCAGATAGTTGAAGATGTTGAAGAAGGCGTTCTGGCAGCCGGGGCCCATCAGGTACTGGATGTCGTCCATGATCAGCACGTCCAGCTTCATGTAGTAGGCCAGGAAGTCCGTCAGCTTGTTCAGCACGGACACCGTATGCATGTAGGTCGTCTTGAATTCGTAACCCGTCACGTAGAGCACCACCTTCTCGGGATAGCGTTCCTTGATAGCGATGCCGATGGCCTGCGCGAGGTGCGTCTTGCCCAGGCCGGGACCGCCGAAGATGAAGAGCGGGTTGAACGGCGTCCGGCCGGGGGAACGGGCGATGTTCTCCCCTACCGTGATGCCCATCTTGTTGCATTCGCCCTCGACCAGGTTCGCGAAACAGTACACCGGGTTGAGCCGGGGATCGATCTGGATCTTGTGCAGGCCGGGATAGACGAAGGGGCTGGGGCTGGATGCGGGCGTCGGGTTGACCGTCACTTCCGGGTTCACCGGCATCGCGGCGGACTGGCCGGACACGCGCATCGCGGGCTGGTTGCGCACGGGCGTGACCTTATAGGACAGGCGCGCGTCTTCGCCGATCACGCGGCGGAGCGTCAGGCGGAGCACGTCCAGGAAAGCGGATTCCAGATATTCCTGGAAGAAGGGGGACGGCACCTCGACAGTCAGCCTGGAGTCTTCGAAGGAGACGGCACGGATCGGGCGGAACCACGTCTTGAATTGCTGTGGTTCCACGATCTGCTCGATAATCTGCAGACAGTTATTCCAAATTTCGATATGTCTCTCTTGCGAGTCCATGCTTATAGGGACAAAAACGATCAGGCGGGATTCGCCGGATCGCAATGCAAAAATGGATGAAAAAAAGTTGAAAATTTTTTTTTCGATATATTGATTTTTAACTTTTTTTAGCTTTACTTCTTGCTAAATGAGGTGCTGTGCACCCCGTTTTCAATTAGTTAATAATCAATAGTTTACAAAGGCGCCAATTCGGCAAGTTGCGTATAATTCCGCATATTATGTATTTGGAAATATTCCAAATTACGAAATAAACGTTTATAGGTATTGCAACCGATTCTGGTGGCTAAAAACCGCAATTCGTGCTTTGCGTCAATCGACCCGGGTGACCGTTTCACCGACAATTTTCACGACGAAGGCGTCAGGATATTTCTTGCGGATCGCAGGCAGTTTCTTGCGGACTTCCGCGGCGCTCCGGCCGGTCGCGATGAAGTATTTGTTGAGCGTTCCGCTCTTGATGACGCGCGGCGTGTAACCCATGAATTCCGGGGACTTCGGATCCATGGATTTGCGGACCGCGAAAATCTGCACGGCGTACATCGTATCGCCCTCCGGGGCGGATTTGGCCGGTGCGGTTTCGGTCTTCGGCACGGAGGATGCCGGATCTTTCTGCTGAACGGCCGCCGCCTGGGAGGCGCCGCCCTCGTAAATCGTCTTATACTCCTTGAAAGCCTGGAAAACGCGTTCCGCCAGCTTGTCCCGGTCGGTCTGCTTGCGCAGGGCCGCCAGGTCCGTCGCATTGGAGATGAAGCCCAGTTCCAGGAGCACGGCGGGCATCGCCGTCCGCCATAGCACCAGGAAAGGATCCTGGGACACGCCGCGGTCATTCTTGATCGGGCCGCCCTTGAGATGTTTCTCCACCAGTTCGGCGAAACGGACGCTCTGCTCCAGGTTGGCGTTCTGCATCAGGTTCATGAAGATGTACGACTCGGGGTCGTTGGGGTCGAAATCGCCGTAGGTCGTCGAGTAGTCGTCCTCCAGCAGGATGACGGAATTCTCCCGCCGGACGATATCCATGTTGTTGGCGTACAGGTCCGTACCCTTTTTGTGGGACTGGCCGAGCACGTGCACGGAGTATCCGTTGGGAGAGGTCTTGTCGATGCTGTTGATATGGATGGAGATGAACAGGTTCGCATTGGCCTTGTTGGCGATGTCCGCCCGGCCGCCCAGCGTCACGTACGTATCCGTGGACCGCGTCAGGATGACGTTCACGTCCGGATATGCGGCACGGATCTTGTCCCGGAGGGTCTTGGCGATGTCGAGCACAAAAGTCTTCTCGTAGGACTTCCCGTCCTTGCTGACGGCACCGGAATCCTTGCCACCGTGCCCGGCGTCGATCACCACGGTGGAGAGCCGCAGGCCGTCGGCGGCGGCAGGGGCCAGGCAAAGGAGCGAGGCAAGGAAGAGGCAGATTGTACGTTTCAAAAAATAGTCGTATTTTTGTAGATTAATGCAAATATAGGAAAAAATCCCTTTTGAGGAAGAGTATCTGCATAATTTGTGCCTGCGCACTCCTGCTGCTGACGTTCGCCGCGCCGGAAGCCGCCGCCCAGCTGCGGCGCAACCGCCGCGGGAATGGTACCATTTACGGCGCCCGCGTCGAAAAGCAGGTCACGCAGCCGGATTCCGCCACCCTCGCCCGAAGGGATTCCCTGCACCGGCTGGACTCGCTGCACCGGATCGATTCCCTCGAAATGCTGGGCAAGAGTTCCCTCGAGCAGCCGGCCTTCTCCAATGCGGCCGACTCGATCATCAGCGACTTCTCCAACGGCCGCCGCATCATCTACTATTATGGCGACGTCAGCGTGAAGTACCAGGACATGGAACTCACGGCGGCCTACATGGAATACGACCTGAACAGCGGCACCGTTTATGCCCACGGCGTCTATGACAGCCTGGAAGGCGTCTGGAACGGGCGTCCGGTGATGACGCAGGGGGCGCAGACCTACAACATGGACAAGGTGCGCTACAACTTCAACACCCGCAAAGCGCGCATCACCAACATGGTCACCACGGACGACGAGGGCATCCTGCACGGACGCGACATCAAGATGATGGACGACCACTCGATCAACCTCTCCCACGGCCGCTACACGGTCTGCGACGACGACCATCCCCACTACTACGTGGACATGAGCGTGGGCAAGGTGATCAGTGAGACCAAGACGACCGTCTTCGGCCCCGCCCACCTCGTGATCGAGGACGTGCACCTTCCCTTCATCGGCATCCCCTTCGGTTTCATCCCGAAACGCCCGCAGCGCGCCACCGGCCTGCTGACGCCCTCCTTCGGCGAGGAAGAGGCCCGCGGCTTCTATATGCGCGACCTGGGCATGTACTTCGTGTTCGGGGACCATTTCGACCTGTCCGTTACCGGCGACTATTACACCCTCGGCTCCTGGGCGGTGGACGTCAACTCGCGTTACCGGGTGAACTACAAGTTCAACGGCAACCTGTCGGTGAACTATTCCAACGACCAGACCGGCGAGCGCGGGATGCCCGACTTCTTCCAGACCCGGAACTTCGGCATCCGGTGGACGCATACGCAGGATTCCAAGGCGCACCCCGGGACCAACTTCTCTGCTTCCGTCAACTTCCAGACGCCCGCCAACAGCCGCTACAATGCACGCAACGTCAACGAGGCGCTGCAGAACCAGGTGTCTTCCTCCGTGTCCTGGTCCCACAACTGGAACGGCAAGTTCAACCTGAGCATCAATGCCCTGCACAGCCAGAACTCGCGCGACTCGTCCTACACCTTCACCCTGCCGAACATCACCTTCTCGATGAGCACGATCTATCCGTTCAAGAAGAAGAACCGCGTCGGCAAGGAGAAGTTCTACGAGCGGATCTCGTTCGGCTACAACACCACCCTGCAGAACAAGATCAACTTCAAGGCGTCGGACTTCGGCAAGCCGGGCTTCCTCGACCGCTTCCAGAACGGCATGGCCCACAATTTCAGCATCGGCCTGCCGAACTTCCAGATTTTCAAGTACATCAGCTTCGCGCCTTCGGTCAGCTATGCCCAGAACTGGTTCTTCCGGAAGACGGAGTACGCCTACAACCCGGAGACGGACCAGGTGGAGGCGCAGCCCAGTTCGCAGTTCAACACCTTCGGCATCACGCAGAACTATGCGCTGAGCGCCTCGATGAGCACGCGCATCTACGGCACCTTCAACTTCGGCCGGCACCACCGGATCCAGGCGATCCGGCACGTGATCTCCCCTTCTCTTTCGATGTCGCTGAGTCCGGAAAAAGGCACCTACGCCAACGGCTACCGCACCCTCGAGTACCGTGACGCCTCCGGCGAAGACAAGGTTTACCAGTACAATGTCTATTCGGGGCAGATCTACAGCGCGCCGGGCCGCGGACGCTCCGCCACCGCCTCCCTGTCCATCGGCAATAACCTGGAGGCCAAGGTGCGCGATTTCGCCGACACCACGGGTACCGGCACCAAGAAGGTCAAGCTGATCGACCAGCTGAGCATCAACACCAACTACAATTTCCTGGCGGACTCGCTGAAGATGGGCAACATCTCGATGAGCATGTCCACCTCCCTGTTCGGCAAGGTCAGCATCAGCGCCAGCGCTGGCTTCGACCCCTATGCCATCAGCGACCGCGGGACGCGCTACAACCGCTTCGCCGTCCTGGCCGGCCAGGGCCTTGCCCGGCTGACCAATTTCTCCGCTTCCGCCTCCTATTCCCTGTCCGGAGACGGCAAGATGAACGGCTATGACGGCACCGGGGCGAACGGACGGGGCAGTTCCGCCACCTCCTATTACCAGCGCATCTACTACCATCCGGTAACGGGAGAATACATTCCGGACGGCTGGCTGTACTACACGAATCCGAATGTTCCCTGGTCCTTGAACCTGAGCGCCAGTTTCAGCCTTTCGCGCGGGTACACGTATGATAAGGAAGTGGCCAAACTGGCCCACAAGGACCGCATCACCGCCACCCTGAGCGCCTCCGGGAACATCAAGCTGACGCCGAAGATGTCCATCAACATGAGCTCTGGCTACGACTTCGTGGCCGGGCGCCTGTCCACGACCAGCATCAGCGCCACCTACGACCTGCACTGTTTCAACATCGCGGTATCGTGGATTCCGACCGGCAACTGGAAGTCCTACAGCTTCCGCATCGCGGCGAATGCCTCCGCCCTCGCCGACCTGCTGCGCTTCAAGAAGAGCGACAGCTATTGGGATAATTAATAAATTATACCTATATTTGCATATCGAAACCTTCCGGCGCTCGCCGGAACCTTATATTTTCCATATGACACACAAGTTGTTCGAGCTGAATGCCATGAACAGAGAGCAGCTCGAGACCATCGCAGAAGAACTTAAAATCAAGGGTATCAAGAAACTGGACGACGAAAACCTCGCCTATAAGATCCTGGACGAAGAGGCGAATGCCGAGTCCGTGAAAGTCAAGGACGCGCCTGAAAAACCGAAGACGCGCCGCGGCCGTCCGCCCAAGGACAAGGCGGCGGAGAAGCCTGCCGAAAAAGCGGAGAAACCCGCTGAGGCGGCCGCTCCGGCCGCAGAGCCAGCCAAGGAGCAGAAAGCGAAACAGAAAAGCGCCAAGAAGGCGGCTGCGCCCGAGCAGAAGCCCGAGTCTGCGCCTGCGGAGGCGGCTCCTGCCGCCGATGCGCCGAAGAAACGGGGCCGCAAGCCGAAGGCCGCAAGCGCCGAGGAAGCCCCTGCCCAGCCGGCGCCCGCCGCTCCGGAGAAACCCGCAGACAATGCGCCCGCCGAGCAGCCCCGGGAAAGCGCCCCGAAGCAGCAGCCCAAGCAGGACCGTCCGGAGCAGCCTCGCCAGCAGAATCAGCAGAACCAGAACCAACAGAATCAGGGTCAGCAGCAGAACCAGCAGCGTCAGCGCTTCCAGAACCAGCAGAACAATCAGCAGAACCAGCGTCCGCGCGTACCCGAATTCGAAGGTACGGTGGTCGCGACCGGCGTCCTGGAAATCATGCCCGACGGCTACGGCTTCCTGCGCTCCTCCGACTACAACTACCTGAATTCCCCGGACGATATCTATATCTCCCAGCAGCAGATCAAGTTCAACGCCCTCAAGAGCGGCGACACCGTGACCGGCGAGATCCGCCCCCCGCGCGAAGGCGACAAGTATTTCCCGCTAGTCAAGATCCTTTCCGTCAACGGCCGGAGCACCGAGTTCATCCGCGACCGCGTGCCCTTCGACTTCCTCACTCCCCTCTTCCCGGATGAGAAGTTCAACCTGACCGGGAACGGTCACAACAAGGATGTCAGCTGCCGTATCGTGGATATGTTCGCCCCGATCGGCAAGGGTCAGCGCATGCTGATCGTTTCCCCGCCGAAGGCCGGTAAGACCTTGCTGCTCAAGAGCATCGCGAACGCCATCGCGGACAATCATCCCGAGGTGTACGAAATCGTGCTGCTGGTGGACGAGCGTCCCGAAGAGGTCACCGACATGCAGCGTTCCGTGCAGGCGGAGGTGGTCGCTTCCACCTTCGACGAGCCGGCCGAGAAGCACGTGAAAGTGGCGAACATGGTGATCGAAAAAGCGCGCCGCCTGGTCGAATGCGGCCACGACGTCGTGATCCTGCTCGACTCCATCACCCGCCTCGCCCGCGCCTACAACACCGTCCAGCCGGCATCCGGCAAGGTGCTCACCGGCGGCGTGGACGCCAACGCGCTCCAGAAGCCGAAGCGTTTCTTCGGCGCCGCGCGCAACATCGAAGGCGGCGGCTCGCTGACCATCCTGGCCACGGCGCTGACCGAGACCGGCTCCAAGATGGACGACG
>CAMVGM010000016.1 GCA_947167015.1 uncultured Bacteroidales bacterium
ACCTCGTTCATCTCGCCTTCGACCATCATGATGTTCTCCTCGGTGGCGGCGACCATCAGGTCCAGGTCGGCGCGGGCACCGTCGGCGAAGCCGGGATTGATCACGAACTTTCCGTCGATGCGGGCGACGCGGACCTCGGAAACCGGACCGCCGAAGGGCAGGTCGGAGGTGGCGAGGGCGGCGGAGGCGGCCAGGCCGGCGAGGGCGTCGGGCTGGATGTCCTTCTCCGCGGAGATGAGCATGATGTTCACGAAGACCTCGAGATGGAAGTCATCCGGCCAAAGCGGACGGATCGGACGGTCCACCAGGCGGGCGATGAGCACCTCGTAATCGGAGGGACGGCTCTCGCGCTTGAGGAAACCGCCGGGGAAACGGCCGGCAGAATAATACTTTTCACGATAATCTACGGTGAGGGGCATGAAGTCGGTTCCCTCCTTGACTTCCTTCGCGCAGGTGACGGTGGCGAGCAGCATCGTGCCTCCCATCTTCACCACCGCGGAACCGGCGGCCTGCTTGGCCAGTTTGCCGGTCTCGATCTCGATTACCCGACCGTCGGGCAATTCGATCTTCTTGTTGATGATGTTCATTTGTTTTACTTCTGTTACGTCTTTACGTCTTCTATCGTCGATCCTTGCTTCCTGTCATTCCGAGCGGAGCGAAGGAATCTCTTTTCATCGAAAAAGGGGGAGAGACCCTGCCTTGCATAGATCTCTGCCCCCGCATTTTCCTATTCCGGAACTTATCGACGGAGACCCAGCTCCTTGATAAGCGCCCTGTATCTCTCGATGTCCACCTTCTGAAGGTAGTTCAGAAGCTGACGACGCTTACTGACCAGGCGGAGAAGGGAACGACGGGTAACCACGTCCTTCTTGTTCTTCTTCACGTGCTCGGTAAGGTGAGCGATACGGTAGGAAAATAAAGCAACCTGACTCTCAGGAGAGCCGGTGTCCTTATTGGACTTCCCGTACTTCGCGAAAATCTCTTGCTTCTTCTCAGGCATCAGATATTCAGCCATCTCAGCAAAAAAATATAAGGGTTAATACAATCACTCTCTCCCACTGCGGGAAAAAGCGTGCAAATTTAGGCATTTTTTGCAATAAACCAAAAAGTTATGTTTTTTTCCGCCGGCAGGCAGTGTTTTTGTCCCGACGCCGTTATCTATTTGGTCTTGTCCGCATTATTATTATATTTGTGACGATGAAAAAAGCCGTTATAATAGCCATCAGCAGCGTTTTCGCACTGCTTGCGGGCATCCAGCCCGCCCGGGCGCAGGTCCCGCCCGAACTGGAAATCTACCAGCAGAAAGCCGGCGACCGCTCCATCCTCTACCGCGGGAAACAGGGTGCGAGATACAACGTGCTCGCGAACGGGCATCCGTACTGGTCCACGACCGACTTCCAGTCCGGCGACGTTCTCTTCGAGGGTAACCTGTACCCAAACGTATCCCTCAACATCGACGCCCTGGCGCAGCGCGTCCTCGTGCAGCTGGCGAACGGCCCTTTCGCCGTCGCGCTCACCCCGGACCTGACCCCGTCGTTCACGATGGGCGGGAGCCGTTTCGTGGGCATCGGACCGGGCGGAAGCCTGCCCGAAGGCTTCTATGAGGTATTCGGAGAAGGCCCGGAACAGGTGTACAAGCAAGTCACCAAGATGATGAACTCCAACACCCAGAACGTCAACGGCGACACCATCGGCTATTACGACGAGAACTACCGCAACGACGTGACCCGGCATTTCGCCATCCACAAATCCTATTATTTCCGTGACGCCGAAGGCAACTTCACGCGTTTCAAGAGCCGGGGCGCGCTCATCCGCAAGTTCCCGGAGCGCAAGAAGCAGATCCGCCAGGCCGTCAACGCCTTCCGCCAGCATTCGGACCTGGATTTCGACGGTTTCTGCAAGCTGGTCCTCAACACCGTCTCCCAATGAAAAGGATCCCCTGCATCCTCCTCCTGCTGGCCGCCATCCTGGCCGGCGGCGAACTGTACGCGCAGGACCTCGTGGAGGTCAAGCGCGTGGAACTGGATTCGCTCGTCCGCTTCCTCCGCAAGGAATTCCAACCCGACATCTACTATGTCAAGGATGCCGCGGAACAGTCCACCTTCAGCGTAAGCGCACCCCGCGCGCAATTCCTGGAAGCCGCTTTCGACGCCCTGCGGGAAAAGGGCTACGTGGTCAGCAGCTACGGCAGTTCCCGCTTCATCCTGCACAGCAAGTCCGTCTTCACCTCCCTGCCCTCCGGCTACTTCGATGACGGGAAGACCTCCCACCTGGTCAACGACAGCGGGCTGCAGCAATACCTCGCCGAGCAGAGCGCCATCGTGACTTTCCAGAACAAGATCTACGAGATCGGCGAGAGCAACGCCGGCCGCCGCGGCAAGGTCTATGTCAGCGGCCACGTACGCGACATCTCCAGCGGGGAACCGCTCACCGGCGTGTCCGTCTATGACGAGAAGACCGGCGCCTACGCCGTCACCGACGCCGCCGGCTTCTACCGCGTGGCGCTGCCCGTCGGAGACAACCAGCTGAACCTCAGCGGCTACTCCCTCGACGACATGCACCTCAACCTCAGGGTCTGGGACGACGGCGTGCTGGACGTCGTGATGAAGGAAAAGGTCCTGGCGCTGACCGGAGCGGTGATCTCCGCCGACGCCGTGTCCCACCACCGCGACGCCAAGATGGGCATCGAGCGCGTCCGGATGGAAGTGATCAACAAGATCCCGAGCGCCTTCGGCGAAGGCGACATCATCAAGGCCGTCCTCACCCTGCCGGGCGTGAAGTCCGTGGGCGAGGCCTCCAGCGGCTTCAACGTCCGCGGCGGCTCCACCGACCAGAACCTCGTCCTGTTCAACGACGGCACCATCTACAACCCCACGCACCTGTTCGGCATCTTCTCGGCCTTCAACCCCGACATCGTCAGCGAGGTGGAACTGTACAAGAGCAGCATCCCCGCCGAGTTCGGCGGCCGCATCTCGTCGGTGCTCGACGTGCGCACCCGCGAGGGCAACGCCAACAAGGTCGCCGGTTCGCTGGGCCTCGGCCTGCTGACCAGCCGCCTCCACCTCGAAGGCCCCCTCGTCAAAGGCAAGACCACCTTCATCGTGGGCGGCCGCACCACCTATTCCAACTGGCTGATGAAACTGCTCCCGCAGACCAGCGAATACGCCGGCGGCAAAGCCTCCTTCAGCGACGTGAACGCCTCCGTCACGCACAAGGTCGATGACGCCAACACCCTCCAGGCCTTCATCTACTGGTCCCGGGACGGCTTCGAGTTCTCGCGCGACCCGGCCTTCCGCTATTCCAACCTCAACGGCTCGCTGAAATGGCGCAGCCGCCTGGGCAGCCGGCTCAACCTCACCGCCGTGGCCGGCTACGACCGCTACGGCGCGCGCCTGGAAAACAGCCTGGGCAAGAACCAGATGTCCGGATACAGCGTCGATACGCAGATCAACCAGGGCTTCGCCAAACTGAATTTCCGCTACGCCGCGACGGACGCCCACGACCTATCGTTCGGACTCAACGCCACCTATTACAACCTGCAGCCCGGCGCCATGGCCCCGCTCTACGAGGGCGAGTCGCTGGTCAGGACCTGGGCGCTCGACCGGCAGCATGCCGTGGAGCCCGCCCTGTACGCCAGCGACAGCTGGACCCTGAACTCAAAGCTGACTCTCGAAGGCGGCATCCGCCTGAGCGGCCTGCTGGCCCTGCATCCCGCCAAGTTCTACCTGACCCCCGAGTTCCGCCTGTCCGGCAAGTATTCCTTCCTCGACAACCTCTCGGTCAAGGCCGGCTTCAATACGATGAGCCAGCACATCCACCTCATCTCGAACACCTCCTCCATCTCCCCGATCGACACCTGGCAGCTGTCCACCGACCGCATCCGGCCGCAGACCGGCTGGCAGGCCGCCAGCGGCATCTACTGGTCCGTCGCGGACGGCAGCATCGACCTCACGCTCGAGGCCTACTACAAGCGCACCGCGCACCAGCTCGACTACAAGTCCGGCGCCACCACCCTGATGAACCCCCACCTGGCCGACGACCTCGTCGAGACCTACGGCAAGGCCTACGGCGTGGAGCTGATGGCCAAGAAGACCTCCGGCAAGCTCACCGGCTGGGTTTCCTACACCTACTCCCGCTCCCTGCTCCGCGAGATGATGGACCGCGGCGTGGAGACCATCAACGGCGGCGCCTGGTACAACGCCCCGCACGACAAGCCGCACGAGGTGAAACTGGTGAGCAACTACAAGTTCACGCACCGCTATTCCATCTCGGCCAACCTGGACTATGCGACCGGGCGGCCCGTCACCCTGCCTATCGGCTCCTTCATCTACGGCGGCGGCTGGCGTCTCGCCTACTCGCAGCGCAATACCTTCCGCATCCCGGACTATTTCCGCCTGGACCTGGCGCTCAACATCGACCCGGGCCACTATCTCCGGCAGTTCTCGCACATGTCCTTCACCATCGGCGTCTATAACGTGACCGCCCGGAAGAACGCCTACTCCGTATTCTTCAACGGAACCGAAAGCTACATGCTCTCGGTCTTCGCCTACCCCATCCCCTATATCAACCTCAACCTGAAGTTCTGATGGCCACGAAATATCTTCTCCGCACCGCGGCCTTCGCCGCACTGCTGCTCGCCGCGAGCGCCTGCATCTATCCCTACGAGGTCGATATCAAACAGGGCAACTCCTACCCCCTCGTCGTCGAGGGAGACATCCATATCGGAAGCACCACCATCCTGAGCCTGAGCCACGTCCGGCCTTTCCACGACGAAGAATACGCCTATACGCCCATCGTGGCGCGCGGATACATCGAAGGCGAGGACGGCACCCGGGTGGATGGCGTCAGCCCTTATGCGGACCCGGTCGATCCGGGATATCCCGGCGGCGGATACATCGCCAGCGGGTACGGGTACGCTTCTTCGTACTATCCCGGCTACGGTTCCGGCGCTCCCACGCTGATCTTCGACACCGGCTCCCTGCGGGGAGACCAGCGTTACCGCCTGCATTTCGAGACGGTCAGGCCCTATGTCAACACCTACGAATCGGATTGGCTGGAACCTTGTCCCGCCCCCACGATCGACGAGCTCAGCTACAGCAAGAACGACGAGTTCGAGGAACTGTGGATCGGCCTGAGCATGCACTGCCACGGCTCCCACTATTTCCGCTGGACCTTCTCGGAAAACTGGGA
Organism: uncultured Bacteroidales bacterium; assembly: GCA_947167015.1. GTDB lineage: Bacteria > Bacteroidota > Bacteroidia > Bacteroidales > UBA932 > Cryptobacteroides. The sequence continues at coordinate 5,191 of CAMVGM010000016.1, forward strand.
ATACCACAGTGACCTCTACACCGACCTCAAGTATGTCCCGGAGGAAAGGAGGATCGGGCATTATTACGAGTACGGGGAACACAACCTGTATTACTGCTGGAACTCCGCATCTTCCAGCAAGATCAACATCTTCTCCACCGTCAACCAGATCGAGGACCGCTTCGAGAAGCTTTCCTTCCACACCATCCCGCTGTCGGACCAGCGCCTGCAGGTATTGTACCGCATCCGGGTCCGGCTGGAAGCGATGAGCGAGAACGCCTACAACTACTGGGTCAACATCCAGCAGAACTCCGAGGAGCAGGGATCCATCTTCGCCCCCACCCCGAGCGAGATGGCCAGCAACGTCCACTGTATCTCGGATCCCGCCGTCCAGGTGATGGGCTACCTGAACGCCGCCGTCCAGGCAGATGCCGAGATGTATTACGACAATGCCCAGAACCAGTTTTACAAGCCGGGCAGGCCCCGCAACCGGGACGACCACCAGGTTACGAACACGCCCGACTCGCTGGCCTACTGGTATCACCTCGGATACCTCCCCTACCAAGAGATTTACGAAGCCCCCTCCGAAACGCCGAGCCACCACATGTGGGCGCTGAGCAGCTGCATCGACTGCCGGAGACTGGGCGGTTCCAAGACCAAGCCGGATGGCTGGCCCGACACGCATAACTGATCCTGCGTATGAAAAAGATCCTGATATTCCTGTCTTGCCTGTTCGTTTCCCTGCTTACCGTGCAGGGAGCGGAACGGCTGCGCGAACGCGTCTATATTTCGACCGACCGGGACGTTTACGTGGCGGGCGACGCCGTCTGGCTGTCCGCCTGGTGCCTGGATGCAGGGACCGGCCGGCTTTCCGGTTTCAGCAAGACGGCCTACGTCGAGGTCCACTCCCCCACGGGAATGGTCCAGACCGCCAAGATCGCCCTGAACGGCGGCCGGGGCGCGGGACGCCTGACCCTGCCCACCACCCTGCCCACCGGAAACTACCGGCTCTTCGCCTACACCCGGCTGGGTGCCTCTGAAGAGGGGTTCGACCCGGTTCCCGGTTCCAGGACGCTGTCGGTCTTCAACACCCTCAGCACCGAACGGACCGAAGGAGGCGTAGAACTCGTTCCGGAAGCGCCGCAGGCGCCTTCCGTCCCGTCTGCCGGTCAACTTTCCGTCCTGGCGGGGAACGCCGGTCCGTCCGGCTCCACCCGGATCATCCTGACCAACAACGGGTCCGAGACGGTCAGCTTCAGCCTGAGCATCCGCCACGACGACGGCATCCCGGCACCGGCAGGCGCGCACGTCGCCGACTTCGTGCGCGGCATCCGCAGCCTGCCCGCAGCCCGCGGCTTCGACGCCAGCGTGATCCCCGAATACGAGGGCGAGGTCATCCGGGCCCGCGTCACCGGGACCGATGCGGCCGGCGTGAGGGCCGTCCGGGACAAATACGCCTTTATCTCCTCGCCCGGAAGCGGCGAAGACCTCTACACCGAATCCATCGACGGCGAGGGCAACGCCCTGTTCTTCACCTCCAACATCTACGGCGACAAGGACATGTTCCTGGAAATCCAGGACCTCGACCGGAACAACATCTGCCACCTGGAACTGGTCAGTCCCTTCCTCGACCTCCCGGCCGGGGAGCTCCCGTCCCTGCAGCTTTATAACGGATGGGGCCGTGCGCTGGAGCTGCGCGGCCTGGGCATGCAGCTGGAGAAGAATTTTGACGCGGACACCCTCTACACCGCCCTGCCGGCCAGGGTGCACCGCATCTTCGACGAACGGGACTGCGTCCGCTACATCCTGGATGACTATACCCGCTTCCCGCTGATGGAAGAACTGTTCATCGAGTTCATCCCGGAACTCCGCGTCCGGCGCGTCAACGGCAAGCGGGAGCTTCAGATCCACATCTCCGACCACCTCGGCGGCTTTTACTTCCAGAGCGGTTACTCCCTTGTGCTGCTGGACGGCATCCCCGTGCTCGACCACGAGAAGCTCTTCGCCTACGACCCGCTGCTCGTGCACCACATCGACATCTATCCCGACGCCTATTTCCTCGGCATACGCAGTTTCTCCGGCGTGGTGAATTTCGTCACCTACAAGGGCACGCTCCCTTCGATGAAGTTCGAGGACAACGTGCGCGTGGTCGATTTCCAGGGCTGTTCCCTGCCGCTCGCCTACACCTGCCAGGGCGTCGGAAGCGACTATCCGGACTACCGCCAGACGATCTACTGGCACCCCCTGCTGACCCTCGCCCCGGGCGAGAGCACCTCGGTGGAATGCAAAACGCCCGCCTACAGCGGACGTTTCGAAGTGTTTGCGGAGGGCTTGAGCGAAGCCGGAGAGGCCGTCGTCGCCCGCACTATGCTGGACGTTCGATAAGCGGCAGGCCGCGGGAGCGCAGCAAGGCGTTGTAGCGGTCCAGGACCTCTTCCACGCAGTCCTCCCAGGAGCGGACGATGCTCTTGGAAGCCTGCACCCCCACGCGGTGCACGCGCTCGGGGTCGTGGATCAGGCGGCGCAGCAGCTCCGCCATCTTATCGGGGTCATTCTCCACCAGGAAGCCGTTCTCGCCATCCTTCAGGATGGTGGCCGCCGTCGCACCCTCGGCCATCACGGCCGGGGTGTGCAGGGCCGCCGCCTCGCGCACCACGAGCGGCGCGTTGTCGTACAGCGACGGGAAGAGGAAGAGGTCGGAAGCGGCATAATAGTCTGTGATCACGGCACGGTCGGTGACCGATCCCACGAACGTGACCTTGCCGTCCAGGCCCTTCTCGCTCACCAGCGCCTTCATCTCGTCGGCGGCATAGCCGGTCCCCACGAAGAACATCCGGAACGGCACGTCCGGGATGCGGGCGAGCCCCTCGATGATCAGCCGCGGGTTCTTCTCCCAGATGTGCTGGCCCACGAACAGCAGCACGAACTCCTCCGGGGCGATGCCCAGCCGCCGGCGGGCTTCCACGAAATACTTTTCGGGATAGTCGGCCACCAGGTCGGACCCGTTGTCCATCACCTCCACGTGGCCCTTGTAGCCATATTCGCGGATCACGTCCACCACCGACTCCTGCGGCACCCACACCAGGTCGGCGCGTTCATAGAACTCGATGATCTGGTCGATGACCATATCCACCGCCAGTTTGGGCAGCACGCGCGCGAAGTCATCGCGGTATTTCGAGTGGAAGGTCGCCACGACGGGGATTTTCTGGATCCGGGCGATGCGCATCGCCGCCATGCCGGAAGCAAAGGGGCAATGCGCGTGCAGGATCTTGAAGCGCGTCGTCGCGATCTTCGCCAGGAAGGTCGGGTCGATCTCCGCGATGCCCGTCACATACGGGCGGCGCATCGGCACCGGGACGGAGAAATAGTCGAACACCTTGAAATCGTGGACGCTATAGTCCGCTCCCGGGACGCTTGGCGTGACCACGCACACCCCGCCCACCTTCTTCTGCATCCAGTAGGCGTAGTTCTGCATGCAGACGGACACGCCGTCCATCACGGGCGGGAAAACGTCACAGAACAGGCCGACATTGGCCTGTTCCGGAGAAAAAATCGTCGGTTTCGCCATCGGCTATTCGGCTTCGGGGGCGGCCTCTTCCAGGGCCGGGGCCGGGGTTTCTTCCACCTGCTCGACGGCAGTCTCATCCACTTTCGGCTTGCGCTCGATGCCCATCCACTTCAGATTGTCGGTGAACCAGCAGACGGCGAAGGCGACGACCAGCAGGGCGAGGAGCCAGCGCAGGCACTTGCGCCACCAGGGGGTGCGCTTTGCATACGGGTCGTCGAGTTTCATCTTCGGATACTTCGCAACGCTCGTGAGGATCTTGCCGAAGAGGGTGTTCACCAGCACGCGGGAGTTGATGGCCCAGCCGTTGGCGTTGAGCACGGGACCGAGGTTGCGGCGGCGCAGTTTGCGCCAGGCGATGAAGCAGGACGGGCCGGAGATGATGAGCATCACGGCGGCGATGACGATGAGCCAGTGCCACCAGGTCAGGCCCTTGATGGCGGTGCCGAGCAGGGCCAGCGCCCCGCCGATGCCGGCCAGAGCCAGGCCGATGGCCGCGGCGATGCCGGCGAACTTGCCGACGTCGAAGGGCTGCTTGCCGGCCGCGGGGGCGCCGTCGGCGCTGCCCTGCAGCTTGGCCGTGGCGGCGTTCTCCTTGTCGGCCGCCGACTTGTCGATCCTGTCGGAGATGAAGCGGGCGAACTTGCGGTAAGGGGCCCAGAAGGCTTCCTTGACGCTGAGCGGATTCTCCACCACCTTGGTGATCACGGCGTCCCAGTCGCCTCCGTCGAGGTCGTAGAAGATACCGTTCTTGCCGGGGCGCAGGTCGCTGGTCTTGCCGTCGGTCATCACGGCCACGATATTCATCGTGCCGCCGTGCGTCTTGGAGGTGCAGGTGCAGTACAGCAGGAACATGCCGCTGAGCTTGGGCATGTCGCCGTGCGCGCCCAGGTCGCTCACCTTGATGCAGAGGTCGCAGCAACGCTCGTCGATGTAGAGCTGCCCGATCTCGAAAATGCCCCGGGTGTTCTTCTCCTTACGTCCGTAGAAATCAGTGAATATCACATAGTTGCGGAGCAGTTTCGCGAAGTCGCGGTAGTAGCGCATCAGGCGCCCCACCTCGTCGATGGAACCGGCTTCCTCCTCGAGGGCCTTGTCGGCCTCGACCAGGGCGAGCAGCTCGGCCTTGCGGTCGGCCTTCAGCAGGACCTTGACTTCGTCGATGCCGAAGGACTCCACGGCCTCGCCCTTCTTGGCGCCCATCCAGGCGGTGTAGGGGGCGAACTTGGCGAGCACGCCGGCCCACTGCTCTTCCGTGATGCCTTCCGCCTTGGGGAACTCCTTGTCCAGGACCAGGGCCCGGACGGCCGCGAATGCGGGCTGCCAGGCCGGGTTGACGGCGTCCAGCGGCAGGACGGCCTCCTTGCCGGGACGGGCCAGCGGATAGGAGGCGATCTCCTCGGACTGCGTGGCGAGGTTCTTCTCGCTGATCGAGCCGAGTTTCTCGGCGGACACGTCCACGGCCGCGGCCACCGCCTCGTCGAAGCGGATCAGTTTGCAGCGCATGAAGTAGTCGGCCACCTTGTCCTTGACGGCATTGCAGGCGTCCAGCGCGGCGGCGGTGTCGTCCCCGTACGGGAAGATGCCCGCCTTGTCGGCCGCGGCGGCATCCTGCCAGGCGGCGTAGTCCGCGAGGGCGGCGTAGAAGGTTTCGATCTGTTCCGCCGTGATGCCCGGCTCCCCGCTGCGGTCGGTCGCGCCGCCGGTCTTCTCGGCGATCGTGGCGATCAGCGGCCGGAGCGTCTCGTCGTCCGCGGAGGCCTGCGTGATCACGCCGTCGCCGTTGAACTGCGTCTTCGCGAAGATCGCCACGCTGTCGGAGGCTTCCTCCACGCTGATCTCGTCCTTCTCCAGGCCGAGGTTCGCAAGGATCTGCTTCGCGGAGCCGTAGAGCTTCGCCCCGGCCTCGCAGTCCGTATTGATGCCGTCGAGCTTCAGCACGCTCTCCCCCTTGAGGATGGCGTCCTTGTCTTTCACCACGGAAGTGATCCACTGCGCCGCAGCCACGATTTCCGCCACGCGGATGCGTCCGTCGCCGTCGGTGTCGATCAGCTGCAGGGTCTTCTCATCGAGGTCCAGGTCCTTGACGGGGCACGCCAGGACCGTCCAGAGTTTCTGGTCGAGTTCGCCCAGGTGGGCGATGTCCTCTCCCGAGGTGATGTTTACCCGGACCACGCCCCCCAGGGAGCAATATTTCCAGGGATAGCCGTCAGTTTTTTTCTTTGCCATATACGTTATATTGATTATTAGCGTTTCTTACAAAGATAGTCATTTTTTCCGCAGGGTTTACCGATTGAATTCCCCAAAAAACTCCTGGTCGCGCTTCACCTGCTCCAGCTCCGCCTTGTGGTCTTCGATCGATTTCTGGTCCGTATTCCACAGATACGGCAGCAGCGGCGCCTGGACGCGCTCCGTACGCACCTCGTCCGCAAGGAAACGGTCCCCGGAAGGGGCGCTCTCGAAGGTCAGCTCAGCCGACTCCGGGGCCAGTTCGCCGCCGAACTGCACCCGGGCCCGGACGGTAATCCGGCCGGCCTTTCCGGTGGAGCGGATCAGGACGGGCGCCGTGCCGAACTCCACCTGCCGGGGATTGGCCTGGATGCGCTCGTCGCCGATGATCTCCCCCTCGCCTTCCACCTCGAAGACGATCACTTCCTTGGCCAGGTCGCGCACCTCGCCCTGCCGGTCCGTGATGGAAGCGATGACGGTCACGATGTCGGAGCCGTTCGCCCGGAACGGCACCCCGGCGTCGTCCACGCGCAGGCGCACCTCATACGAGCGGGCGGAAGGCTTGGTCGTATAGGTGGCCGCCACCTTCCCGTCGATCAGGCCTTCGGCCGTCACGGTCAGGGTGCCGTCCCGGTTGATGCGCCGCAGCGTATGGAACGAATAGGCATCCTTGAACACCACCGGGGCGTTGGGCATCGCATAGTCCCGCCGGTTCACCTCCCGGTAAAGGGTGTCCCGGCCGAACAGGGTCAGCCGCACGGCGTCGCAGTTGGTAAATACCGTCACGTCCGGCCCGGAGAAAGGACCGAATTCATGGGCGACGTAAACCATCGGACCGGAGGAGACCAGCGGGGAGGTCGAACGGAAGGAGGCCGCCTGCTGCGAAACGAACATATAATAGGAATACTTCGGCTGCCGGAAGGCATCCATGATGCCGCCCCAGAACGGGTCCGGATGGTAGCCCCGCTGATGGTCGAAAGAATGCCACAGGCATCCGCCGACGTGCTGCGCGGGGGTTCCGGAGAGCATGTCGTAGTCGATGGAATTGTGCTGGTTGGCATAGTGCATGGCCTGGATGAGCATCGCTCCCTCACCCCAGCTGCGGGAGGCGCGGCTAAGCGAGTTGTGGTGCTCCCAGTTGTCCACATAGTCACCCCACTCGCGCGTGAAGGTGCTCTGGGGCATCTCCCGCTGTTGCCGGAAAGGACCGGCCCCGCCGGCGGGACGGAATGCCCCCGGAGGCATCCCGTAGAGCACGTCATACAGGCCGGCGACGCCCTGGCTGCCGGCGTCCGCCGCGCAGAAGCAGCCCGGATACGGATACTCCGCATGGACGGTCCGGTAGGTGCGTTCCGCGAAATCCGCCGGATAATGCGTCTCGTTCAGGATGGGCTCCCACATCAGCACGCTGGGATGGTTGCGGTCCCGCCGGACCATCTGACGGATGTCGTCGTAAACGTGTTCGGCAAAGGAAGGGTCTTCGTTCCAGAACTGCCAGCCCGGCGTGGCCACGATCACGAACATGCCGAGTGCGTCGCAGGCATCCATGAAGGACGGGTCCTGCGGATAGTGGGCGGACCGGATGATGGTGCAGCCCGCGTTGCGCAGCAGGATGGCGTCCCGCCAGGTGAGGTTGTTGGGCATCGCATTGCCGATGTAGGCATAATCCTGGTGACGGTTCACGCCCATCAGTTTCCCTTCATAAGGCTTTCCGTTCAGCCAGAAGCCGTCCTTGCCGCGGAACTCGATGCTGCGGATGCCCGTGCGCGTCTTCATCCCGTCGATCACGGTCTTGCCGGAAAGCAGGGTGGACACCACCTCGTAGAGCTGCGGCGTGCCCGGGGTCCAGAGCGAGGGATCCTTCACCTCCAGCCGCTGGCTCACCTTGCGGGACGCGCCGGCCGGGAGGGTCACCCGCGTGACCGCCTTCTGTACCTGGCTGCCTTCCAGCATCAGGCGCGTGTCCACCGAGATGGTCCGCGCCTTCGCGGCGTCGTTGCGGATGTCCGTTTCCACCACGACGACCGCCCGCCGGTCCGACACCTCCTCCGAATGGACGAAGATGCCGCCGCCGGCCTCCCGGTCCGCCAGGTTGGGATCCGTGATATAGGTTTCGCCGGTGGAAATCAGCCAGCAATCGCGGTAGATGCCGCCGTGGTAGGTGAAGTCCAGCACATCTTCGGGCTTGCCCGGCGGATAGGACCCGTCGTCACTGTTGTCGGCGCGCACCGCGATAACGACCGGTTTTCCGATCGGGATGCCGGCTTCCTGCAGGTCCAGCACCACCGGCAGATATCCGCCCGTGTGCTTGCAGACGGACCGGCCGTCGATGAAGATCTCGCTGCAGCCCATGATCGCCTCGAAATGCAGGAACAGCCGCTTGCCCGCGAACCCGGGGCCGAAAGTGACGTGCTTCCGGTACCAGGCGGGACCCTGGTAGTTGCGGCATCCGCTGCCTTCCGCCCCGATCAGGCCGACCGTATGCGGGAGATTCACCACCTCCCAGGAGGCGTCGTTGAAAGACGGCACCGCCGCCCCTTCGGCATCGCCCTGCAGGAAGCGCCAGCCGGTGTTGAAATTATAGACTTCGCGCCCGCTGCCGGGGAGCTCATAGAACCCCGCCGTGCTGCTCTGCTGGGCAAAAAGGGCGGTGGCGAGCAGACATCCCGCCAGGATTGTGGTCATCTTGCTGAACTTCATATGTCTCGCGATTGGTTACGTTTACACAAATATCCGTTTTTTTTCGTAACTTTCCACAAATTCAGCACATCCGTGAGAACGACACGCCATATTCTTCTCCTGGGGACAGCCGCCCTCCTGGGTCTGGCATCCGCCTGCCAGCCGAAAATCCCGGACGAGGAAAGCCCCGTCCAACGCCGCATCCTGATCGGCGGGGACATCTCCGAGTTGACCTACGTCGAAAAGAACTGAGGGAAATACTCCATGGACGGCCGCCAGCAGGACTGCATCTCCATCCTGCAGCAGGGCGGCTTCAACATCGTCCGCCTGCGCCTTTACAACGACCCCGGCAACCCCGACTACTCGCCTTCCAAGCGCCTGCCGGCCGGAATCCAGGACGAGGCGGACGTCCTGTCCCTCTCCCGCCGCGCCAAGGCGGCCGGGATGCAGATCGAGCTGACCTTCCACTATAGCGACTACTGGACCAACGGGGAAAGCCAGACCAAGCCGCACGAGTGGGAGTCCCTGGACTATCCCGCCCTCAAGCAGGCCGTCTATGACTACACCTTCAAAGTGATGAAGGACCTGGCGGCCCAGGGGACGGCTCCGGAATACGTATCCCTGGGCAATGAAACCCAGAGCGGGCTTCTTTTTCCGGACGGGAAATACGACAAGCCCGCCCAGATGTGCGAGCTGCTGAACGCCGGGGCCAAGGCGGTCCGCGATGCGAACCCCTCGTCCCGGATTATCATCCACCTCGACGACGGGGGCAACCTGGACAAGTACACCTGGTATTTCGACATCCTGAAGACGCACAAGGTCGATTACGATGTCATCGGCGCCTCCTATTATCCTTACTGGACCAGGAAGACCGTCGCAGAGTTCATCAGCTTCGCCGGCAAGGTGCTGGACCGCTACCCCGACAAGACCCTGATGGTGATGGAGACGGGCTACGCCTGGAATCCCACCCTCCCCTCCGGCTGGCCCGGCCAGTTGAAGGACAACGGTCCCTATCCGGACATGACGAAGGCAGGACAGAAAGCCTTCATGGCGGAACTGATCGAGGGCATCCGCACCGACGAACGCATCCTGGGCGTCCTGTACTGGGATCCCATCTTCATCGAGGTTCCCGGTATCGGCTGGGAACTGGGAGCGGGGAATGTGGTCAGCAATACCACCCTGTTTGATTTCCAGGGCAATGCCCTGCCCGTCTTCGAGGCTTTCAAGTAATGAATCGTCTCCTTCTTTCCCGCCATACAGGACAACTCCGTATCCCGGCAAAGGGTCTCCAAAAGAGCGACACGCTCGAACTCGATTGCCGGGACCAGGGCGGATTGCAGGTAGACGAATACCTCTTCTGCATCGGAGCGGAGTCCTTCCGTCTCCCTCCGGGGTAACTTAAGGTTGCAGCACTGCGAGCACCTGCTTGGCGATGGCCTCCATCCCGACGATGTTGGGATGGCCGGCCTGCTTGCCGATGTCCTTCAGCTGCAGGTATTCCACGTTGAAATGCTTGCAGATTTCGATGATGGATTCGGTGATCTCCTTCCGCAGGCCGGTGTTGATCAGGAAGAGATTGGGGAACAGGTTTACCTCTCCTGCATGATGGTGACCAGCTCCCGGTCGTGGTTGTGGCGCAGTGTGCACTCCTTGCCGAAGACCATGACATCACCGTCCTGGGCATTGTAGGCCTTCCAGTCGAATCCTTCGACAAAAGGCTTCCCGGTCTTGGCGAAGCAGACCCAGGCGGCGCTCATCTTGTCCGCGAGCGCACGGATCTCGTCTGTCTCTTCGCCCAGGTATTGTTGGGAGACTTCGGTCGTATGGAACACAAAAGGCAGTTCGTAGGCGTGCGCCGCACCCATCTTTCCGCCCTGGATCGGGGATTTCCAGGAGAATAGATACGTATAAACGGGCGCCACCTGCTCCGCGGAGCGGGCGTCTGCGGTACGGACGGTGTTCGGGCGGAACATCTGGTCCACGGAGAGCCAGTCGGCGGGGGTATCGAATTCCGGGTAGGCCTTCTTGAAAGCCGCCACATATGCGTCGGCTTTCTTGCCGTAGGTCTCCTTCAGGATGGCGCGCGCCTCCTTCTCGGAGGGCTGCTCGACATAGTAGGTCCGCTGGAGTTCGTTGAAGGTCGTCCCGATCATCAGGGGGATATCCTTGGACAGGTCGGAGAACGAAGGCTGGAAGGGCTGCATGACAAGAATCTCGCCGTCAATGGTGGGGCCGAAGCCCCAGAAATTGGCGCTGCCCGGACGGCGTTCGCCCCTGAGTTCCGTGTTGGCTTCGTTGCCCGCCTGGACCAGGGTCTCATAAGGGACATCGGCAAGTTTGTCCACCTCGTCCGGCTTGAGCCCGAGCTTCTCCAGGGTCTTCAGGCCAAGGGCGCGAGATGCCTCAGCTTTGTTGCCGTTGAGTAGGGTCCCGCTCAGGATTACGGCCTTATGGAAGAGCCCCTTCGCGGAAGGCATGCACATCAGGGTGCCGACTTTGCCGCCGCCACCGGACTCGCCGAAAATGGTCACGTTGGACGGGTCGCCGCCGAACGCGGCAATGTTGTCACGCACCCATTCGAGCGCGGTCACGATGTCCATCATACCCACGTTGCCGGAATATTTGTATTTCCCGCCACAGGCGGAAAGGTCCAAAAAGCCCAGAATGTTGAGCCGGTGGTTGACGCTCACCACCACGACATCCTGCCGGGCCAGGCCACGGCCGCTATCGTTGGGGTTGTTGTATCCAGCGCCGGAGGAGAAGCCGCCGCCATGGAGCCAGACCATCACCGGAAGTTTGCCGTTCGGGTCGGGCGTCCAGACATTGAGGCGCGTGGCTCCCTCCTCGCTCTGTCCCAGTTGATCATTCTCGATCGGACTGGTGAACTGCATCGCGCGGGGCGGGTATTTCGTGCACTCAAGCACACCCGCCCAGGCATCCGGCTTCTGCGGCGGCATAAACCGCTCGGCCTTGCAGTAAGGGATGCCGGCAAAGGCATAAATGTCTTCGTCCATAAATCCGTGGACGATGCCGGTCTGGGTTTTGACCTCCAGGGGGTCTTGCGTCTTGGGCGTGCAGGCGTTGAAAGCGGCTGCAAGCACCAGGCAGGTCAAAAAAAGAGCTCTTTTCATATCGGTTATCGGGTTTTGATGTCAATCGATGCGTCTCCCAGTTCGCTGGAGACAGTGAGGGTCGCGGTGCCGCGTTCGCCGCGTAGTGATCGCACCACGGCGAGGGCCTTGCCGCTGAAGAGCGCCTTCTGCGTACCCTTGAGGCAGAGGGTATCGGCGGCGTTGCCGTTGTCCACGCCGAAGAGTTCACCGGCGCCTTCTACGCGGAAGCGCAGCATCTCTGAGGCGGTCGGGACGGCGCGGCCGGCGGCATCCACTGCCTCGACCGTAACGAAACTCAGGTCGTAACCGTCGGCGTTTATCAGTTCCCGATCGGCGCTTAGGCGGAGGGTGGCAGCAGCGCCGGTCGTCTCGCGCACGACGCGGGCGACTTCGCACCTGGCCTTATAGGAGACAGCCTCGATCCTGCCGGGCTCAAAGACAACCTCCCCCCAGAAAGCGTGCAGGCGGTCGCGCGTCTTGGCGCTGCGGCCAAGGGATTTGCCGTTCAGGAAGAGTTCGACTTCGTCAGCGCCATTGTAGTAGGCCCAGACATCGATTTTCTCGCCCGGCGTCCAATTCCAGTGGGGCAGCAGGTAGAGCATCGGGCCGTCTGTCCATTCGGACTGATACATATAATAGACATCCTTGGGGAAACCGGCCAGGTCCACCGCTCCGAAATAGGAGCTTCGGGAAGGCCAGCCCCAGGCAGTGGGCTCGCCCAGATAGTCGAAGCCGGTCCAGATGAATCCGCCCGCGACGTAGTCCTTGTCCCGGACGGCAATCCAGCTGGCCTCGTGGGTGGTGGCCACATCCCAGATGGCACGGCAGTTGTCGTAGGCGGTCGCCTGGTTCGGGACCTGCCCCGCCAGCTCTTCCTCGGTCGGTTTGGGCACGCCTGCCCAGCGAGACCAACCGGCGACCCTTAGCCCCGTCGAGGGCTGGTAATAGATACCGCGGCTGTTCTGGGCAGACACGGTCTCGGTGGCCAGAATCGGCTTGCCGGGGAACCAGACGCGCAGGGAATCGTATGCCCAGGCCCGGTAGTTGAGTCCCATCACGTCGAGCGCTCCGCTGGTATATACGCAGTTGTCGGCGTCAGCGCCGTTGCAACCGCAGGTCACCGGTCGCGTGGGATCGACGGAGCGGACCACCTCCGCGAGATGCCTGGAGAGTTTTTCGTTGGCCTGACGGGCTTCGGGTGTACGGGCAGACTGCTCGCCAATCTCGTTGCCGATGCTCCAGATCACGACGCTCGGGTGGTTCCGGTCGCGCTTCACCCAGTCGGTCAGATCCCGGGTGTTCCATTCGTCGAAATAAGGGCTGTAGCCGGCGCCCCTTCCGTTTCCGCGCCATTTGTCGAAGGCCTCGTCGAGGACCAGCAGGCCCATTTCGTCACAGAGGTCCAGCAACTCGGACGCCGGGATATTATGGGAAGTGCGGATTGCATTGAAGCCAGCGGCGGAGAGAATCTCCAGCTGGCGCTCCAGGGCCCTGCGGTGCACGGCGGTACCGATACAGCCCAGGTCGTGGTGCAGGCAGGCGCCGTTCATCTTGACGACGCGCCCATTGAGCAGGAAGCCCCGGTCGACATCCCACTCCGTGGTGCGGATGCCGATGCGGGTCTCGATCCGGTCGGCGAGCCTCCTTCCTAAGCGAACCTCCGTAACCACGCGGTAAAGGTAGGGATCCGTGATGTCCCATCGGTGCGGACGCCGAATTGTGAGGGGTTTACTGTCGGCGCCCTTCGCCACAGTGCGGCCACGCGCATCCAGAATCTTATGCCGGACACTCACGGCGCCGCCCTCCGGCGCATCGATTTCGGTCCGCACCAGCACGGTGGCCGCTTCGTCGCTGATTTGCGGGGTGGTCACGCAGACTCCGTTGTAGGCCACCCGCACGGCGGAAGTCGAGACTAAACGCACGTTGCGGTAGATGCCGCTGCCGGTATACCAGCGGCCGCTGGGCTGGAGGGAATGGTCCACCCGCACCGCGATAACATTGTCTTGTCCCGGGGGATTCAGCCAGGGCGTGAGCTCATAAGCAAAAGAACTGTAACCGTAAGGACGAAAACCCAGTTCGTGGCCGTTGACCCAGACAGTGCTGTTCAGATAGACACCGTCGAACTCCACCGCGACGCGCTCCGCCTGCGGCGTTGCGAAATGCTTGCGATACCAGCCGATGCCGCCGGGCAGGGCGCCGCCGTTGACCGTGGCGGGGTTCGTTGGGGAAAACTCTCCCTCGATGCTCCAGTCATGCGGCAGATGCAGGATGCGCCAATCACCGTCCATGAATCCCGGCGCCGACCAGGCGGAGTTGTCCCCGATGCGGAAACGCCAGTTGAAATTGAAATCTTCTGTGGTGCGGGATGCCGCCCAGACGTAACAGGACAGGAAACCAAGCAAAACCGGCAGCAAGATCTTTCTCATATCAATAATTCTTGAATGCATCCATAATGACTGTCGGCTTCCCTTCGGAATCAAACGCGCCCAACTGATAGCCTCCCGGCATGGATTCCGGCTCCCAATAGAAAACCCCTTTGCAATGGCCGTCCGTGCGGTCCTGGCCTTCGCGGAGCAGGCGCGCGAGCTGGCGGCGGCCCTCCTCCAGCACCTCAGGGTGCTCCGGATCATCCAGGAAGCCGGTCTCGACGATCAGGCACTCCTTGCCGAATCTCTCCCAGACATGTTTGATGTTCTCGATGCAGTCGGAGATGACCTGGTCCGCATCCGTCATAGCGTGTTCTTCCGCCGCCCAATAGGGATAAAGCGACATACCAACCTGGTCGTACTGCGCACCATATTTTTCCAGCACGCCGAGATTCCGGTCGTACAGGTCCTGGTCAAAACCGCTGTCCAGGTGGCAGAGGGTGATGATGTCCGGGAACACGCTCTTGGCAGCCAGCGCCCCTGCGTTGATGAATCCGGCATACTGCTCGGGGTTCAGTTCGAGGTGTCCCATACTCTCTTCGGGGATGGGAATCCTGTTCCTGCCGTTCCAAAGCATACCGTTCGCCGTCTCGTTGCCGATCTTGGCCCAGCGGGGGGTGATTCCATTGTCCTTCAGGCACTGCAAGATGTCTATTGTGTGGTCCCGGACATCCTTGAGCATTTGCTCATAGCTGTGATCCATCCACGCCGCCGGAATCGGCTGCTGCTTGGGATCGGACCAACTGTCGCTGTAATGGAAACTCAGCAGGATCTCCATGCCCTGCTCCTTGGCCACCAACGCCTTTGCGAGCACATCCTCTTTGTCGCAGAGGCCAATATGGTAAGCGGGGTCCGAGGGGTCGGGGGTCGGCTGGCCGGGACGCACCCACGGTTTGGGATTGACCCAGACCCGCAGGCTGACGGCGTTGAGCCCCAGTTCTTTCATCAGGGCTGTGCACTCACGCGCTTCGCCCGCAGCGTTCTTGTAATGGAACCCGCGCGCTTCCTGCGAGCGCGCGAAACTGATATCGGCACCCAGCCAGTAGGGTTCTGAAGAAGAATTGCCGTTGTTGCAGCCGACGAGCAGAATGGCTGCTGAAAGGACGATGAATGATAATGCGTATCTCATCATATTGCGTTTTTTACCATTTAAAAGTACGCCTTATGCACGAGACAAGCAAGCCTCCGACCGATTTGTGTTACAATCCGTCCGAACAGGACAAGCGCACGGAATGGTGCCGGAAAGCGATTGTTATCCTTTTCAGTCCGTGTCAAGCTTTGTCCGATTCGTGAAAAGTTGCCAGAGTAATATTCTTCATTTTTGCTACACGGGAATGAAGTCCTCTACACGGAAAACAAATACGATATTAGCAATGCAAATCAAAAACCTTTTCACTACCCTTGCCGGACTTATCGCATGCGCCGCACTTTCCGCACAGGAGAAACTGGTCTCTCCTGTAATCGGAGAGCGCGAGGTTACTTTCTCCATGTATGCCCCCGCCGCCCGGGAAGTGTCGGTCCACGGATCCTGGATGGATCCGGACGACAACTGCTACGGCACACCGGTCTGGACGTCCGAGATCGAGGTTGTCAAGATGAAGAAGGACAAAACCGGCGTCTGGTCTTGCTCGATTCCTCTTCCTTCCTGCGACCTGTGGACCTACAATTTCTATGTGGATGGTGTCTATGTCCTCGATCCTAACAATAAATTCGTCCAGTGGGACGGGACGCGCGAACTCAGTGTCCTGCTCATCGAAGGGGACGTGACGAAAAACTTTACCGGGGCGACACGG
Source organism: uncultured Bacteroidales bacterium (assembly GCA_947167015.1). Taxonomy (GTDB): domain Bacteria; phylum Bacteroidota; class Bacteroidia; order Bacteroidales; family UBA932; genus Cryptobacteroides. Next base: position 20,975 of record CAMVGM010000016.1, read on the forward strand.
CACGGCAATGTCGAACTTGTCTGGTATGACTCTCCCACACTCGGGCAGGAGCGCCGGATGATGGTCTATACGCCCTATGGCTATGAGACATGTAACAAGCCCTATCCCGTGTTGTACCTGCTTCATGGCGGAATGTGCGACGAAACTACCTGGGACAATATGGCGCAGGCCACAGCCATCCTCGACAACCGCATCCAGAAAGGCGAGGCGGAGCCGATGATCGTCGTAATGCCCAATGGCAATCCTTCCCAGAATGCCGCTCCGTACAAGTTCTTTGCCAATGAAGACCGCAACGAGGCTCTCACGAGAGAGCGAAATGCCTATGTCAATTCGTTGGTCATGGACATCATCCCCTATGTTGAGAATCACTACCGCGTGATTCCGGACAAGGCCCACCGAGCCGTCTCGGGCCTGTCGATGGGCGGAGCGCATACCCTGGCCGTGACGGCAGCCTATCCAGACGTGTTTGATTACATCTGCCCGATGGGGTGCGGCGGCAATCGCAGCGAAGATTTCCTTGCCGGTATCCAGGGCATCAAGAAAGCCGGGTATAAACTCTATTGGCATGCAGCCGGGACGGCGGACTTCGCCCATCCGGGCGCCGTGGTGCTGGACGAGATCCTGACCGAGAACGGTATGCCGCACACTTTCTACGAGAAGAACGGAGGCCACACCTGGAGCAACTGGCGCATCTTCCTGGACACGATGCTCCCGCTGCTGTTCAGGTAAAGATTCGTTTGTCCTACGTCCAAACATCTGCAACGAACTATTGATCCACAATAACCTCTAAAAAAAATCCAATGAAAAAAACTCTCTTCTCCATGTTGGCTCTTTTCCTCGGCACTGTCGCGGCGCTGGGACAGACCGTGACCGGCCAGGTCATGGACAGCCAGCGTGAGCCGATCATCGGGGCCGGCATCGTCGCTCCCGGCAGGACCGGCGGCGCCATTACCGATGTAAATGGCCACTATTCCATTGCCGCCAAGGCGGGCGATGTACTTGAGTTCTCCGCCATCGGCTACAAGACCACCCGGGTCACAGTCGGGACGGGGAGCGTGATTGACGTTATCCTCCCGGATGATGTCGACCTGCTCAACGAAGCCATCATCACAGGCTATGGTTCCGTGTCCAGAAAGAACCTTACGACAGCTATCGCCAAAGTCGAAGCCGACAAGGTCGATAAAGTGGCTACCGCCAACATGAATCAGATGCTCATGGGACGTGCGGCAGGTCTTCAGGCCACCATGCAGAGTGCTCAGCCGGGCGGCGGTGTGAGCGTGACCATCCGCGGTGGCGGCACCCCTATTTATGTCGTCGACGGCATTGTTGTGCCGAGTGATGCACTGAATGGCTCTTCCGGCGGAACGGTAACCACCATGCCGAGCAGTATCAACCGCGCAGGTCTTGCCGGCATCAATCCGGAAGACATCGAGTCCATCGAAGTCCTGAAGGATGCATCTGCATCCATCTATGGTGTCAATGCGGCCAACGGTGTCATCCTCATCACCACCAAGAAAGGAAGGGAAGGCAGGCTTCGCGTGACGTATGACGGAGCCTATTCCCTGGTTACACTCTATCCTTTTATGGAAATGCTCAGCGGAAAGGACTACATGACGTATGTCAACAAGTTCCAGATGGAGAGATATCTCTATAACAATAAGATGGGCGCATATGGTCCGAACCCCTATGACGGCAATGCGCCTTCTACGTTCAGTGATGCTCAGATAGCAGCGGCGACCAACGACACCAACTGGATCGACTACGTTCTCCGTAACGGTCATATCCACAATCACAACCTGACCATCAACGGCGGTACCGACAGGGTCACCTATTATGTGTCGGGCAATTTCTTCCAGCAGCAAGGAAATGTCCAGAACAACGACATGCAGCGCTTCATCATCAGAAGCAACGTTTCCGCCAAGCTTGCGAACTTCATCAGGGTCTCCAGCAATTTGAACTATACCAAGTCCGTCAACCACAACGGTACGGTGGGTTCTTCTACGCAGGGACGTGGTGCGCAGGCGGGCGGTATGATCATCGCCGCACTCAGTTATCCCAACTATCTTCCCGTCAGGGATGAAAATGGTAATTATACGACCTGGAGTTATTATCCCAATGCCGTCGCCATGCTCGAGATGACCGACAAGAGTGAACAGTCCTTGTTTACGGCAAATTTCAATGCAGATGTGGACATCATCAAGAACATGCTCACCTTCAAGGCCATGTACGGATTCAACGTCGAGAACGACAAACGAAGCTGCTACATTCCTTCAACGGTATTCTTTGATGGTCTGTTCCGCTCCAGGGGCAGTGTCGTGACTTCGGACCGGTTCTATGACAGCTTGGAATCCACCCTCAACTTCGATCACAAGTTCTTCGATGCGTTGCAGGTGAATGCCATGGTCGGAGTCGGGCGTTACACCACTAATTATGAAGGACTTGGCGTAGCATATACGGACACATACGACGCCATCCAGAATTACAATATTTCCGCAGCGTCCGGCGTGGTCAGTCCTTCATCCTGGAAGAAGGCTTCCGAAAAGCGTTCCTTCTTCTCCACGCTCTCCCTTGACCTTCTTGACCGTTATGTCCTTGCCGGTACGCTCCGTCGTGACGGTACCGACAAGTTCTTCCCGGGTCACAAGTATTCCTGGTTCCCCTCCGTATCGGGTGCCTGGAAAATATACAACGAAGGCTTCATGAAGGATATTCCCTGGATCAACATGCTCAAACTCAGGGCTTCCATCGGCGTAACGGGTTCCGATACCATCACCGATGAACTCTATAGCGCATACTCCCCGAACAACACGCTTGTGAAATTCGACCAGAACTCGACCACATTTGTCCCTGTTTACCTTTCTTCCCAGGAATACTCTGATATCTCCTGGCAGAAAACCATCATGAAGAACATCGGTCTCGACTTCGTTGTCCTGGACAACAGACTGTCCGGCAGTTTTGACCTCTTCGCCAATGATATCACGGACATGTTGACGTACGGCAACACCAGTGCTCTTGACATATTCGGTACCAAGCCCATCAATTACGGACATATCCGCCGTCACGGATGGGATGCGACGATCACCAGCCAGAATATCGTCAAGCACGACTTCAGCTGGTCTTCGACGCTCACGCTGTCCAGGTACAAGGCTTATTGGATCGAGCGTGAGCCGAATTACACCTACGGCAACGACTATCAGATCCGCGTCAACGAGCCGACCAGCATCAGTTACTTCTATGAAACAAACGGATTCATCCTTCCCGACAAGAGCAACATGCCTTCTTACCAGCCTGAAGGATGGCAGGATCCGGGCCAGCCCATCATCGTGGATCAGAACGGCGATGGAGAAATCACGATCGAAGATATCGTCCATAAGGACGGATTCCCGTCGCTCTATCTTGGATTCGGGAATACCTTCAACTATAAGAATTGGGACCTTGACATCTTCATGTACGCCCAGCTTGGCGTAGTAAAAGGCAATACCCTTTCGACCTGGTCATCTATCAATGACATCTATAACGCCGAGCGCAACCAGTCCATCTATGTAAAGGACATCTACCACTCCACGGATAATTATCAGAACGCCAAGTATCCCGGTATTGCACAAGCACTCATGGCATCCGCTCCGCTGCCGGGCAGCTGCGGCACGGATCTCGGTCGTGAGAAAGCGGACTTCCTCCGGGTAAGGAACATCACGCTCGGCTACAACTTCAACACCCAGCGCATGGGATTGGGGAAAGTCTGCAACGCTCTGAGACTCTACTTCGATGTCCAGAATCCGTTTACATTTACCAGTTTCAGAGTATTTGACCCTGAGATCAACACGCACGGCAATGCCGGCGGAAAGGCCAACGGCGGAGAATATCCTATGACCAGATCCTGGTCAGTCGGTCTTAAGGTATCTTTCAACTAACAGATGAATCAACCATGAAAACGAATTTATATAAAGTAGCTGTTACAGCCCTGGCTGTCCTGTTGATGGCTTCTTCTTGCGAGAAGAATTTCGACGCCCAGATTTACGACAAGCTTAGCTCGACCAACTTCCCGCTGACCGAGTCGGATTTCGAGAATTACGTCATGCAGTGCTACCTTCCTTTCACGGGGGTGTGGGACTATACGCTCTCGGCATCGGGACCGTTCTATTCCTACAACAAAGGCATTCAGTGCCACTTCAACCAGCCTTCCGATGAATCGGCGCGCCCGATTACGAGATGGTGGAGCACGACCCTCGTGGAATGTAATTTCAAGCCCTGCGAGACTTGGGGAAGAGGGGCCGGCGACGGTACTCCGTCCTATCTGAACAAGATCCGTGACATCACCCGTTTCACGCAGATTGTGGGTGAGCTGGAGGAGACTGACAAACTCTCCGACGCAAAGAAAAAAGCTTTTGTGGCCGAGGTTCGGCTCATCCGGGGTATTACGATGTACTACCTGATGCACATCTATGGCCCCGTCCCCGTGATCGTCGATCCCGCATTGGTAAAAGACGAGGATGCGCTCAAGGACTGGAGCCGTCCGTCACTCGACCAGATGTGCAAATTCATTGAGGACGATTTCAACTTCGCCGTCGAGAATCTCCCCGAGACACAGCCGCAGAGCGGCCGCTATAACCGGGACTATGCACGTTTCTGGTTAATGCGCCACTGCCTCAACGAGGGCTCGCACATGTCGGGCAACTATCAGAAGGCGTATGACCTGTACACGCAGTTCAAGGGCGGTTATCGGCTATTCACCCAGGGAGCGAACCCGTTCAAGGAACTCTTCTACGAAGAGAACGAGAAGAACTCCGAGTACATCATGGCTATGGAAACGACGGCAAGCGCAGACCTCGAGGCCAAGAACGGAAACGGGGTTTGTATCCTCAATTATGTCATTCCCATGGACCTCGCGAAGGAAGGCGAATTCGAGAGCCTCGGCCTCAGCTGGTCCGGTCAATGCTATGCGGTCAATCCGAAATTCTACGACACTTTCGAGGAGAATGATCTGCGCAAGGCCTGTATCGTGACCCACTACAATTCCGCGTGGGGATGGGGATCCTATAGTCCGGAAACGATCAATGCCAACTGGTATGGCTACATCATCTGGAAGTATCCCATGACAAAAACCTCTGCCCACAATGGCGCCGACTACCCGCTTGCCCGCTGGGCTGATGTCATGCTTATGCGCGCAGAGGCTGATGTCCGGCTCCACAACGCCGTTTCTGCAGAAGCTGTCGATCTCGTGAACCAGATACGTGCCAGAGCGGGACTCGAGGGACTCAAGGAAGAAGCGACCTCGTCGGTAAGTGCATTCCTCGATGCCCTTCTTATGGAAAGAGGCCACGAATTCTTCTGGGAAGGCCAGAGGAAGATCGATCTGATCCGGTTCGGGAAATACCATACGATCATGACGGCCGATGGCAGGGAACCGTCCGCACAGTATCTGCCGATGCCTAATTTCGCCATGGAAGAAGCCGAGGCAGCGGGCATCACGCTTGAAAGATATTTCTTCCGCGATGATTATGACGGTCCGAAGAACTCTCTTAAATAGGTAGATAATAGACTTTGCTAAAGGCGGTTAGTTCGCTTTTAGTTTAACATTGGGTTAAATAATTAAATCACTGAAGGGCGCCCGCTCGATGCGGCCGCCCTTCTTCCATTGAATGCCGGTCCTGTACGGATGCCGGGCCGGTCAGTCATGTTTCTTATATTGTTTGAGATACTCCGACGGCGTCTTGCCGTATTGGGCCGCGAAGGCGCGGGTGAAATAGGAAGCGTTGGAGAAGCCCACGGAATACATCGCTTCAGATACGGTGAAATTGCCGTTCTGAAGCAGGAGAGCAGCCTTCTTCAGGCGGACGGAGCGGATGTATTCGACGGTGGAGAGGCCCGTGAGTTGCTTGAGTTTGCGGTAGAGCAGTTTTTCGCTGAAGTCCCCCAGTTCGCAGAGCCGGGCAACGGACAGGTCGGAGTCGTCCATATGCTCTTCGATGACCTGCGTGACCTTCTTGAGGTATTTCTCATCGTAGGAGAGGGGCGCGTTGTCCTGGGGAGCCGAGAGATACTCCATCCGGAGTTTCTGCTCCATCCGCTGCTTGTTGCCGATGAGCTGGTCGATGCGCGCCGTCAGGTTGGGCAGTTCGAAGGGCTTTGGAATGAAGGAGTCGATACCCAGCGAGATGCTTCGCTTTTCGGTCTCTTTGTCGCCCTTGGCGGTCAGCAAGACAATCGGGATGGTGCTGAGCGGTCCGTATTCGCGGATCTGGCGGCACATCTCCAGGCCGTCCATGACCGGCATCATCACGTCAGCGACCACCAGGTCGGGCAGGACATCCTTGCAGAGTTTCAGTCCGCTCTTGCCGTTGTTGGAGCTGATGCAGCGGTATTTTTCTTTGAGCACGGACTCCAGGAAAGCGCAGATCTGCGGGTTGTCATCCACGATGACGATGAGAGCCCGGTCGTCTGTGCCATGATAGGTCTGCCCGCCGTTTGCGGCCACGACGCTTTCAGTCGTGTAAGGGATGACGACGGTGAACGTGGATCCGTTGTCATCCGAATCGGCAACGACCGTCCCGCCGTGGCTTTCGATATACTGCTTAATCAGGGACAGGCCGATGCCGGTGCTATCGTAGCCGCCCGTCTTGCTGCGGGAGGATTCAAAGTAGCGCTGGAAAACGAGCTGCAGCTCGTCCCTGGGAATACCGATACCGGTGTCGGAGACTTTGATGATCAGCTGCTTGTGGGATTTGTCTCTTTCCAGGGTCAGGATGACGGAGCCACTCTCGGGCGTGTATTTGCAGGCGTTCGAGAGCAGGTTGTTCAGCACGGCCTCCATCTTGACCACGTCCACGTCGACCACCATGGAAGGCTCGCTGCTGTCAAAGATAAACTCGTGCTTAGGATAATTGTCTTTGTATGAGAGGAAGATGGCCCTAGCGAACTCCACGAATTCGACCTCGGTCCGAATCAGGTCATCCGTGGTGCGGTTCTTTTCGTTATAGTAGTCGATGGTGTGGCGCACCAGGGCGTTGAGCTTGCCGGCGTTTTCGTGGGCCATTTGCAGGATTTCCCGCTCCCGAGGGTCCGTCGTTTCCTGCAGCAGCCGCGTCAGCGGGGCGATGACCAGGCTGAGCGGCGTTTTGAACTCGTGGGCGATGTTACCGAAGAAAGCTTCTTTCTGCTTCGACTGTTCCAACAGAAGTTCACGCTCCCGCTGCTCCACGTCCAGGCGGTTCTTGATGGAGAAGTATCGGATCATCCAGAAAATGACGGCGGAGAGAATGATCAGATAGAGGAGCAGCATCGGCCAGGATGCGTACCAGGGTTGCCTGATCCTGATGGAAAGCAACTCGGAACCGTCTTCTGGTCGGTTCGTCGTGGATACCGACAGGCGGTAGCGGCCCGGCTGCAGATCCGGAAGGGAAATGGAGTTGTCTGGGACGGACTCTGTCCAATGGGAGCGTCTCCCGGAGAGGCTGACCAGGAAGCGGTGGGGAATCTCGTTGCTATAATTGAAGTCCGAAAAGAAGACATTGAGCTTGTTCTGCCGGGGACCCAGGGTCAGCGTTCCGGAACGAATATCTGCATGAGGGAGTGCACTCTGGTTGTTGATCAATACCGCTGTGACAGAGACGGGCAGGCTTCTGCTGCCTGTCATCCGGTCCAGTTCCGTTCCCGGGAAGAAGGCTATCTCTCCCGGAGCGCCGAACAGGATCCTGTCCTCGCCGGCATCATAGGCAGCGCTGACGTAGCGCATCCCGGTGTTGATATGGCGGGCGGCGCCGTTTTCCTTGTCTATCAGGAAGATACCATCGGAGGTGCAGGCGCAGACCTGCCCCAGGAAATCACACAGGGAGTAGACTTCCAGCGAAGGGGTAGCCTCCAACGGCCAGAGGCTGACCGGATCCGATTCCGCGAAACCGCCGATGCGGATGACCTGCCGCTGGGCGGCAATCCAGATCCTTCCTTCCAGGTCGCTCATCACGCAATCGGCGAAAGGGCTTTGCGCCACTTCTTCGAGCGGATACGCCTGCAGGGTTCCGCTCTTGGGGTCAAGGGTGTGGAGATGCTGGTCCCGTGTGAGGATCCAGATCTTGCCGGAGCGGTCCCTGGCCAGTTGGGCCACATCGTCGGTGGACAGGCCGTCCGTCGTCGTATAGTGGGCCTTGACCGTGTCGGCATGCATCCGGTACAGGCCCTCGAAACTGGCCAGCCATAGATCGTTGCCGTCAATCAGGATGTCATAGATCCAGTTGTTGGAGTCTGCGACGCGCCGGCGGAGGAACTGACCGCCCAGCTCGTCGAGAATCAGATAGCCCGCATCCGTTGCCACATAGATCTTGCCGTTGTGGCGGTCCTCCACGATGGTCTTAACCCGGTTGTGGGGGATCTGCCAGGGGCCGCTGCCCATGGTGTAGCGGCGGACCAGCCGGTAACCTGCGGCGCTGTCGGACTCATAGAGCAGCAGCCCCTCGGAACTGCCGACCCACAACCTGCCCCGGGAATCCTTGAAGATCGAAGAGTACAGGGTGTTGTCCGGGGCGTCTCCGGTGTCCAGCGTTTGCAGGAGCGCACCCGGACGGCTGAGGAGCAGGCCGTTTTCCGTCGCCGACCAGATATCTCCCTCCCGGTCGGTGAACAGGTCCCAAAAGGTGCCTTCCCGGATCATCCGGGATTCTTCCGTTTCCGGATTGTAAGCGAGCAGACCGTTGTCCGTTCCCAGCAGGTAGCAGTTGTCGGAGTAGCGTGCCACGGCTTTGAGAACTTGCAGCGGGACGGTCCTGACCGCTTCTTCCGAACGTGTGTCCAGTTCAATCATCTGGTGCGGGGAGCCTAGCCAGATGTGTCCTTCCTGATAAGGGTACAGGGTCGTGATGACCCGGTGATTGCCAGGAATGTCCAGGGGAACCGGCTTGTATTGTTTACCTGAGAAAAGATAAAGTCCCAGGCCGTCCAGGGTACCGAGCCAGAGCCGGTCCCCGCCGTCCAGCATCGAGAAGATTCCTTCCGTGCAGAGGCGTTGGACGGAGGTAGAAGAATCAGGTTCCTGCCAGCGGAAGGCATACAGTCCGCTTTCGGCACCGACGTAGAGGCAGTCTCCCCGGATGGCGATGGCGCGGACCATGTCGTCCCGGAAATAGGCAAACTGCGTGAAGGACTCCCGGTCGCAGTCATACAGGAACAGCCCGTTGTTGCAGCAGAGCAGCAGCTGGCCATCCAGCGCGGAAATGGCATTGATCTGCATCCTTCCGAATTCGGAAGGATGTGCGGACAGGGTATATCCGTCGTAACTGTAAAGACGCTTGTCCGTCCCGAACCAGATCCGCCCGGTGCTGTCCTGCGTGACGCAGCGGGCGGAGAGGAGTTCCGTCCGTCCGGCCAGGTTATCGAACGGGATCTGCCGCGGGATAGCGGCCTGCCCTAAAAGGGCATGGAAACAAAGGAAGAAGACCAGAAAACGTCTCATCGGAAAACCAGTTTTCCGCAAGGTACAAATAAATATCGGATTGTGTCATGGCCCTTCCGATTAGTACAAGGATTTGTCCATTCCGTGACATTGATTGTTGGCGGAAAGCCGGAACTTTGTATTGGACAGAATGAAGATAGTCCTGTGTTGGTTTTCATTTTGGAATTAATAGAATTGGTTGGTGTAGACGGGGCAAACGCGGGATGCGTTTGCCCCGTCTTGCACTGAAAATAAGGGATCATCATGAAAACACGTTTCCTGCTCTTCCTGCTCGCTGCGGCTTGCATGGCCTCCTGCAGTCCCAAACCCGGGCGAGTCAAGGTCGAAGGCGGCCTGATCCGGGGCGTCGTCACTGACAGCATTACGGTCTATAAAGGAATCCCGTTTGCGGCTCCGCCTATCGGGGACCTTCGCTGGAAGGCACCGCAGCCGGTCATTCCCTGGACCGGCGTGCGGGAAGCGACGGATTATGCCGCCTGTCCGATGCAGGCCGGCAACAACCCTTACGGCTACAGCGAAGATTGCCTTTACCTCAATGTCTGGACGCCGGCGAAATCCGCAAAAGACAAGCTTCCGGTGATGGTCTGGTTCTATGGCGGAGGCTTCGCGGGGGGCTGCACCGCGGATCCGGTCACGGACGGCACGGAACTCGCCCGCGAGGGCGTCATCCTCGTGACGACGGCCTATCGCGTCGGCAAGATCGGATTCCTCGCACATCCGGAACTGAGCGCAGAAGACCCGCACGGCGTGTCCGGCAACTTTGGCCTGCTGGATCAGATAGCCGCCCTGCGCTGGGTGCAGAAGAACATAGCGGCTTTTGGCGGTGACCCGGACCGGGTCACGATATTCGGCGAGTCCGCCGGGGGCATCGCGGTGAGCATGCTCTGTGCTTCCCCGCTGGCCGCGGGTCTCTTCCGCCGGGCGATCTCAGAGAGCGGAGGCTCATTCGGCCCCACGCGCCGGCACATGTATCCCGGAGAGAACATGAAACTGCTCCGGGATGCCGAACAGGATGGCGTACGGATTGCGGAGGGCCTGGGTGCCGCCTCGCTGGCGGAACTGCGGGCCCTCCCTGCGGAAAGATTTCTGGAACGGGGCCTCCCGCAGGGCGGCGGCTGGCCCGTCGTGGACGGTTACGTCATCCCGGACGACCAGTTCCGGCTTTATGAGCAAGGCTGTTTCAACGATGTGGACATCCTGGTCGGATACAATTCCGACGAAGGAGCCAGCTTCTCCTGGAGCAAGGAGGCCGCCTCGCATGTCGCGGGCGTGAAGGAGCGTTTCGGCCCCTATGCCGACGCCTTGCTAGAAGCGTATCCCGTGGCGGGCAATGCCGTGCCCAAGACGGCGCGGGACCTGATGCGCGACGTCGCATTCGGCTGGCACACCTGGAGTTGGTGCCGCCTGCAGGCGGAAAAGGGCAGTTCGAACGTCTATCTGTACTATTTCGACCAGCATCCCTACTACCCGGCGGACTCGCCACGATATGGTAGCGGTTCCCCGCACGGACAAGAGGTGCGTTTCGTCTTCCAGCATCTGGATCCGGACGATATTCACCCGACGGACGAGGACCTGATGCGGATCATGGGGAAATACTGGACGAATTTCGCCAGATCGGGCGACCCCAACGGTCCGGGCTTGCCGGCCTGGCCGGCTTTCGACAATGCCAATCCGCAGGTAATGTACTTGACCGGCAGCGTCCCCTTCTCGGGACCGGTTCCCGATGAAGCATCCATGCAGGTGGCGGATGATTATTTCCGCTGGCGCCGAAGCCCGGAAGGCGCTGCCTGGGCAGAAACGACTGACAACTGACGCACTTAAGTATTTCTTGCTTATCTTTACGAAGAATCCCTGCGGGGAAGACAATCACCTTTATATGTCAAGAATAACCATCCTCACCGTAGCGACGGCCCTTCTCTGCCTGAACGCCACAGCACAGTATCTCCCGGTCCAACCCAATCCGTACGGAGAACGACCCATCATCGTACCCACCCCTGCGTCGGTCGCCGGGATCGCGGAGCCCGTCATCAGCCTTGACGAAGGCTGGTTCCGCCGGGAATCCCCCTCCGAGGATTTCACCTCGGCGACATCCCTCCCGGCCGGATTCGAGCCTTTCAGCCTCGTCAACCCTGTCTGGGCCACCCGCACCCCGAATGCCTTGGTCGGGTTCTGGCGCTCTGTCAGGATCCCCGCCTCCTTTGCGGGGCAGCGTGTCATCCTGCACTTCGACGGCACCACCCACGCCGCTTCCCTCTGGGTCAACGGCCGCCATGTCCGCGACCACTGGGGGGCCTATACCTCCTGGACGGCGGACATTACGGATTTCGTGACTCCCGGACAGGAAGCCTGCGTCGCCCTGCGGCTGGACGAACGGAGTGAAGGCCTCGCCGCTTTCGTCCGCTTCTCCGCCGACATCCACGGCCACGTCAGCCTGTACGCCGTGCCGCAGACTTATTTCCGCCGGGTGCGACTGCACACTGATCTGGACGCCGCCTACCGGGACGCGATGCTGCGCTTGTGGCTCGCCTTCCCACAAGGCAGCAAGGGTTCCGTGCGCGTGTCACTGACCGGCCCGGACGGGAAGAGGCTCGCCACTACACCCACCTCCTTCCGCCTCCCGGAGGGCCTGGATGAGTTCCAATATGAACTGAAGGTCAAGAACCCGCGCAAGTGGGATGCGGAGCACCCCAATCTGTACAAACTGACACTCAGCCTGACGGATGCGCGCGGCAAGGTAGTGGAGACCGTGGAGAAGAACGTCGGCTTCCGCAAGCTCGAACGCCGGGGGAACCAGCTCTTCGTGAACGGTCAGGAAGTGAAGTTCCGCGGCATCTGGGGCGTGGACGACGCCGAGACGATGCGCTCTCTCAACGTCAACCACGTCCGTCACAAGTACATGACCGAGGAAATCCTGGACGAATGTGACCGCTGCGGCATCTATGTCCTGGACGAGAACGCGGTCGATTTCGCCAAGTTCCGGGGCGGAGAGAGCCCCGAATACGCCTGGCAGTGGCTCGCGCTGCTCCAGGACATGATGGAGCGGGACTACAGCCACCCTTCGGTGGTGATGTGGGGCCTGGGCAACGAGTCCTACAACGGAGACTTCACCCTGCAGACCCACCGATACGCCAAGTTCGACGATCCCGACCGGCAGACGATGTTCAGCTGGGCCAACCGGATCTCCCCGGACGAGGAGATTCCTTACGACATCTATAGCTTCCACTATGCCCCCTTCCACAAGCCGGACCTCGACCTGTCCCGCTACGGCGTGTCTGTCTGGCACTCCCCTTCACTGCTGCTGGACCGGGCGGACGCGCCTGCGATGCCCGTCCTGGTGGACGAGAGTACGCACGTGACCATCTCGACGGTCGAAGCCGGACGCGACCCGAATGTCCGCAATTTCTGGGGTGAAAGCATCAAGCACAGCTGGGAAGTATGCTGGAATACGCCGGGCGCCCTGGGCATGGACCAGTTCGGCATGTTCACCGACATCCCCGCCTGGGACATGCCGGAGCAATGGCTGATGCGCAAGGCCTATTCCCCCTTCGTCATCGCGCAGCGGGATTATCCCCTACCCGCCCCCGGGCAGCCGCTCGCCGTGGAGGCGGAGAACCGGTTCTGCCACACGGACCTCTCGGAAGTGAGCATCGAGTGGAAGACCCCGCGTGAGAGCGGGGTGGTCAAGGGGCCGAAAACCGCACCGCGCGGTAAGGGCACCTTCTACATCCCCGCCAGACAGTGGAAGGCCGGCGATGTGGTCGAACTCGCCGTCAAGCGCGCCGACGGCGTCCAGGTGGACGAATACCGCCTGAATGTGGGCACCGGGCCCTTCCGGCTGCCGGCTTTGTCCGCTACTCCCCCGAAAGTGGAAGAGGACGCGAATGAAATCCGCGTCAGCGGCCGCGACTTCGTCCTCACCTTCGACAAATGGGGCGGGCAGATCGCCTCGCTGGTGTATAAAGGCGAGACCGTGCTGACCGGCGGACCCCACCTCCAGGTACTCGGTTCCAACCTTTCCCTGGGCGAATTCTGGCCCCAGAGCGTGGCCGTTCACACGGAAGGCAGCGAAGCCGTCATCGACCTGGACGTGATCTATTCCCCGATTGCGGGGGCCTTCCAGATCCGCATCGACGGGAACGGCCTGATGACGGTGCACTACACCGTCAAGCACCTCCCGGATCCGCCGCCACCGGTCACGACCATCCCTTGGGGCAGCTGCCACTACGGCGGTTACACCGAGGTAGGCGTAGTCTTCAACGTACCCGGTGAAGTGGACCGCATCCGGTGGGACCGCCGGGGGCTGTGGACCACCTATCCGGAGGACCACCCCGGCCGGGAGCAGGGCATCGCCTACAAGACGGTCGCTTCACCGCGCGAAAGGGTCTGGGGCGACCTGAACTATGATTTCAACTGGATGGGCGGCAACCTGGCCCGCTCGAACGTGACCAACGACTTCCGCGGCTCCAAGGAGTACATCCGTACGGCCGATGTGCTGCTCGGCGGCAAGAGTGTCGGCATCCAGGTCCTCTCCGAGGAGCGGGATGCCGTCCGGCTGGAGCCTCCCCGCTACGGAAATGGCACCATCAGCATGTATATCAACAATTTGTGGAATTACCCGACTCTGGGCGTGGGCAACTGGATGAAGCCGGCCATCCTGATTGGCGACGGCTACTCCAATACCGTCCATTTGAGGCCCGTCGAAGTGGTGGACTAACTAATCCAACGTTTACAGCGGTTTCGGAGTCACGGTGATGCTGAGGACCTCCTCGCCCGGGGTCGTGTCGGCTTCCCTGGGGAAATAGACGGGCATGTCCTTCTGCAGGGGCAGGATACGGAGCTCCAGCTCGGTCACGTCGGCAGGCAGCCGCCACAGGCCCATCAGGAAAGGTCGGCCGTTGTAGAAGTTGTCGCCGATCAGTTTCCCGTTTGCGTAGAGCCGGGCCACGTCGCCGCGATATCGGATCTGCATCAGCGCCTGCCGCGCCGTAGCATCGGCAGGCAGGGGGATGCGATAGACGGCTGCCGCGTCAAAGTCGGCATCCACGGGCTCTTCGGCCGCTCCGGCCACGCCCAGGGTGATGGTTCGCGGCGCACCGGACTCCCGGACCTTATGGCAGGTCAGGGTCTGCAGGATACGGTCCGCATCCTTTTCCACTTTGTCCAGGAACAGACCTTCCGCCTCTTCGGTGCAGATCAGGTAGAGACTGACGCCGCCCAGGGTCGCGAAAGGCTTCTCCAGGCTGGTGGTTTTCACGGTCTGTACCTTGCCGTCCCAGCAGAACTCGGCAGGGATGCCTTCTTTCTTCTCAAACCACATCTTTCCCTCCCGGCAGGCCACGGGCTGGGCCGTGGCATAGGTGAGCGTGGCGTCGCCTACGGGCAGACCCACGGGGAAGAGGGTCATCATCCCGGCAGGGATTGTGACAGGCCGCTTCGGGAACTTCACGCCGCACAGCTCGAACTGTACCTTCTTCTTGGCTGTCAGGTTGGCAAAGCGCTCATAATTGTTGACAAAGACAAAGGCGCTCTGTCCGTCGGCAGTGCGGTAGCTCCACCGCAGATAGGAGTCGTCGTACTGCCTGGCTTCCTTGTCGGCACAAGGGAACACGGCCTCCATCGGTGCCAGCTGCTCCCCGAAGTCCTGCATGAAGAGGTGCAGCGGGCGGAGCCCATAATAGTGGGGCCCCCGCTGGCCGAACTCGCCGAGCGGAGCCTGGAAGTCATAGGTCTTCACGGGCAGGTCGTTGTAGTTGGTATAGGCCGTACGCTGCTCCTCGTTCAGGTAGGTCAGGTGGCCTTCGGGGTTGGTTCCGCCGTGGTACATGTAGTAGCCCAGCAGGTTCGAACCGCTGCCCAGCTTCACCAGCGCCATGGAATAGGCATCTTCGGGATAAAGATAGACGCGACGGTGGTAGGAGGTCATCATGCCGCCGCCCAGCTCGCAGGTAAAGTAAGGATAGCCTCTGACGCCTTCGCCCTGCTCCCTGCCGTCAGCGTAGGTAAGTTGTTCCGAGCCGATGGCCCCCGAGGTGGGCGAAGAGGTGAAGTGGAAAGCCCGCCAGTAGGTACCCACCCCTTCGGTAATCTCCCGGTCCCAGAATCCGTCGGCATAGTCGCCGAAGAGCGGCAGCAGCTCACCATAGGGTACGGGCTTGCTCAGGCCCGGCCAACCTGTCCGGGTGTAGAACGGCAGGTCAAACCCGATACGTTCGGCTATCTGCTTGAGCGTCATCAGGTAAGCCCCGTCTCCTCCGAACTCGTTGTCGAACTGGGTCGCCATCACGGGGCCGCCATCCTTCCACTGCAGTCCTTGAATCTGGGTAAAAATCTGGCGATAGAGCGCTTCCACGTAGCCCAGGAACTGGGGATCCATGCTGCGCAGTTTGCAGCCGCTTTCTATCACCCAGTCGGGGATGCCGCCACCACGCACTTCGCCGTGGCAGAAGGGGCCTATGCGCAGGCAGACGGGCAGGCTCTCCGCCTGGCACAACTCAATGAATCGGCGCAGGTTGCGCTGTCCGCTCCAGTCGAAGATGCCCTGCTGCTCCTCGATGTGACTCCAGAATACATAGGTGGCGATCACGGTCACGCCGCCCTCCTTCATCTTATGGATTTCACCCGCCCATTCCGCTTCGGGAAGGCGCGAATAATGGATTTCTCCCATCACGGGGACCACACGTCGCCCGTCGAACATCAGGCTGTGACTGTCCCAGGTGATTGCAGGGGACTGGGCCCGGGCTGTGAATATAGTCCCGGCAAGAGCGAGCAGCGTCGCCAGCAGCAATCTTTTCATTCGGTAGCTGTTTTGGTAATTGCTTGATTATTCATTATTAATTTGTTGTAGAAACGCAGACGGCAAGACCCTGGCGGCCCAGCCGGGCCATCAGGTCACAGTGGGCGACATTCCGGAGCTTGAGGTCTTCGTCCCAGATGGCCAGGTCCGGCAGCGACACGGCGAAGTAGTCCATCACCACCTCGTCGTCGCGGTGCGCCTCCCCGTAGTCGATCAGCATGCGGAACTTCGCCCGCGCCTCTTCGCTGCGGCCCAGCGCGGCCAGGCAGAGGCCCTGGAAGTAGATCTTCTCGGGCTTGGCATCGTTGTAATAGAGCGCGGGGACGGGCTTCAGGTTCCCCTTGGAGCCATGTTCCCAACATTCGCGCGCCTTGTCGTCCGCTCCGGCGCCTTTCCAGGCGCAGCCCAGATAGTAGTAGAAGTCCTGCTCCTGGGCACCGTAAAGTTTCCCTTCGCCCAGGTGGTGCGGATACTCCAGGCACTCCTCCAGCAGGGCCACGGCATCTCTCCAGCGCTTCTCTTCCATCGCCTGTTTCGCGAGCTCCACGCGGCAGAACTGGTACTGGGCCGGGACTTTGCCTTCACCGCCCTCCCAGGGATGGAAGCGGTGGGCGTCCAGCTTGACTTTCGCCTCTTCGTAGCGGCCGAGTTCATTCAGCAGGGTGATCTCCTCGAGCACCAGGTCGTCGCGGCTCTCCACCTGCGCCCGGTGGGCCTGCAGGCGGTCGAGGCGCCCCTGCGCGGGGCTGCCGAGCTTTTTGTGGAGCTGGTCCAGCTCCATCAGGATGCGGGCGTCGCCCTCATCCAGGGCATAGGCCTTTTCCATCGCGGCCAGGGCACCGGCGGCGTCGTGGCGCTTGTTGTACAGCACCAGCGCCAGGCAGCGCCAGGCGGCCGGGAAGGCCGGATCCGCCGCGACGGCCTTCTCCCAGCACGCTTGTGCCAGGTCGTACTGCCGTTTGTCGTACCACAGGTTGCCCAGCAGCCACGCCGCCCGGGGATCCCCCTTCTGCGCCCCCAGCACCTCGATGGCCTCCAACCGGTTCGGGAACGCAAGTTTTCCGGAGGCTGCTGCCGCTGCGGCTTCGTTTGCGGAGCAGCAATAGTATTTCCAGTAGTAGCGGGACATTTCGCTGAGGGCGGTACGGGAGGCGCCGAAAGCCCAGAGGGCGTCGGCTTCTTCGAGCAGGCCGGCGGCGCAGAAATCGAGGGCGATCTCGTCGTAATTCTCCGGCTCGCCGCGCATCAGAACAGCAAACTCTTCCAGCCCGCTGCCATCCAGCAGATACTGCACCCAGCGGCAGCCGAAATTGAACGGATCGATCCGCAGCGACTCGGCGATCAGCGCAAGAGCTTCTTCCGTGCGGTCCAGGCGACGGAGTACGGCGGCCTTCATAGCGCGCGCCTGGTGGTTGTGCCAGCCACGCCACAGCGCGTGGTCCAGCTCCCGGAGGGCATCCTCCCAGCGGCCTTCCGCACAGCTGATGCGTGCGCAGGCGAGATAGGCCGGCTCCTGCCAGGCGGCATTCCAGGCGGACTTGCAGAGCCAGTCATACGCCTCGTCCATACGGCCCTGATACTTCAGGCAGAGGCCGAGGTTGTAGATCGGTTCGCCGTCGTAGGGGTTCAGGTTGCGTTTCTGCAGCACTTTCACGGCCGTGCGGAGATACGGCTCCGCCACGTCGAAACGGCCGCGGCGCAGGTACCACAGGCCCAGGGCGTTGTTGTTGCGAACGTCCAAAGGATCGCGCCGGAGCGCCTCCTCGTAATAATCCTTGGCGCTCCAGGTCGCATGACGGTACTGCTCCAGATGCAGGCCCGTCAGGAAGAGCTGCTCGCAGGTCGCGATTTCCTCCGGCCGCAGGGCCGCCTCCGCTGCAGGCGGAATCTCGCTGTCGGCAGGCTCCGGATGCCAGCTCAGGGACCCGGCCTGCAGGGTAAGGGCGTCGAAAGGCACGCCCCCCGTCGGAACGGTCTCGTCGAAGACCTGTTCCGGCCCCATGACGGTCTGCTTTTCAAAGAGGACCGTTCCGTCCGGACCTGTCAGCGTGATGCGCACATCCTGGCGCGAGGTCGTGAACACACGGATGCGGGCGGCGTCCGGCCCGGCCGGGTCGAGATTGAGCACCACGTCTTTGGACGCGTTCTTCACGACACCCAGCTCGCGGTACGGGAAGAAATACTGCACGAAAGATTTCTCCTCGCCGGGCATCAGCCAGCTGAAATCCGGCTGGTTCTCCGTATAGACGCCCGCCATCAGCTCGATGTACGGGCCGTCCTCGTCGGTGAGGTTGCGGTCCCAGGCCCGGCCGAAATCGCCGTTGCCCCAGGTCCACTGCTTCTTGCCCGGCGCGAAACGGTGGTCCGCCACGTGCAGCATGCCGCCGTGCGTGTCATTCTCGTAGCCGCCCTCGAAATCATACTTCGACTTGGCGATCATGTAGGAGGTCGGGACGTAGATATTCTTGTAGTTGGAGATGTCCACCCCGGCGGAGTAGTCCATCTTGTAATAGACGCCCGTCGCGATCGGGAAGGTGCTGACCGCCCGCTTGCCGTGGTCGAACACGGCGTTCACGTCCGGCGGAAAGACGCTCTGGTAGGCCTCGTTCACATGCACCGCAGGGTTGGCCCACCACAGGAAGGTCTGCGGAAGTTCGGAGCGGTTGCACAACACGCCGTGTATCTCCAGATACGCGCAGCCCGGACGCAGGGTGAAGCCCGCCTGGGCGCGCTGGTGGAACATCCGCTCCATCTCGTTGCACCATACGGTCACGCTCCCGTCCGGGTGCTCCTCGATGGTGCAGTCCACCGGCATGAAGGTGCTCGGACGGTGGTGCTGCGGCCAGTTGAACTCGATGCCGCCGCTGATCCAGGGACCCGCGAGGCCCACGAGGGCCGGCTTGATCACCTGGTTGTAATAGATGAAATGCCGCTGCGCGATCTTGTCGTATGCCATCTGCACGCGTCCGCCCAGCTCCGGCAGGATCATCACCTTGATATATTCATTTTCCAGGAAGACGGCCTCGTACTCCTTGTCCACCTTCTCGTCGGAGATGGACTCGATCACAGGATAGGGATATACTACGCCGCTGCTCCCCTGATAGACGCGCTTTTCCAGGAAAATGGGATTCTTCTCCGGCGCCCCCGCCTCATAGGTCGGGATGACGACCTTCTCTTTCCACGCTTTCGCCATTACAGTTCATTTTCAAGTTGCTCGAGGCTCTTGCCCTTGGTCTCCGGGCAGGCCTTGAGGAAATAGAGGAAGCCGACCAGGCAGATGCCTGCGTAGATGAGGAAGCTGCCGCTGCAGCCCAGCGAGGCGTTCATCGACGGGAAGGCGAAGGTCAGCGTGCAGCTGCCCACCCACAGGGCGAAGGTACAGACCGCCATCGCGATGCCGCGTACGCGGTTGGGGAAGATCTCCGACAGGAGCACCCAGGTCACGGGGGCGAGGGTCATCGCATAGCAGGCGATGGCCGCCACGGTCAGCAGCACCATCACGACGCCCGTCACCCCGGCGCGGAAGCACAGGCCGAGGACGAGGTAGATCAGGGCGAGCCCGCCCGAGCCGAGCAGCATCAGGCTGCGGCGGCCCCAGCGGTCCACGACCTGGAGGGCCAGGATGGTGAAGATCACGTTGGCCACCCCCGTCACGACAATGTTCAGGAAGGCCTCGCTGATGGAATAGCCCGCCCCGGCGAAGACGTCCTGCGCATAGATGAAGATCACGTTGGTGCCGCACCACTGCTGGAACACGGCGATGATGACGCCGAGCGCCAGCACCCGGGCGTAGCGCTTGCGGAAGAGTTCTTTCAGGCCCGCCTTGTGTTCGGGCACGTCCGCCACGGAGGCGGAGATCGCCGCCAGTTCGCGGTCCGCATAGGCCTCCCCGCCGATGAGGGACAGGATGGTGCGGGCCCCGCCGCGCTGTCCGTTGAGGGCCAGCCAGCGCGGGCTCTCCGGGATGAAGAAGGCCATCACGAGGAACGCGGCCGCCGGGACCGTCTCGGCCCAGAACATCCAGCGCCAGCCCATCTGCACGTTCCAGGGATCGATCTGCCCGCCGACATCCGGCCGGGCGATGGCCCAGTTGGCGATCTGCGCCGCCAGGATACCCAGCACGATGGTCATCTGGTTGAGGCTCACCAGCCGTCCGCGCACGTCGGCAGGCGACACTTCCGCAATGTACATCGGGGAGATGGCCGACGCAAGGCCGATGCCCACGCCGCCGACGAGGCGGGCGATGCAGAACAGCCAGAACGCGTTGAACAGGCCCGTGGCGACGGCGCTCACCGTGAAGAGCACGGCGGCGAGGATCAGCAGGCGCTTGCGGCCGAAACGGTCCGCCAGGGCACCGGCGGTCAGGGCGCCGAACATGCAGCCCACCAGGGCCGCGCTCGTGGCAATCCCCTGGAGGACGGTGTTCCCGCCCAGGCCGAAGAAAGCCTCGTAAAACTTGACCGCCCCGCCGATCACGACCCAGTCGTAGCCGAACAGCAGGCCGCCCATCGCGGAGACGATACAGATGAAATAGATGAAACTTTTGTTGTAAGATGAAGCCATAATGTGGAATTTGTACAAAGATACGCCTTTCCCAAGGGCCGGAGAATAGATTATTTGACAAAAAAGATGGACAAAATTATAATTATTGACTATCTTTACGGAAACCGCCAACCCCGCCAGGCCCATGCTCAAACTCAAGGACGGATTCAAGGGCAGCCGGATGATCGTCCTGCCACCGCCGATCACGGATGCGCTCGCGCGCGATCCATTTACTTCGCGTCTCTACCTGACCGACATCGGCCACTTCCCACATGCCCGGCACCACTACCGCCAGCGCCCGGAAGGGGCCGACGGATGGATTCTGCTCTACTGCACCGACGGACGGGGCTGGATTGACTACAAGGGCGCCCGCCATACGCTGGGTCCCGGCCAGTCCTTCATCATCCCGGCTGGAGCGGCCCACGCATACGGCGCCGACGAGAAGCAGCCCTGGACGCTCTACTGGGTCCATTTCAAGGGAGAACTGGCGCCTTATTTCGCCGATGGCTGCGACCGGGTCTGCTCGATGGCCGATCCGGACCACGACCGCATCACGGGCCGCACGACGCTTTTCGAAGAGCTTTACCTGGCCGTGGAAGCCGGCTACGGCGATGCGCAGCTGCGCTATGCCTGCGCCACGCTGTATCATTTTCTCGGGACTTTCCGCTATCTGCAGGCCGGCTATACACCCCGGCAGGACGGCCGGTCGCTGGGCATCATCGAGCGCTGCCGCAACTATATGCAGGAGCACCTCGAGGAGCACATCGGGCTGGACGATTTATGCCGCTTCACGAGTTTCTCGCCCGCCCGCTGCAACGCCGTCTTCAAGCAGCACACCGGCATGACCCCGGTCGCCTACCTGCAGGAGCTGCGCATCCAGACCGCGATGCAGCTCTTCGAGCTCACGGACCTGCACGTCAACCAGGTCTGCCAGAAAGTCGGCATCGAAGATCCGTACTACTTTTCCCGCCTGTTCCGCAAGCACACCGGCTTCTCCCCCTCCGCCTGGCGGCGGCAGGGGAAGAAGTAGGGTTTTGTCGATCACCCGCAAAGTTCCGTGCCGGGCGCACCGTTCCGGCAGCCGGATGATCCGCCGGCGCCGAGGGATGTCCAATCAATCGGCCCCAGAAGCAATCTGCGTGGACACCTCCCCTCTCCCTGCCGGGTTTTGGACCGAAAACGCCGGGAGGTGTCCTGCTTTTCGCCGCCTGGGGCCGAAAAACGGGACACCTGTCGGAGCCCCCAGCCCCGGGGCCGGCAGCTTCGGGCCGGAGCGGGCCGTCGGCGGGACAGATTTACAAAAAGTTGCCTTCTGGAGCGAAATAGCTGATCATCTGTCCCGGTTTTCGGGGGAATCCCCCCGAATCCGGGTAGGGATTAACACGCAGAACGCGCAGGAGGCCGGAAATTTGTTAATCTGTTTGCAAAATGGGATAAAGCCCGGCTTCCCGGCAGCCGCCGGCCGCTTATCCCACAAGGCTTCCACGGAACTTTGCCGGAGGGCTGGATCTTCCTGCTGGATGTCAAGGTCAACGGCAACGCTCCGGATATCCGGCAGCCCGGCGTTTCTTCTTCGGTAGTCGTCCGGTGACCCGTCGGGAGGAGGATTCCCGCTACCGTTCAAAGATCCAGCAGCGTTGTTCAAGGCAGTTTCCTCCTATGTGGCCGGAAAATACACGGGGCTGAATCGGCTGGGGAAACTGTAGGACTTGTATTTTTGGGAGATTCTGCCGATATTGCGAAAAAATTCGGAACGAAAATTTTCGCAATATGGATAATCCATTCAAATTCGGAACTGTTGTTGACGGCAAATATTTCACGGATAGGAAGGAAGAAAGGGCATATCTTGCCCAGATTCTGGACAGCCCTAACCATGCTGTGCTGATCAGCCCCAGACGCTTTGGAAAGAGTTCTTTGGTGAAGGAAGTGCTCAATGGGCAGAAGCGGGAAGTCATCTTCGTGAACCTGCAAGCCATAACCAGAGTGCATAAACTGGCAGAGGCGTTATACCGGCAGTTTTTTGCTTCGCGTCCCCTGGAAAAGGCCAAACATTATTTGTCAAGATTGAGGGTTGCACCAACCGTTTCCTACAACCCGCAAACCGGGGCCCCGGAGTTTTCGCTGCAACCCACGTCTGACAAGCAGGTAATCCTGGAAGATGCCTTCAGCGTCCTGGAAAAAGCTGGGGAGAAGAAGCGCCTTATTATTGTATTGGATGAGTTTCCCGAGATTCTCGAGATTGACAAAAGCTTGGACAAGATGCTTCGCGCCATCATGCAGGAGCAGAAGAATATCAATTATATCTTGATGGGAAGCCAAGAAGATATGATGAAAAAAATCTTCCTAAGAAAGAAATCCCCCTTTTACCACTTCGGAAGCATTATCCATTTGGACAGGATTCCCGAATCCGACTTCGGACAATATATCGAAGAGCGGCTTCCCGTCAATTATCAGGGCCGGGGTGTTACGGAGGAGATACTTTCTTTTACATCCTGTCATCCCTATTATACCCAACAACTCGCCTTTCAAGTATGGTTTAATCTACAGCAAGGGGCAGAAGTATCATCAGTGGTTTCAACTGCCATTGAGCAAATCGTCCGGGCGCATGATTTTGACTATTCCCGCCTATGGGAATCTATGAACCGGACAAACCGCTTGGTTTTGTTGAAATTGGCCACAAGTACCACTCCGCCCATGGAGAATCCGGAATTGCCGTCTAGTACGATATACAGCGCATTAAAACGGCTGGTCTGCGCCGGAATCCTGATTAAGAATGGGAAGTATGTCTATGATGACCCCTTCTTCAGAATTTGGGTGAGTAGTATTATCTAACCATTGCGAAAAATCTCGGAACGAAAAATTTCGCAATACGCCTGAGCCTTTCTCATTGGCCATTTGGTATCACTGCAATATTGGAAAGGCTCCGGACCCCCGCCGTCGGCGGCAGGATGGCTCCGAGCCGATGCTCCCAGAGGCCCGTGCCAAGCAGGAAGGAACCGTAGGCGGCGAAAGTGCTGATTACGGAAGGGTCGGCATAGCGATGCATGAACTATCGGGCGGTGGTCTCGGACCAGATGCGCGTCCGGGGTTGGGCAAACAAAGGGGACTGACACAGCATCATGGCCAACGCCAGGATGCCCAGGAGGTAGCTTTTGGGTTGCTTTTCTACAAATATATTAATTTTTCTTATCTTCGTGACAACTAGAACCACCATCGATGAAACCCGTCAAACTGATTCTCCTGCTCGCCCTGCTGCTGCCGGCAGCCCTCTTTGCACAGACCGATACGTTCCCCGACGGCAAGCCCGTGCCTGCCTGGTTCTCCGAGAGCGGAAAGGTGGACGTGTCCGCACTCGGGCCGCAGTACGTCGTCACGCGCTACGGCGTGAAGCGCGACAGTACCCGCGTGCAGACCGCTGCCATCCAGCGGGTGATCGATCTCGCTGCGGAGCGCGGCGGCGGGGTGATCGTGATTCCGAAGGGGACCTTCCTCAGCGGCAACCTTTTCTTCAGGCCGGGCACGCACCTGCTCATCCGCAAGGGAGGCGTGCTGAAAGGCAGCGACCGCATCGCCGATTTCCAGGTGATGGAGACACGCATCGAAGGACAGACCTGCCAGTACTTCCCCGCCCTGGTCAACGCCGACGGCGTGGACGGATTCACGATCGCCGGCGAAGGCATCCTCGACGGTAACGGCTTCCATTATTGGGAGGAGTTCTGGATCCGGCGCGAATGGAACCGCCAGTGCACCAACAAGGATGCCCAGCGGCCCCGGCTGGTGTATATCTCCAACAGTTCCAACGTCACCGTCCAGGACGTGCGGATGCGCAACAGTCCCTACTGGACCAACCACATCTACCGCTGCGACCACGTCCGCTTCCTGGACCTGCACATCACCTCCTCCACCAGCGGCGTGAAAGGTCCGAGCACCGACGCCATCGACATCGATGCCTGTCACGACGTGCTCGTGCGCGGCTGCTATATGAGCGTGAACGACGATGCCGTGGTCCTCAAAGGCGGGAAGGGTACCTGGGCGGACCAGGACCCGACCGACGGGCCCTGCCGCGACATCATCATCGAAGACTGCAGATTCTGCAAGACCCACGGCTGCCTGACGCTCGGCAGCGAGTCGGTGGACGACCGTAACGTCATCCTGC
>CAMVGM010000017.1 GCA_947167015.1 uncultured Bacteroidales bacterium
CTGCCGCTTTTCGGAAGCCCGGATGACATCAAGTCACCCGGGCTTCTTCGTTATACATAGGATTGGCGTTTGGCGGAAAAATTGCTATATTAGCAGTTCGAATTAAAACTAAGACCCAAGATGCCTACGATCCAGGGACATATTTCTCAGATTATCGGTCCGGTGGTGGACGTGCACTTCGACCTCAAGGGTGTCAAAGAAGAGAAATCCCTTCCCGCCATCCACGAAGCCCTGCGCGTAATGCGCCCGGACGGCCGTGAACTCATCATCGAAGTCCAGCAGCATATTGGCGAAGACACGGTCCGTTGCGTTGCGATGGACTCCACGGACGGCCTGAAACGCGGCCTCGAGGCGGTCTGCCTCGGCTCGCCGATCGCCATGCCCGTCGGCAACCAGATCCGCGGACGCGTGATGAACGTCACCGGCGAGACGATCGACGGCCTGGGCGGGCTGGAGCGCGAAGGCGCCCTTCCCATCCACCGCGAACCCCCGAAATTCGAAGACCTCACCACCTCCCAGGAGGTGCTCTACACGGGCATCAAGGTCATCGACCTGCTGGAACCCTACCTCAAGGGCGGCAAGATCGGCCTCTTCGGCGGCGCGGGCGTAGGCAAGACCGTGCTGATCAAGGAGCTCATCAACAACATCGCCAAGAAACACAACGGATTCTCGGTCTTCGCCGGCGTCGGCGAGCGTACCCGCGAAGGCAACGACCTGCTGCGCGAGATGATCGAATCCGACGTCATCAAATACGGGGAAGCCTTCTCCAAGGCCATGGAAGAAGGCCACTGGGACCTCTCCAAGGTGGACCGGGCCGAACTCGAGAAATCGCAGGTCTCGATGGTCTTCGGCCAGATGAACGAGCCGCCGGGAGCCCGTAGCTCCGTGGCGCTCAGCGGCCTGACCCTCGCGGAATCCTTCCGCGACAGCGGCACCGCCGAAGGCCCCAAGGATATCCTCTTCTTTATCGATAACATCTTCCGTTTTACCCAGGCCGGCTCCGAAGTGTCCGCCCTGCTGGGCCGCATGCCCTCCGCGGTGGGCTACCAGCCGACGCTGGCCACGGAGATGGGTCAGATGCAGGAGCGCATCACCTCCACCAAGAACGGTTCCATCACCTCCGTCCAGGCGGTGTACGTGCCGGCCGACGACCTGACCGACCCGGCCCCGGCCACGACCTTCAGCCACCTCGACGCCACCACGGTGCTCAGCCGCAAGATCGCCACGCTCGGCATCTATCCGGCCGTGGACCCGCTGGCCTCGACCTCCCGCATCCTCGACCCGAACATCATCGGGCAGGACCACTACGACACCGCCCAGCGCGTGAAGCAGATCCTCCAGAAATACAACGAACTCCAGGATATCATCGCCATCCTCGGCATGGACGAACTCTCTGACGAAGACAAGGTTACGGTGAACCGGGCGCGCCGCGTGCAGCGCTTCCTCTCGCAGCCCTTCTTCGTCGCGGCGGCCTTCACCGGCTGCCCGGGCGTGATGGTGGAGATCGAAGACACGGTCAAAGGATTCAAGATGATCCTCGACGGCGAGGTGGACCACCTCCCCGAGCAGGCCTTCCTGAACGTGGGCACCATCGAGGAGGCCATCAAGAAGGGAGAAGAACTGCTTGCCCGGGCCAAACAGTAGGACATGAAAGACAAGAACCTGACCATACGCATCCTCACGCCCGAGGGAACCCTGTTCGAAGGAACGGCGCAGGCCGTCTTCCTTCCGGGCCTGGTGAGTCCCTTCGAGGTGCTGCCCGGCCACGCGCCCATCATTTCCGCGCTCAGCGCGGGGGAGGTCCGCGTGGTGGCGCAGGAGGAGCGGCGTTTCGCCGTCGGCGGCGGTGTGGTGCGGGTCCTGGACAATGAAATCACGGTGTGCGCGGAAACGGCATGAAACGGCTCTGGCTCATATTGTTCCTGCTCCTGCCCGTGCTTCCGGTACGGGCGGCGGGGGACCTGGACATGAACGCCTACCTCTTCGGCCATGTCGGTGACGCCTACGAATGGCACATCACCACCATCAACGAGAAGGAGATCGTCATTCCGCTGCCCTGCATCGTCATCGAGAACGGCATCCACGTCTTCACCCTGCACCATGCCGCTGAGAACGGCTATGCGCTCAACGCGGACGGCAAGCTCGTGAATGCGGCCACCGGGATGCGTCCGATCGACATTTCCATCACCAAGAACGTCGCGGGGCTGATCTTCGACAGCATCCTGCTGTGCGTGCTGATCCTGCTCTGCGCCCGCTGGTACAAGCGCCACGACGTGCTGAAGGAGAAGCCGACGGGGATCGCCGCCCTGTTCGAGCCGCTGATCGTGATGATCGAGCAGGACGTGATCAAGGACGCCGTGGGGCCGGAATACAAACGTTTCTCGCCCTACCTGCTGACCGCCTTCTTCTTCATCCTGATCAACAACCTGATGGGCATCTTCCCGGTTTTCCCGGGCGGGGCCAACATCACGGGCAACATCGCCGTGACGGGCGTCCTGGCCGTGTTCACCTTCCTGATGGTCAACCTCTTCGGTGACAAGCACTACTGGAAGGACATCCTCTGGCCGGACGTGCCGATCTTCCTGAAAGCCATCCCCATCATGCCGGTCATCGAGATCCTGGGCATGTTCACCAAGCCTTTTTCCCTGATGATCCGACTCTTCGCGAACATGCTCGCGGGGCACATCATGCTCCTGAGCGTGATCGCCCTGATCTTCCTCTCCGCGGCCATGGGCCCCGTGCTGAACGGCTCCCTGACCGTCATCGCCGCGCTCTTCGGCGTCTTTCTGGACTGCCTGGAACTGCTCGTCGCCTTCCTGCAGGCATACGTATTCACGATGCTCTCGTCCGTTTTCATCGGCCTGGCGCATCAGAAACCCGCACACGAAACCAACTAAAACCCATAATATCATGTTAGGAACTCTTCTTGAAGCAGCTGCGCTCGCCAAATTCGGCGGCGCCATCGGAGCCGGCATCGTGGCCATCGCGGCCGCATTCGGTATCGGCAAACTCGCCCAGTCCACGATGGAGGCCTCGGCGCGCCAGCCGGAGATCGCCGGCGGCCTGCGGACCACGGCCATCATCATCGGCGCCCTCATCGAAGGCGTCTGCCTCTTCGGCGTGCTTGTCTGTCTGCTCGCAGTTACCCAGTCGTAAAGCCGTATGTCGCTGATTACACCGGATTTCGGTCTCCTCTTCTGGATGGTCGTCATCTTCGGCCTGGTGTTTTTCATCCTGGCGAAGTTCGGCTTTCCCATCATCACGAATGCCGTGCAGAAGCGCTCCGACCACATCGCCGACTCGCTCAAGGCCGCGGATGAGGCCCAGGCGCGCCTGGCAGGCATGGCCGAGGAGCACGCACGCATGATCGAGGAGACCCGTCTGGAGCAGAGCCGCATCCTGAAGGAGGCTTCCCAGGCCCGCGAGAGCATCATCGCGCAGGCGAAGGAGGAAGCCGCCGCGGAAGCGGCCAAACTGCTCGAGCATGCCAAGGTGGAGATCGCCGCGGAGCACGAAAGTGCCATCCGCGACATCCGCCGGCAGGTGGCGATGATTTCGGTGGAAGTGGCGGAAAAGATCGTACGCAAGGAACTCGACGCCGGCAGCGGGCAGCAGGACCTCCTGGACCGTCTGGTCGAGGAGGCGTCGCAGGCCCAGATCCCCAATTGACGACGGATGAACACGGGAATCATATCCTCACGCTATGCCACCGCCCTGCTCCGCTACACGCAGGAGACGGGTGGCGGGGAGCGGGTGTGCGCCCAGGTACAACGCCTGCTCGAACACCCCGAGGAGAAGCCCGCCCGGCTCGAACCCGAGCTGGAACGCTTCGTCCGCCTGCTGGTGAAGAACGGCCGGCTGGAAGACGTGCGTTTCATCTTTCGCTCATTTCTGACGATGTATTACCGTTCCCGGGGTATCCTGGTGGCCCGTCTGACCACCGTCGTGCCCGCCCGGGAGCTGGAGGACAAACTCCGGACGATGCTGGAAAAGAAGTTCGGCAGCAAGGTGCTGGTCGAAAGCCGGGTGGATCCCGACCTGGTGGGCGGTTTCACGCTCGAGGTGGGGGATTACCTGCTTGACGCGAGCGTCCGCCGCCAGATCGAAACCATCCGCCGGCAATTCGTCATCCAAAACAACAGAATCGTATAATGGCGCAAAACACAATCAAGGCGAGCGAGATCTCCGAACTCCTGCTGAACCAGCTCCGGGGGATAGACAATTCGCTCCAGTATGAAGAAGTCGGCCACGTGCTGACGGTCAGCGACGGCGTGGCCCGCATCTATGGCCTTGCCGGGGCCGAGGCGGGCGAGCTGCTGGAATTCGACAGCGGCGTGAAGGCCGTCGTGATGAACCTCGAGGAGGACAACGTGGGGGCCGTGCTCCTGGGTCCTACCGACCAGGTGGGCGAGGGAATGAACGTCCGCCGCATGGGCCGCATCGCCGGCATTCCGGTGGGCGAGGGCCTGGTGGGCCGCGTGGTGGACCCGATCGGCACCCCGCTCGACGGACTCGGCCCGGTGGCCGGGGAGACGGTGCGTATGCCGCTGGAGCGCAAGGCTCCGGGCGTCATCTTCCGCGAACCCGTCACGGAGCCGCTCCAGACCGGCCTCAAGGCCATCGACGCGATGATTCCGATCGGCCGCGGCCAGCGCGAGCTGATCATCGGCGACCGCCAGACCGGCAAGACCGCCGTCGCGATCGACACCATCATCAACCAGCGTTCCGAGTTCCTGAAGGGCAAGCCTGTCTATTGTATCTACGTGGCCGTAGGCCAGAAAGGCTCCACCGTGGCATCCATCGTCCAGACCCTCCGCGCCAAGGGTGCGATGGACTACACCATCGTGGTGGCCGCCACGGCCGCCGACCCCGCCGCCCTGCAGTACTATGCGCCTTTCGCGGGTGCCGCCATCGGCGAGTATTTCCGCGACACCGGCCGCCACGCCCTGGTGGTCTATGACGACCTGTCCAAGCAGGCGGTGGCCTACCGCGAGGTGTCGCTGATCCTGCGCCGCCCTTCCGGGCGCGAGGCCTATCCGGGCGACGTCTTCTACCTGCACTCCCGTCTGCTGGAGCGTGCGGCCAAGATCATCAACCAGCAGGAGGTCGCCGAGCAGATGAACGACCTGCCGGAGTGCCTGAAGGGCAAGGTCCGCGCGGGCGGTTCGCTCACGGCGCTCCCCATCATCGAGACGCAGGCGGGCGACGTGTCCGCCTATATCCCGACCAACGTGATCTCCATCACCGACGGTCAGATCTATCTCGAGTCGTCGCTCTTCAACGCCGGATTCCGGCCGGCCATCAACGTGGGCATCTCGGTGTCCCGCGTGGGCGGCAGCGCCCAGGTGAAGTCGATGAAGAAGGTGGCTGGTACGCTGAAGATCGACCAGGCCCAGTACAACGAGCTGGAGGCCTTCTCGAAGTTCTCGTCCGACATGGACAAGGTGACGGCGATGACCCTCGACAAGGGCCGCAAGAACAACCAGCTGCTCATCCAGCCGCAGTACAGCCCGATGCCCGTGGGCGAGCAGGTGGCCATCCTTTATTGCGGTACGCACGCCCTGATGGCCGATCTCCGGGTGGATCAGGTCATCGAGTTCCAGAACCTGTTCCTCGACCGCATGCGTGCCTCGCACCAGGATCTCCTGGAGGCGCTCGGCGCCGGTAAGATGCCGGACGGGGCCGGGGAGGTGATCGAGCGGGAGGCCGCCGGCGTGTGCGGCATCTTGACGCAGAAGGCTTAAAAAGGAAATCGCGGTGGCTTCGCTTCGGGAGACAAAAGACAGGATCGGGTCGGTCCGCAGTACGCTGAAGATTACTTCGGCGATGAAGCTCGTGGCGTCTGCGAAGCTGCGCAAGGCGCAGAAGGCCATCGAGGGGATGCGGCCGTACGAACGTACGCTCGCTGAAATCCTGGCGGCTGTTGGTCCTGTACGGCCCGCCGCAGCCGCCGACGGCTCAGCAGCAAATTATTTTTCGTACAGTAGCTCGAAAAACCAATTTGCTGCCTCGCTCGCAACGCCCGCGCCTGCTGCGGCGGGGGAGGGCGGGAAGACCGTTGTCGTTGCGATTGCTTCGAATTCGTCTCTGTGCGGGGCGTTTAATGCGAATGTGGTGCGGAAGGCGCTGGAGACGATCCGTGCCTGCGAGGGCGAGGTGGAGGTGATTCCGGTCGGCCGCAAGATGGCGGAAGCCCTGCGCCGGGCCGGATACGCCCAGGCGGGCGATTTCAATGACGTCATCGGTCATCCGTCTTATGAGAAATCCGCCGGGCTGGCCCGCTCCCTGTCGGAGCGTTACCTGGCCGGGGAGCTTTCCCGCGTGGTGCTGGTGTACAACCGTTTCATCTCTTCCGCCCGGCAGGAACCGGTGGCAGAGGTTTATCTGCCGTTCGGGATTCCCGATCAGGTCGGGGATGATAATGACTTTATCATCGAACCGGATGCGGAGGCGTTGCTCGCCACCCTGCTGCCGCAGGTGATGATGCTGAAGTTCCACGCCGCCGTGCTGGATTCCGCCGCGGCGGAGCACGCCGCCCGGACCATCGCGATGCAGACCGCGAGTGACAATGCCGAGGAACTGCTCGGCGAACTCACCCTCGAATACAACAAGGGCCGTCAGCAGAAGATTACCGCCGAGATCTTGGATCTCCTCGGCGGCGCAGCCCAGTAGGCTTTACTTTTTTACAATGGTATAGCGCCTGTCCCCGACAAGCAGGGAATAGGTGCCGCCGGGCTGGTTCCGCAGGTCGATGGCGAGCGGCTCGAACGGGCCCGCAGAGGCGCCGTTGGCGGACCAGATCTTGGCTCCGGCCAGGTTGTACAGCGTGATGTCGAGGGTCTTGTCCTGGCTGGGACGGATGTAGAGATAGTCTGTCACCGGGTTGGGATAGACGTCCAGGTCCTGGTAGGCGTTGCGCCCCAGGAGCAGGAAGGTCGACGAAGCGCTGGCACGGCGGGCATCGTAGGCGGTGACCGTCACCTCTCCAAGGCCGTATTCGGCAGGCGAAAGGGAGAGCGTACTCCCGGAAACGGACGGCACGGCGACTTCTTCTCCCGAAATCACCACGCGGTAAGCAAGCGTCTCGCCGTCCGGGTCGCTGAAATAGTCGTCCAGGTTGAAACTGAGCGGGGCGTTGGAGGCCACGTTGATGATCTGGTCGCCGAAGCGTGCGATACGCGTCGGGGCGTGGTTCTCCAGGATGGTGAAGGGAACGTCCTGGCTGGCGGTGTTGCCGACGCGGATCGTGGCGAGGTAGTCGCCCGGATCGGCCTGGAGGGCGTTGATCTTCATACGCACCTGGTTGGCGCTGCAGTCGGAGGTCAGGCCCGGGCAGTCGCTGTCCACGCTGACCTGCAGCCGCGCTTTCTCGTTCCCGATGATGGTCCAGTCCAGGGTGACGCTTTCGTGTGACTTGAAGCGGTAGTCGCCGGTGTAGTCGGTGCTGAAGCGGATCTCGTCGGGATCTCCTCCGGACTTGTAGGTGAAGGCGCCGTAGGCGTCCAGCATCCCGCCGCCGACCGTGCGGCCGGAAGGCATCCTGATGACGCCCTGCCGGGCGCCGCCCAGCAGCATTTCCAGCAGGTCCTCGTTGGTGAAGCCTGGCCCGCCGAAGTGCGAGACCAGCAGGGCGGCCACGCCGGATACGTGCGGACAGGCCATCGAGGTGCCGGTAAAATAGATGTACGGATCGCTGGCGCCGGTGCTGGCGATCCCTTCCTCGTAGTAATCATCGGAGTCCGAGCCGCCCGGGGCGAGGATGTCCACCCAGGGGCCGTAGTTGGAGTATTCGGCCATCCTGCCGTCCGGCTCGAAGGCGCCCACGGCTATCACGCGTTCGTATTCACTCGGCGCGTCATGGGTGAAAGCGTCGTTGCCCGAGGCGAAGAAGACCACGCCGCCTTTCATCGGCCCCGTCTGCTTGCCGGAAGCGTCCGTGCCCGCGTGGTCGATGAAGTAGTCGATGGCATCCTTGGTCGGGGAGTCGTAGGCGAGGAACTCCCGCGCGATCCGGGCCGCGTCGCGGTCCGATTCGGCGACATAGCCCCAGCTGTTGTTGGCGATGACGGCGCCGTTGTCCGCCGCCCAGACCAGGGCCTGCGCGTCTTCGTCGCCGCCGGATTCTTCGTCATCTTCGTCATCCGAGAAGATAACGCAGGACATCAGTCGCACGCCGCCGCGGCCGTCCTTGCCGCCGGCGATGCCGCACAGGCCGATCTTGTTGTTGTTGATGGCGCCGATCGTGCCGCCCACGTGCGTGCCGTGGTCGTCGGCGGGAATCTCGTCGGCCTCGTATCCCCCGACGAAACAGCGGCTGCCCCGCGCTCCGCCCGCCAGGACGACGCCCTTCAGGTCTTCGTGTCCGATCTGGATGCCGCCGTCGATGACGGCCACCACCACCTCGCTGCTGCCGGCGGTAAATTCCCGCCAGACCGGTTCGACGTTGATATCGATGCCTTTTTTGAAGTTCCCGTCCAGCGTACCGTCATTGGCATAATGCCACTGATATTTGGCAAGGGGGTCGTTGAAATAGCTGCGACGGGCCTTGCGGCGCGGGAAAGAGACGGATTCCACGCCCTCGATCGATTCCAGCCCGGCCTGGGCCCGGGTAAGGGGCACCCCGGTGTCGTAGCGGACGCGGTACCAGCGGTGCAGGCCGGCGGCGCGGTGGCGCGCTTCGAATTCGCCCGCGTCGGGGAAGACCCGCTCCACGGAAAGGACCCCCAGCGGCGCCGTCTGCCCGAGGAAGCGCTCCGTCCGGAACGTTTCCGCAGCCTGTTCGGTAAGCAGGATCTCCGCCCGGCCGGGCAGGACCCGGACGTGGTTTTCTTCAACGCGGGGAGAGGGCGTCAGGGACTGCCGGGAACAGCCGGCCAGGACGCACAGGAGAAGTGCGAATGCGATAAGGGGTCTTTTCATAGCTTGATCATCATGCCAAAACCGGGCCGGAACGGCTCTGCGTCCACCTTTTCCCAGGCCGGGGCCGGGACGGAGCGGGGGGCGGCCTTCGGGGCGGCCTGGTAGCCGCAGCGGGCGAGGACCGTGGCCAGCATCGTTTCCTGCGGATCGCCGAGCTGGAAGCCGTCCAGCGGGTCGTCGGACACTTCGACGTCCGGCGTGAGGCCGTCCGGCATGCAGCGCGTCACCCCGTCCTTGTCGGCGAATCGGCTGTACATCACGTAGATGCCCCAGTTGGCGGTATATTCTTTGCCCTCCGCGGCGAATTCCGTTCCCAGTTGGTCGGCATAGTCTACATAGAAGTCCTCCGCAGTGAGCATCAGGCCGCTGCAGTATTTCCCGTGGGTCTTTTCGCCCAGCAGGGTGACATCCATATAAGGATACAGGTCGCAGAGGATCGCTTCCGACGCGGAGGCGCTGCCGGAAGAGACGATGGCGTACAGCCTGTCCAGGCCGGGATTGGCGTCCTTCGTGCTGAAGGAATAGGTCTTGTTGCCGGCCTTGAAATTGAACTCCGTCTGGAAATAGGTATTCGTATCCTCTTCTCTCGAGGCGAAGTACTCCGTCAGCGCCTCGTTGAAAACTTCGGTGGAGAGGACCGCCCCGGAATTCACCACTTCCGGCGGTGCGATCATCGAAGCCAGGAACTGTTCGGCCACGGAGAAACCGCCGCCGTTGTAGCGCAGGTCCAGGATGAGCTCGCTCACGCCCGCCTCCTTGAAGGCGGTGCAGGCCTCGATCAGTTTCTTGTAGGACTCGATCGTGAAACTGGTATAGACCAGGTATCCGACTTTCTTGCCCTTGCAGTCGAACACCTTGTCCAGCAGGACGGGGTCTTCGTACATCTCCCGGGAGTTCATCGCCAGCGTCCGGCCGTCGTACAGGCCCGCCGAAAGTTTGTCCCCGCCCATCAGTTCGTCATACAAGATGGCGGAATAGTCCTTCGGCGGGATCGATTTCCCGTTCACCTTGACGATGGCGTCGCCCCGTTTCAGGCCGGCCTGCTCGGCGGGGCCGCCGGGATAAGTATAGGTTACCACGGCGCACAAGGCGCTGTGGCTGCTGTCCAGGTAGTAGAGCACGAAATCGAAGCCGTAGGTCTTGCCGTTTCCGGACACGCTGCCGTAGAAACTGTCGAAATCGTCCGTGCATATCGTCCAGCGGTCGATGTCCTTGCCCGAAGCGTCCTTGTAGCGGACCTTCTCTACCTTGGAAATCGGTTCTTCGCTGTCCTTCCAGGCCTCCAGGTCTTTCCCGACCTCTTTGTTCCAGAGGTAGTAGATCTGCATATAGTTGCGGGCGAAGGTGTTGGCGTACAGGCGGGTTTTCGCTTCTTCCGAGGGCCCTTCCTGCGGCGGTTTGCTGCAGGCGGTACAGAGGGCAAGAAAGGTCAGGAAAAGTATTTGGAAATTCTTCATAAGACGAGAAATCTGTGTCCGGTCAGAACGCGAATCCGAGGCTGGCCATCAGGCTGTTTCCGACGGCCTTCGAAGCCGTCAGGAACGCCACGTCCAGATGGACGCCGGCATACTTCAGGCCAAGGCCCAGGGAGGCGTGGGTCGGGATGGCCTTGACGGCGTCGCCGTAATGGAAGCCGCCGCGCAGGAATACGATGTCCGCGATGCCGTACTCCAGGCCCAGTCCCGCCATCACCCCTCCGGTGAACAGGTAATCCGCCTCCGCGCTCGCAGTCAAGCCGGCTATGGAGTAGGCGCAGCCGGCACGCACGATGCCCGGCTGGGAATAATTCCCGTTACCATAATTGACGGCGGAACCGAGGTTGTTCACGGACAGGCCTGCATGGAAGCCGTCTTTCTCAAATTTCAGCGCCAGGTCGGCACCGAAGGCGGAAGTCTTGGCATCCTCCGCCAGCGAGGAGTTCACGTAATGCAGCGACACGCCCGCGGACAGGCCGTCGGCAAGCTGATAGGCGGCACCCAGTCCGAAGGCCATTTCCATCGGGGAGAAAGAGCCTCCGGGGCGTCCGGCGGCCGAGACGACCGTATATTCCGGGTAAGCGAAATCCTTGAACCGCAGGCCGAGGGCCAGTTTGTCCGTTATCCGGTAGTAGCCGGCGGCGGAGATGACATTGACCGCGGCGGCCTGGGGCTGCCAGCGGCCATAACCCGCGGACACGTCCATCGCAGGACCGCCAAGGGCGGTAGCCGCGACGTTGTTCTCCAGCGCATAGGCGTCCGCCGTGCGGGCGATGCCGGTCCCCGCCAACGCCGCGCTGGCGGGATCGGGGCTGATATTCAGGAAGGCGACCCCCTGCGCCTGCAGGGAAAGACCGGCGGCCGCCGCAAGGATGACTGAAAGGAGTTTTTTCATGTCTGGTAACGTATCAGATGGTCTTGACAGTCAAAGATAGGTATTTTTGAGGGATAATGGCTATACGTGGCGGGGATAATCCGGCGGCATGTCGCAAACAGGAATATAGGTTCGCTATGTATATTGTTGGATTGAAAGCAAAATGACGATAATTATTATAAATCGAAATTAATTTCTTTAAAATTCGGTAAATTGTTGTAGGGATAAAGACAAAAACCAATCTTGTACTCAACCAGTTACTCGATTCAATATTTGGATTTTTAGGAAAAAAAAACGAACTTGCGCCGAAATTACGTGTGCTAGGCAAGAACGGTGTTTGCATTTCATATGAAAAATACCGAGCTTGCGCGGAAATTTTTGTGCGGGTAGACCGCGTTTTATGTGATGTAACTATGTATTGTTAGTATAGTTTATTGTTTAATTAAAGTTAATGCTTATGAATAAAGCAAAACTGTTCTTCAGCGCCTTGTTCGTGCTGCTCGCAGTGTCCCTGTCCGCCCAGAACGTGCGGGTGTCGGGTACTGTCCGTGACGCACAGACTGGCGAAGGTGTTCCGTTTGCTTCCGTCGTGATCAAAGGCACGATGACAGGTGTCTCCACTGACGTAAACGGTGCTTTTACCATCAACGCACCTGCCAACGGAACGCTCGATTTCTCTGCTGTGGGCTACATCGCCCAGAGCGTGCAGATCGGCGGACGGACGGAGGTGACCGTCACCCTCGATCCGGACAGCGAGATGCTCGACGAGACCATCGTCATCGCGTATGGTACGGCTACCAAGAGCTCCTTCACGGGCTCCGCGACGGTGGTCGGCAGCGAGACCATCTCCAAGAAACTGTCCTCCAAGGTGACGAGCGCCCTGGCCGGTACGACCCCGGGCGTGCAGATCATCTCTTCCAGCGGTGACCCGACCGGCGGCTCCCCGACCATCCGCATCCGCGGTATCGGTTCCATGAGCGCCAGCTCCTCCCCGCTCATCATCGTGGACGGCGCCCCGTACGAGGGTTCCATCTCCGACATCAACCCCAACGATGTCGAGTCGATGTCCGTCCTGAAGGATGCTGCCGCTTCCGCTATCTACGGTCACCGTGGTGCCAACGGCGTCGTCCTCATCACCACCAAGAAGGGTAAGAGCGGCGAGGCCGAGGTCCGTTTCGACGCCCGCTACGGCGTCAACTCCCGCCTGATCCCGCAGTACGACGTGATCACTGATCCCGCCGAGTACTACGAGACCTTCTACAAGATGCGGTACAACCAGTACATCTACTCCGGTCACACCGTGGCCGAGTCCTTCGCCTACGCCGACAGGGTCCTGTTCGACGAGAAGAACGGCGGTCTGGGCTACCAGGTCTTTACCGTGCCCGAGGGAGAGAAGCTCATCGGTACCAACTTCAAGATCAACCCCCACGCCACGCTGGGCTATTCCGACGGCGAGTACTACTATCAGCCGGATGACTGGTACAAGGAGACTTTCCACAATTCTGTCCGCCAGGAGTACAACGTCAGCGCCAGCGGCGCGACGGACCGCTTCAACTACTACGGCGCCCTCAGCTACCTGAATGATGGCGGTATCGTCTACAACTCCGGTTACAAGCGCTACACCGCCCGTCTGAACGCTGAGTATCAGATCAAGGACTGGATCCGTTTCATCACCAACATCAGCTATTCCTATTCGGATTCCGACAACGTGTCCTCCGGCAGCTGGGGTTCCTCCGGCAACGCCTTCTACATCGCCAACAACATCGGTCCTATCTATCCGCTGTATGTCCGCAAGGTCGATGAGCGGGGCAACCCTTACCTCTACACCGAGCAGGGCCGCCAGATCTACGACTCCAACAACACGAACTTCACCCGTCCGTCCATCGTTGGCAACGCGGTCCGCGACCTCTACTACGACACCAAGAAGTCCTATGCCGACGTGCTGGTGGGCAAGTGGGGTCTCCTCCTGACTCCGATCAAGGGTCTTACCATCAACGCCAACATCGGCATTACCGACGACAACACGCGTTATAATTATCTGTACAGCCCGTACACCAGCGCCGTCGACGGCACCGCTTCCGTGGGCCACAGCCGCATGTTCACCGTCAACCAGCAGTATCTTGCCGAGTACAAGTTCGACGTCGCCGATGTCCATCATTTCGACATCCTGGCCGGTTACGAGCAGTACAACCGCAAGAACCAGTACATCGACGGTTCCAACGACCACCTCTTCAACCCGTTCGTAGGTGAGATCGACAATGCCGACGGTACCAACAAGTCCATCAGCTCGAGCTCCACTTCCTATATGACCGAAGGTTTCCTCACCCGTCTGCAGTATGACTACAACGGTACGATCTTCGTGTCCGGTTCGTTCCGTCGCGATGCTTCTTCCCGCTTCGCGCCCGGTCACCGCTGGGGCAACTTCGGTTCCCTCGGCGCCGCCTGGCTCATCAGCAAGGAGAATTGGTTCGACGCTTCGTGGGTGGATATGCTGAAGCTCAAGGCCAGCTACGGCGTGCTCGGTAACGATGGTCTCGGCAACTTCCCTTACGCCGACCAGTACGTCCACTCCTATGACGGTACGGACTACGCCCTCACCCTGACCTACAAGGGTAACGAGGAACTGACCTGGGAGACCTCCAACACCTTCAACACCGGTGTCGACTTCGAACTCTTCAAGGGCCGCCTGAACGGTTCCATCGAGTTCTTCAACCGCGACACCCGCGACCTCCTCTACAACAAGGACGTTCCTTATTCCGCAGGTAATCCGACCGGCCGCATCCCCGTGAACGTGGGTTCCATCCGCAACCGCGGCTTCGAACTCACCCTCGACGGTGCGATCATCAACACCCGCAACGTGTTCTGGAACTGGAACCTCAACCTGAGCAGCTACAAGAACACCATCACGAGCCTTGACTCCAGCGTCTCCGAGAAGGGTATCCGCGGTTCCAACTATATTTACAAGGTCGGCGGTTCCCTGTACGACGCTTATATGTACAAGTATGCGGGTGTGGATCCCGAGAACGGCAAGGCCCTCTACTGGAAGCACACCGACGAGAAGAAGGATGCTGACGGCAAGGTGACCGAGGAAGCCAAGGACGAGACCACTTCCGTGTTCTCCAGTGCGACCCGTTACGAGCTCGGCACCACGCTGCCCAAGCTCTTCGGCGGCTTCGGCACCACTCTCAATGCCTACGGTGTCGACTTCTCCGTGCAGTGCTCCTTCCAGCTCGGTGGCAAGTACTACGACGGTAACTACCAGATGCTCATGTGGACCCAGGACCAGACGGGCTCCGCCTGGCACAAGGACGTGCTCAAGGCCTGGACTCCCGAGAACCCCAACACCGACATCCCTCGTATGGATGGCGACACCCAGGTGGCCCAGAGCGCCGTGGATCGCTTCTTCACCAGCTCCAACTATCTGAGCATCAACAATGTGACCCTTGGTTACACGCTGCCTAAGGCTTGGACCCAGAAGATCAAGGTCAACTCTCTTCGCATCTATGTTGCCGGCGAGAACCTCGCCGTCTTCACGGCCCGCAAGGGTGTGGATCCCCGCAACAGCCTCGGCCTCGGTTCCTTCACGATGGCCCAGGGTTCTTCTTCCTACGGAGCAATGCGCGCCATCACCGGTGGCCTGACGCTTACCTTCTAACTCGAAAAGGAATAAGATATGAAACTGAATAAATTTTTCTACGTTGTCGCTGTAGCAGTCGCTTTTGCTTCCTGCAACAAGATTGACGAAATCATTCCCGAAGGCGGTACGATGCTCGCCAGCCAGGTGCAGGCGACCAACGCTGCCATTCCTTCCCGTGCATCCGCGTCGTTCAACGGTATGTTCACTAACATCGGTATGCCCGCCAAGATGTACACGACGCCTGACGACTGGGAGTTCCTGATGATTCTCTTCTGCAACGACCTGGAAGGCGCTGACGCCATCATGCCCAACAGCAACTACAACTGGTTCTCCGTGTGCGGCGAGTATTCTTCCCGCAACAACACGTACCGCAACCCGGCCATCCGCTATCGGGCTCCTTATAATATGATCGGTGATGTCAACACCTTCCTTTCCGGTTTCGCCGAGGATGTGTCCGACCCGCAGATCATCAACATGATCGCCCAGGCGCGCGTCCTCCGCGCGTATTCCTACATGCTGCTGGCCCCGCAGTACCAGTTCGCTCCGCTCACCCAGACGTCCGAAGGCCTGGGCAAGGACCTCCCTTGCGTCCCGCTCGTGACCCCGGCGACCGAAGACTTCACGAACAATCCCCGCGCTACCGTGGGTGAGGTGTATTCCTTCGTCCTGGATGACCTGAACTATGCCATCGAGACGCTCAAGGGCAGCACCCGTTCTTCCAAGTTGTACATCGACGACCACGTGGCCTACGGTCTCCGCGCCCGCGTGAACCTGCTCCTCGGCAACTGGGACCAGGCTTACAGCGACGCCGTGGCTGCGGCCGAGGGCTATACCCCTGCGTCCATCGCCGAGGTTTCCAAGCCGAGTTTCATGGACGTCAACGAGCACAACTGGATCTGGGGTTATGACATGGCCGACGGCCTGCCCAACGCCCGGAAAGAGGCTCTCAACAGCTGGAACGGCGTGTATGCCACGACCAGCGGCTGGCTGCGTTCCTTCTCCAACAGCGGTTATTCCTGCGCTACCCAGACCTACGTCTGCATCAACACCCTGCTCTGGAACAAGATTCCCGACACCGACGTCCGCAAGGGCTGGTGGGTGGACGAGAACCTCGAGTCTCCGCTTCTCGAAGGCCTGAAGTGGCCCGGTTTCGACGACGTGGCCAATGCTGACGACGGCGGTGACGCCAAGCTCCCTTACCTGCCTTACACGAACGTGAAGTTCGGTTGCAACCCGATTGCTACCGACGTCAACGAGGAGGACATGCCGCTGATGCGCGTGGAAGAGATGATTCTCATCCAGGCTGAGGCCAAGGCCCACTCCGATGCCGGCACTGCCAAGAGCATCCTCGAGAACTTCGTGAAGACCTATCGCGATCCTTCTTACAGCGCCGATGCCGGTGGCCGTACGCTTCTGGACGAGATCTGGTTCCAGCGCCGTGTCGAGCTCTGGGGCGAAGGTTTCGGCGTGTTCGACAACCTCCGTCTGGACAAGCCTATCGTCCGTTCCCACGGCGCGGGCACTTCCAACATCGCGGACGCTTTCCGTTTCAATCTCGACTCCCAGGATCCTTGGCTGAGGATGCGTTTCCCGCAGGGTGAGATGAATACCAACTTCGGTATCGTCGACAACCAGGGCGGCCAGCAGCCTACCATCGACATGAATCCTGGTCTTCGTGACGGTGTGACCGATTAATTTAAACAGAAATCCGTATGAAAAAGTATATCAAATCTTTGCTTTGGATTGCCGCAGCTGCTTTCGCGGTGGTTTCCTGCCAGGAAAAAGTGCAGCCGCATGAGCCGGGCGAGCCTGATGCTTCCGGTTGCTACGGTGTGTATTTCCCGACCCAGGAAGCCAGCGGCATGCACGTGTACAGTCCTGTCCAGGACCCCAGCGTGGAGATTAAACTGAAGCGTTCCAACACCAGCGGCAGCATTACCGTCCCGGTCAAGTGCAGCTTCTCCGAGGATGGCATTTTCAACGTCGCTGACGCCACTTTCGCCGACGGACAGGAAGAGACGACCTTCACGGTGCGTTTCGACTCCGCCAAGGAAGGCAACACCTATTCTGCGAGCTTCACGATCGAAGACACGCAGTACGCCTCCATGTACAAGGCCAACGCCATTTCCCTGGACTTCTCCGTGATGCGGGTGCAGATGAGCACCTTGAAGGACGAGTCGGGCAAGAACGCCACCGTCACCTTCCACGTCCTGCCTGATTTCCTTGCGGATTTCGGTAAGGAAGAAGCGTACGACGTAGAAGGCACCATCCAGTATTACGAGGTGGATGGCGTCCGTTATGGCCAGATCGTGCCCAATGAAGGTGGAATCTGGGGCTCTGATGCCGTGATCAACTTCAAATGGTATCCCAAGGCGTCTTATGTCATCAATGAGGTGTCCTACCAGCCCGTTGAAGTCGAGGCCCAGTACACGGGTTATGAACTGGATGGATCTGAAGTGGGTGAGGATCACCCTTGCGCCATCGTCTTCTGTGACTATTTCCACCACTTTAAAGATGTCAAGTCGGATCCGGGTCTTGTGAACACGAGCTATCTCGATTTCGTCAAGAATTATGGAGCGAATTATAAGCTGAGTTATTATGACGGCCATGGCGGGTTCTACTTCAACCTGGTTTACGACATCGAGGGAACCAGTTATTGGTATAGCTTGTGCGAGAATACCGTCGTCGGTATCGCTTCCGGTTATTCCCGCGTGGACTACACGCTGAAGCTCGAATCCGATTATTCTTACGATGGCGTCTCCCCCGTCAGCATCACGGCCGGCATCGACGTGGCCAGCATCAAGTATGCTGCCTATGAGGGTGAACTCACCGCCACGCAGATTGCGAACAAGATCGACGCCATTGTCGCCGGTACGGACGAGACCGTAGAATTCTCCGAGTTCGAAGTGGATGAAGAGGCGGCTGTCAAGTATGCCACCTTGGAGCTGGCTCCCGAAACCACCGGCATGTACACTTTCGTGGCTGTCGCTTACGACAAGGAT
Source organism: uncultured Bacteroidales bacterium (assembly GCA_947167015.1). Taxonomy (GTDB): domain Bacteria; phylum Bacteroidota; class Bacteroidia; order Bacteroidales; family UBA932; genus Cryptobacteroides. The sequence goes on from CAMVGM010000017.1 coordinate 17,908, forward strand.
GCGAAGCCCCATACCAGCGGCAGCGTCACCTTCAAGCACATCGCCGCCGATGACGTGGCAGACCACGCCGTCGAAATCGACGTGTTCACGGAGGATACGCCTGAACGCTACAAGAACTATCATGCTTACGATTCCTTCGCCTACTGCATTTCCGGCGAGGATCTGACGGATGTCCATATGGGTATCTTCAAGTATGATGACGTGGCAAAGGATCCGGATGCGGTCTTCGATGCCGTCAAGAAGGATGCGGCTGGCAAATATGCCGTTTCCGCCGACATTCTCAAGCAGATCAACGGTGAAGGCGGTTACTACTCCGTGGCCTCCTCGTTGCCCGCCAAGACGCAGCTTTGCATTGTCGTCTGGGGTACCAACGGTGATATGGATGACTTCGTGTATGATGTCTATAAGACGGCCCCGCTCCCGTATGTCTGGGATGAACTGGGTACCGGTGTTTATACCGAGGATGTCGCCGGCGGTATTTATCAGATCGGCCCCATCGATGTCGCCTGCGATGTCTTTGAGGAAGCCACGACGCCCGGTCTGTATAAGATCAGCGGATTCCAGAAGAATTATATCGACCTCCTGATGCAGGAGGGTATGTTCGGTGAAGAGATGATTGGTGCCGATGTCGCCCAATTTGAGGGTATGCTCTGGCGCGATGCGGAACTGATCATCGATGCGACCAATCCCGATAACGTGCTCATCGAACTTCAGGATTATGGCATCTGCCTCAATACTACCGAGGGCTTCATCGACGGAATTACCTCCGTGTATAATGGTAAACCGTTCTCTGTCGGTACGCTGAAGGACGGCGTGATCGCCTTCCCGACGCCGAAAGGCATGCTTGCCACGATTGCTGGCGATGGTTACTATTATGCCAACCAGGACGGTGCCTTCAAGGTCGTGCTTCCTGAGAAGAAAGCCGAGCCCAAGGCTGTCGTCGGCAAGAGGAGCATCAAATCCCAGATCGGCAAGTCCTTCTTCAAGCAGCGTGACAAGGAAGTGTTCGAACGCGATCCCAAGCCGGTGAAAGTTGCCGCGAAGGTGAACTACACCCGCAAGGAGAACGGCAACACTGCCAGAACCGCCAAGATTTCGAAGTGCAAAGATATGCGCTGATCGAATTCGCTTGTTTTAATGGATGAAGTCCGGCGGAGACCCCGCCGGACTTTTCCGTTAATGAATATAAATTATTACATTTGCAGATATTGTTATCGCAAAGAGATATGAGAAACTACAAAATGGTGATCCCGGTGCTGGTGCTCCTCTGTGCCGCCGCCTGCCAGAAGGAGGCGGGGCCCGTGGAGGAAGCGCGCGTCGCACCGGTCGTCCGCCTGGGCGGCGAAGTGGTTTCCGATGCCGTGATGGTCAAGTTCGGCCAGGTGCCGGACGAGGCAACGTTGCGTGCCTTGGAGGCTGAGCAGGGAGTGACTCTTCAAAGGGTATTCCCCTCCGCACCCGGAAAGGAAGAACTGGAGCGCCGCTTCGGCCTGGACCGCTGGTACGAGGCCGTGCTGACGGAGCCTGACGAATTGGACGTGAAGGTGCGCGCCCTATCCCGGGTGCGTGCGCTGGAAGTTGTTGAATATGAATCCGTTGCCCGTAAGGAAACGGACGGCGGGGTCTTCCCGGCCACCGGCTCCGCGACCAAGGCCGGCACGGGTACCTTCAACGATCCGGAACTGATCAATCAATGGAACTACAAGAACTACGGCAATACCTCCTTCTCCAAGACCAGCGCTGCCGGAGCGGACGTGAACGTGACCGAGGTTTGGGCCGGCTTGTGTGCGGGCGATCCGGATATCATCGTGGCCGTGGTGGACGAAGGCGTGAAGTATGACCATCCGGACCTGAAGGACAACATGTGGGTGAACAAAGGCGAAGTCCCCGGAAACGGCGTCGACGATGACGGCAACGGCTATGTCGATGACGTGTACGGCTACAATTTCGTGTCCGACGGCCCCATCACCTGGGATAACCCCGTGTATGACGCCAACGGTTATAACGTGGGCGACAGCGGCCACGGGACGCACTGCGCCGGCACCATCGCCGCCGTCAACAACAACGGCAAGGGCGTCTGCGGCGTTGCCGGCGGCTCCGGCAACGGAGACGGCTGCCGCATCATGAGCTGCCAGATCTTCTCCGCCGGCGACGGCGGAAGCGGCAAGACGGTCTCCAAAGCCATCAAATATGCGGCCGACATGGGTGCATCCGTCATCTCCTGTTCTTACGGATACACCGCGGCTTTTGCATCTGACAACGCTTACATCAGCCGCGTAGGTTCGGCGGAGATCGACGCCATCCACTATTTCGAGGCCTGCAAGAACAATCCTGTCCTGGACGGCAACATCGCCATCTTCGCCGCGGGCAACGAGAGCCACGACTACGCCCATTACCCGGGCGCGTTCTACGACATCATCAGCGTGTCGGCCTTCGGACCGGACTTCCTGCCCGCCTATTACACCAATTACGGGCCGGGCTGCAACATTTCCGCCCCGGGCGGGGAGTATTATCACAACGTTGGCGAGAAGTCGATGATCCTGTCCACGCTACCCAAGGAACTCTACAATACCGACTACGGCTACATGCAGGGCACCTCGATGGCCTGCCCGCACGTCAGCGGCGTGGTCGCCCTGGGCCTTTCTTATGCCAAGAAACTGGGGAAGAAGTTCACCCGCGACGAATTCAAGCGCATGATCCTGGCTTCCGTGTCCGACATCGACCAGCGGATCGGCAGCAAGCAGGAGAAGACCTATACCGGACGTGCCCCCCTGAAGATGGCGCCTTACTATCACCAGATGGGTACGGGAGCCATTGACGCCTGGCGTCTGGCGATGCACATCGAGGGTTTGCCCACGCTCACGGCCGGGCTCGGCAAGCAGCAGTGGATCGATCTCTCTTCCACTTTCGGCACGGCTTCCGTGAGCCTCACCTATCTCAAGGTGGAGGTCCCCGATGCCGTGGTCAGTTCTATGGGCCTGCAAAAGGTCAGTGCGACCAATACGGAGAAGTATCCGGCCGTCGCCGATGAGAACGGCTATGCCTACGTGCAGTTCGGCCGGCTCTACATCCACCCTACGAAGGTGGGTTCCGGCAAGATCACGATCACGGCGGTCGGCGGCGGCGACCACGTGGGTGGCGGGAGCAACCCTCCCGGCGGCATGACCCTGACGCAAAGTGTTTCAATCATCGCCCGTGATGCGGACGGTGGCAACGGTACGGGAGGATGGCTGTAATGAAAAAGTTTTTGTTTATCCTGGCACTGGCGGCCGCGTTGGTTGCCTGCCAGAAACCGGATGATCCCGTCAAGCAGGCGACGGATGTGAGCGGCGTCTGGGAACTGACGAACGTTTCCACCAAAGCGAGCGTGGGCTCCGTGCAGGTGAGCGTGTATCTGGACCTTGTCGCCGGAGGCAGCTTCACGCTGTACCAGAAGATCGGCGACGGCCGTTACACGGTTTTCAAAGGGAGCTGGAAGCTCTCGGAAGACGATCTCCTGTCCGGCACCTATGAGGACGGCAAGGCGTGGGGCCCTTATGAGGCCACCGTGTCCGGCAGCACGATGACCCTGGTCACCGCCGGGGGCAAGGAAGTGGACAGCTACAAGAAGATCGCGTCCATCCCGGATTCCGTCACGTCAAATACGTATTAGGCGGGGCAGTTTTTGCTGACACTTCCCGTTAATCAAGAGACAGCCTGCAAGAGAATGCACAGACCCTGGTTCCCGGCAACCCTCTTCCTGCTGGTGCTGCTGGGCACCGGTTGTGCGCGTGTTGCCTTCGAAGACAGCGCGCAGCTGCCGCCCATCGTGCCGGACTATGCCGGCGTGACCGTCCCGGAAGGGATGGCCGCCCTCTCTTTCGAGATGGCGGACGGACGGCCTTTCCGGGTGGAGCGCCGGCGCGATGGCGACACCCTCTTCTTCTCCGTGCGTGCCTGGGACAGGAAGACCCGGCGCGGCGTGCGCTATGCCCCGTTCAAGGTATATGTGTCGCAGGATCCCATCGATCCGTACATCGCGTACCGCCTGATCGAGCCTTCTTATGAGGGCTGGAAGGAAATGGGCCTTTATACACGGGAACTGGCCACCTTCCGGGAGCATCCGATCGTCACCAACCGGGACAACCGGGGCGGCTGTGTCAACTGCCACCATTTCCCTTCCGGGGATCCTTCCCGGATGATGTTCCACGCCCGGGGCGCGGGCGGCGGTACGGTCTTCCTGGAAGGGGACGACGCCCGCCTGATCAACCTGACTACGGTGGGACCCCGCAAGCAGGGGGTGTATCCCGCGTGGCACCCGTCCGGGCGCTACATCGCTTTCTCCTCGAACGCCACCCACCAGAGCTTCCCGATCTACGGGCACCAGCAGGTGGAGGTGTACGACCAGTCTTCGGACCTGATCCTGATGGATTTGCAGACGGATTCCGTATCGGTCCGGCCTTCCGTGTGCGGGGATGCCCGCATGGAGACCTTCCCGGCCTGGTCGCCGGACGGGAGCGAACTCTATTTCTGTGTGGCGGACAGCCTGTCCGACGTGGTGGATAACCGCTCCCGGGTGCATTACCGGCTCGAGGCCATCGCTTTCCGGGACGGCCAGTTCGACGGCGATCCCTACCCGGTGTGGCAGTGCGATACGCTGTCGGTATCCTTCCCGCGCGTCAACGGGAAATGGATGCTGTTCACCGCCGCCGCCTACGGGACTTTCCCGATCTGGCACCCCGAGGCCGACCTGTACCTGATGGACCTGGAAACGGGAGAAGCCGCCCCGGCGGAGGCGTTGAACAGCCTCGAGTCCGACAGTTACCACAGCTGGTCTTCCAATGGCCGCTGGCTGCTGTTCAGCAGCCGCCGGCTGGACGGCCGCTACACGCGCCTGTACATCGCCCATTTCGATGGGGAGGGCCATTTCAGCAAGCCGTTCCTGTTGCCGCAGAAGCGCTATTCGCACAATGTCCTGCGGCTCAAGTCCTACAACGTTCCCGAATTCGTAAAAGGGGATCCCGGCCGTCACAGCCGGGCCGTTTCCCGCCTGTTTGCCCAATGAGAAAGGCCGTCATACCCGTCCTGCTGCTCCTCGGAGTGTTCCTGGTGAGCTGGCTATGCCAGCCTTTCACCCTGATCTGCCAGGAGTACGAGGGCCTGTTCCTTGCCACGCCGGACGCCTGGGCGCGGGCTTTCGCCCAGCCGTTTCCGCTGTCCGGCATCCTGTCCGATTTCCTGATCCAGTTCTATCGGGACCCGGTGTACGGGGCGCTGATCACGGCAGTCATCGTGGCGTTGGTGTTCCTGCTGCTGCGCGGGATCCTGTCCCGCCGGGGGCTTCCCGTCACCGACACGCTCTCCGCGCTGGGCGCGGGCGTGCTGTGGTTTTTCCTGGCCCGCTCTCCGGAGCCCAAGCCGGCCGTGGCGGCGCTGCTGATCCTGCTGGGGCTGTGGCTGCTGTCGCTCCTGCTGCCTGTCCGGAAGGGGAAGGCCTGGCGGGCCGACCTGCCCGTAGCCGCCGCGCTGGTGCTGGCGGCTGCCGCCGGGACGGTGTTCAGCCCCGCCGTGCAGCGGACCGAGCGCTTCTCGCGGGTCAAGCGGGATGCGCTCTACGGGGTGTGGGACGACCTGCTGAAAGCGGTGCCGCCGTCCGTGGCCGAAAAAGATGGGGAACTGACGCCCTTCGCCCTGCTGGCCCTGTCGGCAAAAGGGCAGCTCGGCGAGAAGATGTTCTCCTATCCGGTGTATTCTGAGAACGACCTGGACATGTGCGACTACGACGGCAACGCGGAATACTACACGAGCCTGCTGTTCAAGGCGGCCCTGTACCAGCACCTGGGCTGCTACAACGAGGCGGTCCACAACTATTGCCAGTGGGCTACGCAGCTGCGCAAAGGCACGGGTTTCATCGTCCTGCGCAAGCTGGTCGAGATGTACTGCCTGCTGGGCGACTACACCCTGATGGAGAAATACTGCCGGGTGCTGGACCACAGCCTGCTGCACCGCAGCTATGTGAAATACTACCGCGCCCAGGCGGCGCAGGGGGAGGCCCACGCGACGGAGCCCGCCGCCGTCCGTTCCGTGATCCCGGTCATCAGCCACGACCCCCTGTACAACCTGCTTCAGCTGGAGTCGGCGGGCATCCACGCCGCATCGTCGGCCGACCGCACCCTGGCGACCATCCTGCTGCGGGGCAACCCGGCGCAGCTGCGCAGCGTCCTGGAGCGGCTGGGACCCTCCTATGAACGCATTCCCAAACATTTCCAGGAAGCCATGGTGTTCTATGGCATCCGCTCCGGCAACGTGGACGCTTCCGTGGTCGAACGGTATTCGGCCTTCGTGGAGGACCTCCAGCTCCTGACGGACGAGCAATTGATCGAACGTTACCGGGACACCGCTTTTATCTATTTGCAATATGCTCTTTGACACCCGCTTTTTACGCCGGTTCCTGCCGCTGGCGGCCGGGAGCGTGCTCCTGTGCCTCGCCGGACCGGATGCCGCCGCGCAGCAGCACAGGGAAGAGACGCGCGCCTTCCAGCAGGCTGCCGGCATCCAGACGGCGATGCTTCGCGGCAAGCAGGCGGCGCGGTATGATTTCCCCGCCAACGGCAATCCTTACTGGATCTCCGCCGAATACCGCACGGGCGATCTGGTCATTGACGGAAACGCCTACTACGGCGTCCCCGTAAACATCGACGCCGTCGCGCAGCGGCTGCTGGTCCGGGTGGGCGAGAGCCAGGTGGCGGTGGCGCTGCAGCCGGACCGGGTCCGCAGCATCGACTCGGAGGGCCGGCACTTCGTGGGGGTCGGCGTGGACGGTCCGCTGCCCGCAGGTTTCTACGAAGTCATCGGGGACGGGGCGGAATGTGTCTGGAAGCACGTCGTGAAGGTGCTCAACTCTTCTCCGGACAACGTCAACGGGGATCCGATCGGGTACCGGGATCCCAACTACCGCGCGGACGTATCGCGCTATTTCGCCCTGCACCGGAGTTATTACTTCCGGGATGCGGAGGGGAACTTCCGCCGGGTGCGGAACAAGGCCGCGCTGCTGCGCTGCCTGGGTTCCCGCAAGCGGGAAGTCCGCCAGGCGCTCAATGCTTCCGGTCTCGCCCGGCAGGAGATGGATTTCGATGAGTTCTGCCGTGTCGTCCTTGAACTTGCCGCCCGATGAAACAGATGAAACGAATCTTTCTGACGCTCCTGCTCTTTCCGCTGCTGGCCGCGGGGCTCTCCGCACAGGACCTGGTGGAGGTGCGGCGCGTATCGCTGGACTCGCTGGTCCGTTTCCTGGACCGCGAGTTCCCGGAACATTTCTATTGCATCCAGGATGAAGCGGAGCAGGCCACGTTCAGCGTGAGCGCTCCGCGGGACCGTTTCGTGGACGCGGCCTTCGAGCAGCTCCGCTCGGGCGGTTACGTCATCAGCGCCTACGGGCCGTTCCGTTTCGTGCTGCACGGCAAGTCCATCCGGGCGGAACTGCCCGCCGGCTATTTCGACCGGGGATCCTCCCTGCTGGACGACAGCGGCCTACAGCAGTTCCTTGCCGAGCAGCGCGCCGTGGCCATCTTCCAGAACAAGGTGTATGAAATCGGCGATCCGGGCGCGAAAAGCGGCGGAAAGGCCTATGTCAGCGGGCACGTGCGCGACGTCTCCTCGGGCGAGCCGCTTACCGGCGTGTCGGTGTACGACACGAAGAGCGGCGCCTATTCGGTGACCGACGCCGACGGCTTCTACCGCGTGGCCCTGCCCCTGGGCGAAGGCCAGCTCAGTCTCAGCGGCTATTCCCTCGAGGACATGCACCTCAACCTGAAGGTCTGGGACGACGGCACGCTCGACGTCGTGATGAAGGAGAAGGTGACCTCCCTGGCCGAAGCCGTGATCTCCGCCGACGCCGTCTCGCACCACCGTGACGCCAAAATGGGCATCGAACGGGTGCGCATGGACGTGATCAACAAGATCCCCACGGCCTTCGGCGAGGGCGACATCATCAAGGCGGTGCTCACCCTGCCGGGCGTGAAGTCCGTGGGCGAGGCCTCCAGCGGCTTCAACGTGCGCGGCGGCTCCGCCGACCAGAATCTCATCCTGTTCAACGACGGCACCATCTACAGTCCGACGCATCTTTTCGGGCTGTTCTCCGCCTTCAATCCGGACGTAGTCAGCGAGGTGGAACTGTACAAGAGCAGCATCCCCGCCGAGTTCGGCGGCCGTATTTCCTCGGTGCTCGAGGTGCGCGGCCGGGAGGGCAACGCCAACAAGATCGCGGGCTCGCTGGGCATCGGCCTGCTGACCGGCCATTTCCATGTGGAGGGGCCCCTTTCCAAGGGACGCACCACCTTCATCGTGGGCGGACGTACGACTTACTCCAACTGGATCCTCAATCTCCTGCCGAAGAACAGCAACTACCACGGGGGCATGGCTTCCTTCAGCGACGTGAACGCCTCCGTCACGCACAAGGTCGATGACGCGAACACCCTGCAGGCGTCGTTCTACTGGTCCCGGGACGGGTTCTCCTTCGACCGCGACACCACTTTCCGCTACAACAACCTCAACGCTTCGCTGAAATGGCGCAGCCGCCTGGGAAGCCGGCTCAACCTCACGGCCGTGGCCGGCTATGACCGCTACGGCGCGCAGTTCACCGACAACTTCAACGAGTGGTCGGGCTACCGGGTGTCCAATTCCGTCTCGCAGTTCTTCGGAAAGTTCGTTTTCCGCTATTCTCTGGCCGATGGGCACAATCTCTCGTTCGGCCTCAATGCCATCGGCTATGACCTGCGTCCGGGCGCCCTGGAGGGGCTGAGCGAAGGGACCTATATCCAGCCGCGCACGATGGACGCCCAGCATGCCCTGGAGCCCGCCCTCTTCCTGGGCGACAGCTGGACCGTGAGTCCGAAACTGACCCTCGACGGAGGCGTCCGGCTCAGCGGCCTGCTGGCGATGAACCCGTCGAAGTTCTTCCTGCATCCCGAGTTCCGCCTGTCCGGAAAGTATTCCTTCCTGGACAACCTGTCGTTCAAGGCCGGTTTCAACACGATGACCCAGTACGTGCACCTGCTGTCCAACACCTCGAGCATCTCGCCGATCGACACCTGGCAGCTGAGCAACGCGCAGGTGCGTCCGCAGACGGGCTGGCAGGCCGCCGCAGGCCTGTACTGGACCGTCGGCCCCGTGGACCTGACGCTGGAATCTTACTACAAGCAGACGCTCCACAGCCTCGACTACAAGTCTGGCGCCGTGCTGCTGATGAACGAACACCTGGCCGACGACCTCGTGCAGACGCGCGGCAAGGCCTGGGGCGTGGAACTGATGGCCAAGAAGGCCAGCGGCAAGCTGACCGGCTGGCTTTCCTACACTTACGCACGGACGCTGCTCCGGGAGATGCTGGACCGCGGCGTGGAGACCATCAACGGCGGCGACTGGTACAACGCCCCGTACGACAAGCCCCACGAAGTCAAGCTCGTGGCGAATTACAAGTTCACCCATCGCTACTCCCTGTCGGTCGACATGGACTATTCGACGGGGCGGCCCGTCACGCTGCCCGTGGGTTATTTCTACTACGCAGGCGGCTTCCGCCTGGCCTACTCCGAACGGAACAACTACCGGATTCCCGACTACTTCCGGCTCGACCTGGCCGTGAACATCGAGCCCGGACACTATCTGAAGCAGTTTACGCACATGTCCTGGACCGTCGGCGTGTACAACGTCACCGGTCGCAAGAACACCTACTCGGTCTTCTACACCGCCGATCCGGGCGGAATGATCCGGGGAAAGATGCTCTCCGTGTTCGCCTGCCCCATCCCTTATGTCAATTTTAATCTGAAATTCTGATGGCTGTAAGACAATTTCTCCGTTGGCTCGCGGCCGTCGCCGCAGTAGCGCTTACTTCCTGCGTGTATTCTTTCGATCCGGAAATCGAGAGCTCCGACAGCCGGATCGTGGTGGAAGGCTCCGTCAGCATCGGGGGGACAAGCCATTTCAGGTTCACCCGCGTCATGCCGTTCTCTACGCGTGAACAGGAAACCCGGCGGCTGGAAATGACCGGCTATATCGAGGGCGAGGACGGCACCCGGATCGAAGCATACAACGGCGGATGGGACGATGCCCGGGGCGGATATGAGACGAAGTCGGTGGTATTGGGCCCGGTCGTGACGCCCGGCTATCACTTGTACTTCGATACTTCGCAGGCAGGCTCCTCGCAGCGCTACCGGGCGCATTTCGAGGACCGTTCGAGCGGCGCCGTGTACGAGACCGACTGGCTCGACGTGTGCGTCGCGCCGGTCATCGACGACCTCAGTTACATCCTGAACCGCGAGCGGTCCGAGCTGAACGTGGCCCTGAGCATGCACAGCGCCTCCGACAGCCATTTCCGCTGGTATTACGAGGAGACCTGGGAGTACCATTCCGACTTGCAGGCCTCGCATTACCTGCAGCCGGAGGCCCTGTTCGACGATGCGGGCAATTACCAGCCCATGATGGCCCTGTTCGAATTCCCGAGCGGGCAGAACCGGTACAACTGCTGGAGTACGTTCCGCTCGCCGGAAATCAAGATATTTTCCACCTCCGACCAGGCGGAGAACCGCTTCACCGATCTCGAATTCCACCGGGTGTCGAGCTATGACCAGAAGCTGCAGGTCCTCTACAAGCTGACCGTGTACCTGGAAGCCATCAGCGAGGAAGCCTACCTGTACTGGAAGAACATCGAGGACAACACCAGCAACCAGGGCTCGTTCTTCTCGCCTGTCCCGAGCCAGATGCGGGGTAACATCCATTGCCTGACGGATCCTTCCGCCGGCGTGATCGGCTATGTCAGCGCCGCCCAGATGGCTCAGGCGTCGATGTATTACGACGACTGGAAAGAGAAGTTCTACAACGGCCGCGGCATCGACTGGAGCAGCATCGTGATCGAGGAATTCACGGATTACAACGAATTTGCCAATTGGTACTCCCGGGGCTATCTTCCCCTCACCGTCATCCCGGCGGACATGTCCGAGGACGGCCGGCTGACTTTCCAGTGGACCAAGGCCCGGTGCGTGGACTGCACCCTGCTCGGCGGGACCAAGCAGAAGCCGAAGGACTGGCCCAATAACCATAATTAGCAGCACCGTGATGAGAAAGATACTTTTCGGCCTTTGTCTGTTGCTCGCCTGCCCGGCCGTCGCCCTGCGGGGGGCGGAGCCGTTGCGCGAGCGGGTGTATCTGTCCACCGACCGCAGCGTGTTCGTGGCGGGGGACGCCGTGTGGATGTCGGCGTACTGCGTGGATATGCAGACGCGGCGTCTGTCCGCATTCAGCAAGATTGCCTATGTGGAACTGCAAGGCGCCGGCGGCCTGGCCTGTACGGCGAAAATCGCCTTGGACGGCGGGCGCGGCGCCGCCTGCCTGCAGCTTCCCAACACGCTTCCCACGGGCAACTACCGCTTGTTCGCATACACCCAGCTCGGGGCCGGCGAACCGGGATTCGATCCGCTGCCGGGCTCCCACGTCCTGTCCGTCTTCAATACGTTCACGACCGAACGCGCGGAAGGCGTGACGGTATCGGAAGGAATCCCGGCCGGGCGGGAACGGCGCGGCAGGCCCGGCCCGGTCCGGATCGAGGCGAAGCCCGGCTCCGGCACGGCGCGGCTGACCCTCAGCAATACGGGCGGACGGACGGTCTTCTTCGACCTGGCGGTCCGCCACCGGGACCTGATCCCCGCTCCGGCGGGACAGGACGTGTTCGATTTCGTCCAGGCGGAGATGCCTGATTTCCAGGGCTATGGCCCGGAAACGACGGGGGAGTACGAGGGGGAGATCCTGCGCGCCCGCGTATCGGGGACAGATGCCGCCGGGGTGAAAGCCATGCAGGACAAATATGCCTTCATCTCCTCGCCGGGCAGCGGCGAAAATGTTTACAGTTCTGCTATCCAGGCCGACGGTTCGGTGAAATTCTTCACCACCAATATCTATGGCGATCAGGAAATGTTCCTGGAGATCGAGGGCGTGGACCGGACGAATGTCTGCCACCTGGAACTGGAGAGCCCGTTCCGGGATTTCCGGACGGGAGAGCTGCCTCCGCTGCAGCTCAGCGGGGCGTACGCCCCGGCGCTGGAACTCCGCAGCCTCGCGATGCAGGTGGAACGGAACTTCAACACGGAAGCGCTCTACGAGGACCTGCCCTTCCGCTATCAGCAACTGTTCGGGGAAGATGACAGACGCTCTTATGTGCTGGACGACTACACCCGCTTCCCGGTCATGGAGGAGCTGTTCGTCGAGTTCATCCCCGAACTGCGGGTCCGCCGGATCGGCGAGCGGCGCGAGATCCAGGTGCGGGCGACCGACGGCCTCGGGAACATGTCTTTCCCGCAGGGTGCCGCGCTGGTCATGGTAGATGGCATCCCGGTGCTGGATCACGGTAAGATCCTGGCCTATGACCCGCTGCTGGTCAAGCGCATCGACATCTGGTCCGACACTTACTTCATGGGCATCCGTGCCTTTTCGGGCATTGTCAATTTCGTCACCTACAAGGGGACGCTTCCGTCCATGCAGTTCGAGGACAACGTCCGCATCGTGGATTTTCAGGGCTGCGGTTTCCCGCAGGCCTACACCGGCGCGGACGCAGGGAAGCGCTATCCGGATTTCCGGCAGACGCTCTACTGGCATCCGCTGCTTGCCCTCGCCCCGGGCGAGACGCTGACGGTGGACTGCAAGATGCCCGATTACGACGGGCCGTTCGAGGCCGTCGTGGAGGGCCTGACCGAGGATGGGGAGGGCGTCGTCGTCGTTGAGGACCTGACGGACTAAGATTTCGATAGTCAGTAGGTTAGGGCCGAAAATTTTTTGGCGGGCAAAAAACAACTTTCATTTCGGAAGCGAATTTCGTAAATTTATTTCAAATCGAAATTAAATTTCTTTTAATATGAGCGCGGAAATGTGTTTTTCCGCGCTTTAGCTTGCTATATGCTATTTTATGTGAAGTTTCAATATTTGGATTTTTGAAAAATGATTGCGAAATTGCGGCGTGGTTAGGGATATAAAGGTTAGTTATAGTTTATTGTTTAATCAAAATCAACTTATGAAGAAAATCAAATCTTTTCTTTTGTTGATGCTTCTGTCCGCGGCGTCGACTGCCTTTGCGCAGTCCGTCACGGTCAACGGCACCGTTACGGACGCCGCAACCGGCGACCCGATGTCGTATGCATCAGTCGTGTTGAAAGGAACCCGGACCGGTGTGATGACCGACCTGGACGGTGCGTATTCCATCACCGTCCCTGCCGGCGGCACGCTCGTCTTCTCCTCCATCGGTTACAGGACCGAGGAGATCGTCGTCGGGAGCCGCGGCACGATCAACGTCGCCCTTGAGCCGGATGCCGAAGGCCTCGAGGATGTGCTCATCGTGGCTTACGGTACCGCCAAGAAGGAATCCTTCACGGGGTCCGCGCAGACCATCAAGTCCGAACAGATCGAGAAGCGCACCGTCGCCAACGTGACGAAGGCGCTGGACGGCCTCGCCGCCGGTATCCAGACCACGTCCGGATCCGGTCAGCCGGGTGCCGGTGCCACCGTGCGTATCCGTGGTTTCGGTTCCATCAACGCTTCTTCCAACCCGCTGTACGTGGTGGACGGCGTTCCTTATGACGGCAGCATCAGCGCCCTGAACCCCAACGACATCGAGTCGATGACCGTGATCAAGGACGCTTCCGCCGGTGCGCTGTACGGCGCCCGCGGTGCCAACGGCGTCGTGATCGTGACCACCAAGCGTGGCGGCGAAGGACGCGCCAAGGTGTCCCTCAAGGCCAACGTGGGTGTCTCTTCCCGCGCCATTCCGCGCTACGAGACCCTGAACGGCCGCCAGTGGACCGAGGACGTCTATTATATGTACAAGAACGACTACCTCGCCGATGGGTACAGCTCCCTGGTTGCCGGCCAGATGGCTGCCGCGGCGATGTCCAGCGGCGCCGATGCGATCTTCGGCACCAACGAGAAATACAACCCGTTCACCAAGCCCGTCACCGAGATGTTCGACCACGCCACGGGCAAGATCCTGGACGGCGTGACCCAGAAGTGGGATGACGACTGGCTGGACCTCTCCACGAACAAGGCTCCGGTCCGCCAGGAATATCAGATGACCGTCACGGGCGGCAACCGCTCCAACCAGTACATGTTCTCGCTCGGTTACCTCAGCGAGGAAGGTCTCGTGAAGATGACCAACTTCGAGCGTATTTCCGGCCGTGCGAACGTGTCGAGCCAGATCGTCGACTGGTTCAAGACCGGCCTGAACGTCAACTTCGCCCACAACACCACGAACTCCACGACGCTGGGTACCGGCCAGTCTTCCAGCTCGGCCTACAGCAACGTGTTCTACACCTGCCAGCTCATGCCGTCCGTCTATCCGCTCTATGCGCGCAACGCCGACGGCAGCTACATCTTCGACGCCAACGGTGAGAAGACCTATGACTGGGGTGAGGACCGTCCCGCCGGCGCTTCCGCCGGTTGGAACCCGCTTGCCAACCTCATCGACGACAAGTACCTGTCCGCCTCCGACAACCTCAGCGGCCGTACCTTCATCGACCTGGGCGGCCTGTCCAGCGGCCCGCTCGCCGGCCTGAAGTTCAGCGTGAACCTGGGCTTCGACCTGGTGAACAACAAGAGCAAGACCTATTACAACCCGTTCTTCGGCAACGCCGTGAGCCTGAGGGGCCTGGCCGAGATCGTTGACGGGCGTACTTTCAGCTACACCTTCAACCAGCTGCTTACCTGGGACCGCCGCTTCGGCCGCAGCCATTTCGACCTGCTGGCGGGTCACGAGTCCTATGCGTATGAGTACCAGTACCTGATGGGCTACAAGAGCGGTTTCCCGTTCGGCGGCCTGTACGAACTGGCTCCCGCGACGACCCTCCAGGACGCCAACTCCTACACCAACAACTACCGCGTGGAGTCCTGGCTGTCCCGTGTGAACTACGACTTCGCCGACAAGTACTACTTTTCGGCTTCCTTCCGCCGGGACGGTTCTTCCCGTTTCCACAAGGATTACCGCTGGGGTAACTTCTGGTCCGTCGGCGCCAGCTGGCGTATCTCCCAGGAGGATTTCATGCGCGACATCGCCTGGATCAACAACCTGACCCTCAAGGCCTCCTACGGCGTGCAGGGTAACGACAACCTCGGCAGCCTCTATGCCTGGCAGGCCTTCTACGACCTGGGCTACCCGAACGGAGCCAACCCGGGCGCCGTGGTCACCTCGCTGGAGAGCAAGGAACTGAAGTGGGAGAAGAACGCGAACCTGAACGTGGGTATCGAAGCCCGTCTGTTCAATCGCCTCTCCGCCACCATCGAATACTACAACCGTTACACCCAGGACATGCTGATGGAATACCCGATGGCTGTCTCGCTGGGCTTCAGCGGCTACAACAAGAACATCGGCAACATGCAGAACAGCGGTCTGGAGATCAGCCTCGCCGGTGACATCATCCGTACCCAGAACGCGCACTGGACGATGACCTGGATGGGATCCACCGTCCACAACAAGGTGCTGCACCTGGCCGACAAGCCGGAAATCGTCTCCGGCAACTACATCATCAAGGAAGGCGAGACCCTCAACTCCTTCTACCTGGCCGAGTCCGCCGGTGTCGATCCGGCTACGGGCGCCAAGCTCTACTGGGTCTGGGACGAGGATGAGAACGGCAACCCCGGCGAGAAGTATATCACCGACGACTACCAGAAGGCTTCCAAGTGCCGTCGCGTGGTCGGCAGCCGTATGCCCAAGCTGTACGGCTCCTGGTCGAACGACGTCCACATCGGCAACTTCGACTTCTCCCTGATGACCACCTGGTCCATCGGCGGCAAGGTCAACGACGGTGTGTACCGCCAGATGCTCTACAATACCTACATCGGCCAGGCCGGCCACATCGACCGCTACAAGGCCTGGAGAAAGCCCGGTGACATCACTTCCATCCCGAAGATCGAGGCCCACGGCTCCGCCCGCGTGACTCTGACCGACGACGAACTCTTCGACGCTTCCTACTTCGCCATCAAGAACATCAGCGCGGGTTACACGATTCCGTCCAGCGTCCTGCGTGCCGCCAAGATCGAATCCATCCGCGTATTCGTCTCTGCCGACAACATCAAGCTGTTCTCCGCCCTGAAGGGAATGGATCCTCAGTACAACTTCACCGGCGGCACGGGCTACAGCTATACGCCGACCCGCACGGTTTCCCTCGGTGTTGACATCAACTTCTAATCGGAAAGCATTATGAAAAAGATATTTGCGATTTTCTCCGTGCTTGCGCTGCTGGCTTTCGCCGGTTGCAAAAAGGACTTCCTCGAGACGAGCCCGACCGACCGCGTCGCCGGTCCGACCATTTTCTCGGATTCCGAGAATGCGATGACGGCCGTGAACGGTCTCTTCCGTTTGCTCTACTGCGGCAACTGGGGTTCTAGTTGGCAAGCTGAAAACGGCGGTCTGCCGGCTTACATCCTGGTCCAGGACCTCAAGGGCGAGGACCACGTGATGGACGGTTCCGGTTCCGGCTGGTTCTTCTATGACTACGCTTTCGACACCTTCGGCGACTGGACCAGCAACGCCGGCCACCAGTACCAGATGTGGAATTTCTTCTACACCCTGATCTCCAACGCCAACTACATCCTGGCCAATCCCGAGATGGAAGGCGACGAGAACTACACGAACTACGTGATGGGCCAGGCCTACGCCGTCCGTTCCTTCTGCTACATGTGGCTGATCCAGACCTATCAGCAGAACGGCGCCCTCTACGGCACGAGCCTCCCGGGCGTGCCCCTCTATACCGAGCCTACCGTGGCCGGTTCCGAGGGCAAGGGCCGCGGTACCGTGGCCGACGTGTACAAGCAGGCCAACGAAGACATCGACGCC
Source organism: uncultured Bacteroidales bacterium (assembly GCA_947167015.1). Classification (GTDB taxonomy): domain Bacteria; phylum Bacteroidota; class Bacteroidia; order Bacteroidales; family UBA932; genus Cryptobacteroides. The sequence continues at coordinate 34,748 of CAMVGM010000017.1, forward strand.
GCCATTGCCTGCCTGAGCAAGACCAATCTCCCGCAGCAGCACAAGAGCCACATCAGCCTGGCCGTGGCATACGGCCTCAAGGCCCGTCACGCCCTGGTGCAGCACGACTATGCGACGGCGCTCTCCGCCGCCGAAACCGCGATGCAGGGCCAGAAGATCGGTTCCTGGGACGACATCAAGGTGGTGAACGACGTCGCCAAGCAGAACGTCCTCTGGGGCCTCGCCATCCAGACTGACCAGGCCATCGGCAACTGGGATATCTACAATCATATGGATGCGGACTGCAAGTCCACGTATGCCAAGGCCCGCCACCTGATCGCCAACTGGCTCTATGACGAGATTCCCGACACCGATGTCCGCAAGGCCTGGTGGACCGCTCCGCTTCCCGAGTCCGAATGGGGCGTGCCCGGTACGGGCAACGGTTCCTACCGTTCCTGGTGCCAGAAGAAACTCGTGTACATCGATCCGACCGCTTCTACCGGCGACCACATCCTGATGCGTACCGAGGAACTCTATCTGATGGCGGCCGAAGCCGCTTGCGAGAACGGCGACTACGCCAAGGCACGTCAGTATCTCTCCGCCGTGGGTTCCAAGCGTGACAGCGACTATGCGACGCGCCTGGCGAAGATGGAAGATGACAAGACCCTCAATCCGAACACGACCAGTACGATCAGCACGCTGATGGACGAGATCTTCTTCCAGCGCCGTGTTGAGCTCTGGAGCGAGTGCCCCCGCCTGTTCGACCTCCAGCGTCGCGGTCTGGCCTACAACCGCGCCTGGGCCGGTTCCAACCACACCCGTCCGTGCACGGACTACACCTCAAAGCCCGGCTCCGCCAACTTCATCCTGTGGATTCCTCAGTCCGAGTTTGACGGCAACGAGAACATGGATGTTTCCAAGGACCAGAATCCGACGCAGGGCAAGGGCCTTTAATCCTTAAATCCGATAAGATATGAAAAAAGTCATATACATCCTTCTCGCCGGAGCGGCGCTGATGACGGCCGCCTGCCAGAAGCAGGGTACGATCTACCAGATCCCTGCCGGAAGCGCCTGCGCGTCCTTCCCCTCCGATGCCGCCAAAATCGAGATGCTGGCATCTGACGGCAACAAGATTACGGTCGAAATGTGGCGTGGCAACACCAAGGGTGCCGCGAGCGTCGCGGTGAACATCGAAGATAAGACGGGCGGCGTGTTCACGCCCTCCAAGCAGACCTTCGATTTCGCCGACGGCCAGGCCGTCGCCACGATCGACTTCACCTATCCCGACATCAACGACTTCGGTGGCGAGACCTACAAGATCGACCTCGTCATTGCCGATCCCGATCAGGTTTCTCCTGCGGGCATCGCGAAGATGACCGTTTCCGCCCAGCGCAAGCTGACCCCCAAGTACGTGTGCACCGGCACCTACTATTCCGACTGGTATGAAGAAGAGTGGGAGCAGGACCTGTACACGACGGAGGAAGCTCCCGACCTGTACATCTTCCCGGATTGCTGGGTGAGGGGTACCGACTTCATGTTCAACATGGTCAACGGCAAGCCCGTGTGGCCGGAGTCGTTCTTCTCCGGTTATGTCCACAGTTCCTATGGCAACTTGTACGTCTATCCCGAAGACAGTTATATCGAAGACGGCGTCCTCTACCTTGAGGTCAAGGCTTACCGCGTCAGCGCCGGCAGCTTCGGCGGAGGTATCGAGTACTTCGTCCTTCCGGAAGGCTTCTCCTTCTAGCGGACGGGTCCCTGAATGAAAGCGGGCTGGCCATTGCGGCCAGCCCGTCTTTTTTAGGGTTCCACCCAGTGGATCCGCACCCCGCTTCGTTCCATCCCGCGGAACCAGGTCATCTGGCGTTTGGCAAACTGGTGGATGGCCGTGGCGAGCTGCGTCCGCATTTCCTCGGCGTTGAGGATCCCCTGCAGGTAGAGCGTAACGAACTTGTACTCAAGCCCGTAGGAGATGAGCGCCTCGGCGGGGACGCCGCGTTCCAGCAGGCCGCGGATTTCGTCCACCATCCCTTCCTGCAGGCGGGCGTCCAGGCGGGCGTCGATGCGCGCGTTGCGCTTATCCCGGTCCACCAGCGTGCCGATGAAGAAGGGCCGCTGCGGGAAACCCTCGCGGGGGAGTGCTTCGCGTTCGGCGCTGAGCGGCCGTTTTTCCGAAAAGTCGTAGCCGCGCGTGACGGCGTTGATGTACATCCCGGTGCCGCCGCAGAGGACGGGCACGGCCCCGCGGGCGCGGATGTCCGCATAGGCGCGCAGGAAGTCCTGCTGGAACTGCCAGACGTTGTACTGCGTACCGGGCTCGGCGATGTCGATCAGGTGGTAGGGGATGTTGCCGTACTCGGCGAGGTCCTTGCCCGTTCCGATGTCCATCCCGCGATAGACCTGGCGGGAGTCGGCGGAGATGATCTCGCCGCCGAGCTTCTCCGCAAGCGCCACCGCATAGCGCGTCTTGCCGGAGGCGGTGGGGCCCAGCACGACGATCAGGTCGCAGCGGCCGGCAGCATAGTCCTGCGCCAGCTGCGCGAGGTCAAGCTGCTCTGCCGGAGGCAGTTCGGCGGGGATGCTGTGCTTGAGGCGGGGCATGGCGGCGGGCTTATTCGCGTTCCATTTCGCGGCGGATGTCCTTCTCCTTGATGGTGGCGCGCTTGTCGAACTCCTTCTTGCCCTTCGCCAGGGCGATGTGGAGCTTGGCGTAGCCGTTCGCGGCGATGTAGGCGCGCACCGCGACGATCGTGAGGCCCTTGGTCTTCACCGCCTGCGCCAGGTGCTTGAGTTCCCGCTTCGTGAGCAGGAGCTTGCGGTCGCGCAGGGGTTCGTGGCTGCTCCAGGCGGAAGCCCAGAAGTAGGTGGCGATGTTCATCCCGCGGACGTACAGGTCGCCGCCGGAGAAATAGCAGTAGGCGTCCTGCAGGGAGGCCTTGCCGGCGCGGATGGACTTGATCTCCGTGCCCACCAGCACGATGCCGGCGTCGTACTCCTCGAGGAACTCGTAGTCGAACGACGCCCGCTTGTTGGTGATGCGCACCTGCTGGGGCTTCTTTTCCTTGCTCATATGCCGAAGGCCTGCTTGATGCGGTCCACGCCGTCCAGCAGCTCCCAGCCGAAGAACTGGATGCCGTCCTGCACGTAGGGCTTGCGGCCCATGTGGCCGTAGGCGGCGGTGGGCTCGTAGATGGGATTCTTGAGTCCGAACTTCCGGATGATGGCCGCGGGACGCAGGTCGAAGAGGCCGTGGACCGTCTCCGCGATCTCGGCGTCGGAGGAGGCGACGTGACGCGTGCCGTAAGTGTCCACGAAGACGCTGACGGGCTCCGCCACGCCGATGGCGTAGGCCAGCTGCACGAGGCATTCCTCCGCCACGCCGGCCGCGACGAGGTTCTTGGCGATGTAGCGGGCGGCGTAAGCGGCGCTGCGGTCCACCTTGGAGGGGTCCTTGCCGGAGAAGGCGCCGCCGCCGTGGGCGCCGCGTCCGCCGTAGGTGTCCACGATGATCTTGCGGCCGGTCAGGCCGGTATCGCCGGCCGGGCCGCCGATGACGAACTTGCCGGTGGGGTTGACGTGCAGGATGTAATTGCCGTCGAAGAGGCGGGCGGTGCGCTCGGGCAGGGTGGCGATCATGCGCGGGAGGACGATCTCCCGGACATCTTTTTCAATACGTGCGCGCATGCGTGCGTCGTCGCTGTCGAATTCGTCGTGCTGGGTGCTGAGGACGATGGTGTGCACGCGCACCGGCGTGCGCCTGCCGGTGAATTCGACGGTGAACTGCGCCTTGGCGTCCGGGCGCAGGTAGGGCATCAGTTCCGGTTCGTTGTGCCGGATGTCGGCGAGCGTGTGCAGGAGCCGGTGCGACAGGGACAGGGCGAGGGGCATGTACTCCTCGGTGTCGGTGCTGGCGTAGCCGAACATCATGCCCTGGTCGCCGGCGCCCTGCCCGTCGGGGTCTTCGCGCACGACGCCGCGGTGGATGTCCGCGCTCTGCTCGTGGATGGTGGAGATGACCCCGCACGAGGCGGCGTCGAAGCCGTATTCGGCCTTGGTGTAGCCGATGCGGGCGATCACGCGGCGCACCGTGGCGGGAATGTCCACGTAGGCGCGTTCGGAGGAGACTTCTCCGCCTACGATCACCAGGCCGGAGGTGCAGAAGGTTTCACAGGCGACTTTCGCCTCCGGGTCCTGCCGGAGGAATTCGTCGAGGATGGCGTCGGAAATCTGGTCGGCGACTTTGTCGGGATGACCTTCGGAGACGGACTCCGATGTAAAGAGGTAGTTCATCTTTTTTAGCATTTTTGACGAGGTTGCAAGCAATCAAATCTGTCCTCGTGGTTTAACTTGAACTGCAAAGGTAGCAATTATTGTTGATAAAAAAACGGGAAAGCGGTTGTGCTTTTCATTTTACTGAATTATCTTTGCGGCGCAAACGAACGGGTAGTGTATTGAATTAGAATTAACTCAATTTACCATATCATCAAGTCATTATGAAACAAACCATCAAGAGCCTTTTGCTGTCTTTCGCGGCAATGCTTTTTGTTGTGTCTGCGTACGCGCAGGTGACAACCTCCGTCCTGAACGGCCGGGTCACCGACAAGGGCGGTGAGCCGATCGCCGGCGCTGCCGTCGTCGCAGTTCACATGCCTTCCGGCACGCAGTACTACGCTGTGGCCAATGCCGAAGGCCGTTTCTCCATCAACGGTATGCGTACCGGCGGTCCTTACTCCGTCGAGGTCAGCTGCCTGGGCTTCAACAACGTGACCTATACCGACATCACGCTGCAGCTCGCCGAGGCCTATTCCCTGAACGCCAGCCTCTCGGATGACACGGAGATGCTCAACGAGGCCATCGTCATCTCCACCGCCTCCTCCAAGTTCGCCACCGAAAAGACCGGTGCGGCTACGAACATCAACAGCAGCCAGATCACCGCGCTGCCGACGGTCAGCCGCAGCATCACCGACGTCACCCGCCTGTCGCCTTACGGCGGCAACGGCATGACCTTCGCCGGCGCTGACGGACGTACCGCCAACTTCACCGTGGACGGTGCCAACTTCAACAACAACTTCGGCCTTTCCGACGGCCTGCCCGGCGGCGGCAACCCGATTTCCATCGACGCCATCGAGGAAATGCAGGTCGTGATCTCCCCGTACGACGTCCGCCAGACCAACTTCATCGGCGGCGGCGTGAACGCGATCACCAAGTCCGGTACCAACACCTTCCGCGGTACCGCCTACGTGTATCACCGCAACGAGAACATGCGCGGCGACACCGTGGACGGCGAGCAGATCTCCGGCGCCCGCGCCGTGGACCGCAACACCACCTACGGCTTCACCCTGGGCGGCCCGATCGTGAAGAACAAGCTCTTCTTCTTCGTGAACGCCGAGTATGCCAAGATCCCGACCATCGCCAACCGCTGGCAGGGTTCCACCAACGGCCGGGCCGATGCGGACAACTACATCTCCCGCACCACCCAGTCCGACCTCAAGGCCGTTTCCGATTTCGTGAAGTCGAAGTACGGCTACGACACCGGTTCCTGGACCAACTTCCCGGCTGACGAGAACAACCTCAAGCTCCTCGCCCGCATCGACTGGAACATCAACGACAAGCACCACCTCGCTTTCCGTTACAACTACACGCTCAACAACCGCTGGAGCGCTCCCAACGCCACCTCCATGGACGGTGGCACCCGTATGGCCGGCGCCCGTATGTCGCAGTATTCGATGTCCTTCGCGAATGCGATGTACTCGATGCAGAACATCGTGAGCACCTTCTCCGTCGACCTGAACAGCCGCCTGAGCGACAATCTCTCCAACCAGTTCCTCGCCACCTATTCCAAGCTCGATGACGTCCGCGGCACCAACTCTGCCGAGTTCCCGTTCATCGACATCCTGGACGGTGACCTGATGGAGGACGGCATCGGGACCAACAACTACATGGCCCTCGGTTACGAGCTCTTCACCTGGAACAACGCGGTACACAATACTGTGGCCAACATCAAGGACGACCTGACCTACTATGCCGGCGACCACAAGATCACCGCCGGTGTCAGCTTCGAATACCAGATGGCCGACAACCAGTACATGCGCAACGGCTCCGGTTACTACCGCTACCACTCCGTGAGCGACTTCCTCGGCGGCGCCACCCCGGAGGTCGTCGCCCTGACCTACGGCTATGACGGCGAGCAGAAGCCCGCGGCCCGCGTGCAGTTCTACAAGGCCGGCATCTACGGCCAGGACGAGTGGAACATCAGCGACAAATTCAAGCTGACTGCCGGCCTGCGCCTGGACGGCCTGTTCTTCAACAACAGCGACCTGATGACCAACGCGGCCATCCTCAAGCTCAGCTACTATCCGCAGGTTTACGGTTACACCGAGCAGCACATCGACACCGGCAAGTGGCCGACCTCCAAGGTAACCCTTTCCCCGCGCGTGGGCTTCAACTGGGACGTCCTCGGTGACAAGAGCCTCAAGGTCCGCGGCGGTACCGGCCTCTTCTCCGGCCGTCTCCCGCTCGTGTTCTTCACCAACATGCCGACCAACGGCGGTATGGTGCAGTACCAGGCCCAGCTCAACGCCGCGAACGCCAAGAAGAAAGGCTTCGACATGGATGTCTTCAAGGGCGGTCTCGTGACCGACTCCCAGGGCAAGGCCACCATCGACGCCCTCTACCAGAAACTCCTCGGCCTGGGCTATCCCAGCACGGTCTCTCCGGAGGACGGCACCGTTCCGTCCGCCGTCAACGGCGTGGATCCGAAGTTCCGCATGCCGCAGGTCTGGAAGGCTTCCCTGGCCGTCGACTATTCCTTCCCGACGTCCTTCCCGCTCTCCGTCGAGGTCGAAGGCATCTTCAACAAGACCGTCAACGCGGTGTCCATCTCCGACTGGAGCATTCCCAACGTGGGC
>CAMVGM010000018.1 GCA_947167015.1 uncultured Bacteroidales bacterium
TTGTGCTCTACCAACTGAGCTAACGAGTCCTCCGTTTTGGGATTGCAAAGGTATCCTTTTCTGCGGAATTCTCCAAATTTATTTTGATTTTTTTGCTAACTTTGAAAACTATGAGACGAATCCTGACTCTTTTCCCCCTCCTGGCCCTGCTGGCGGCCTCCTGTACGCAGCGGAGCAAGATCGATTTGTCCGGCACCTGGCAGGTGAGCCTGGACAGCCTGGCAACGTTCCAGCCCATCGCCCTTCCGGGCACGACCGACGACGCCGGCCTGGGCGAACCCAACACCCTGGAACCCGGCATCACGGGCGAGCAGATCAAGCGCCTGCGCCGCAAGCATTCCTTCATCGGCGCGGCCTTTTATACGCGGGAGGTCACGGTCCCGAAGTCGATGGCCGGCAAGCCGCTGGCCCTCAAGCTGGAACGCGTGATCTGGCAGAGCTCCGTGTGGGTGGACGGCAAGCAGCTGCCCGGGGAGGAGGAGAGCCTGACCACGCCGCACCGCTATGTCCTGCCGGAAGGCCTGTCCGCCGGCAAGCATACGCTGATGCTCCGCATCGACAACCGCAAGCGCTATGACCTGTCGATGGGCGATCTGGCACACGCCTACACGAACGACACCCAGATCATGTGGAACGGCGTGCTGGGCGAGATCTCCATGACGGCCCTCGAGCCCGTGGAGGTGGCGCAGGTGGACGTGTATCCCGATGCTGCCGGGCAGAAGGCGCGCGTGCGTACTCTGCTGGTACGCCACGATCCCGGCGCCGCCACGGCACGGCTCGAGTACCGCCTGAAAGGTACCCCCGGCCGGCAGGACGTCTCCCTGACCGGCGACACCACCGCCGTGGAGTATGCGCTGGACCTTGCGGACGCGCCGCTCTGGGACGAGTTCGCCCCGAATCTCCAGACCCTGACGGTGCGCTGCGGCGAAGACGGCAAGACCGTGCGTTTCGGCGTGCGCGATTTCGTGCGGGCGGGGGACCACATCGAGGTCAACGGCCGCCGGATCTTCCTCCGGGGCACGCTGAACTGCTGCGTGTATCCGCTGACCGGCACGCCGCCCCTCGACGAGGCCGGCTGGGAGAAGGAATTCAAGGTCTGCCAGGAATGGGGCCTGAACCACATCCGTTTCCACTCCTGGTGCCCGCCGGACGCCGCCTTCCGCGTGGCGGACCGCCTGGGCCTGTACCTGCAGGTAGAGCTGCCCGACTGGGCGCGCACCATCGGACAGGAGGACGTGGACAACTTCCTCAAGGCGGAGTACGACCGCATCATCGCCAACTACGGCAACCACCCGTCCTTCTGCATGCTGACCTGCGGCAACGAGCTCGACCGGGGCTACGACTGGCTGAACTGGATGCTCCGCTACATGAAACAGGCGGACCCGCGCCACATCTACTCCAACTCCACCTATTCGATGGGCGCCGGCCACAAGGGATATCCCGAGCCGGAAGACCAGTTCTACGTGGCCTCCCGGACCTATCTGGGCCAGATCCGCGGCCAGGACTACCTGGACAGCGAGTCGCCCGATTTTACCCACGACTTCTCGCCGTACACGGCCGATTTCGACTTGCCGATGATTTCCCACGAGGTGGGCCAGTTCGCCGTGTATCCGCATCTGTCCGAGATCAGCAAGTACACGGGCGTGCTGGATCCCCTGAACTTCAAGGGCCTGCGCAACATCATGGAAGCCAAGGGCTTGCTGGACAAGGCCGAGGACTGGACCATGGCTTCCGGCCGGCTCGGCGCCATCCTGTATAAGGAAGAGGTCGAACGCGCGCTGAAGACCCCGCGCCTGAGCGGCTTCCAGCTGCTGGGCCTGCAGGACTTCAGCGGACAGTCCACCGCCCTGGTGGGGCTCGTGGACGCCTTCTGGGACAACAAGGGGCTGGTGACGCCGGAGTGGTTCCGCCAGGCCTGTTCTCCCGTGACGCCGCTGGTGCGCTACGCCAAGCCCTGGTGGTCCGACGACGAGATGTTCACGGCCACGGTGGAGATCGCGAACTATGGCCCGACGGACCTGACGGCCGACGTCGAGTGGACATTGCGCAACGGCAAGAAGACCCTCGCCTCCGGCGTTTTCGCGGGCGAGGAACTGCCGACTGGCCGGAACTCCCTGCTGACGGAGCGGATCCGCGTGGGCCTGACGGACATCGCGGAAGCGGCGCAACTGACGCTGGAAGTGGCCCTGAAGGGCACGGAATACAAGAACAGCTGGCACATCTGGGTCTATCCCGACCAGGAAGCGGACCCGGGTGAAGTGATGCTCGCGCGGACCTGGGCAGAGGCGCTGCCGGCCCTCCAGCAGGGGCGGAGCGTGCTGCTGAGCCCCGATCCGGCAAAACTCAGGGGCAGTGCCGGCAAGTTCGTGCCCGTGTTTTGGAGCCCGGCCTTCTTCCCGAGCGAGGCGGGTACGATGGGCATCCTCTGCGATCCGGCCCACCCCGCGCTGGCGGAGTTCCCGACCGAGATGCACAGCGACTGGCAGTGGTGGTACCTGGCCAAGCATTCCAAGGCACTGAACCTGGATCCGCTGCCGCAGCTGGGCACCATCCTGGAGGCGGTGGACAACTTCACCCAGAACCGTCATCTGGCCTATATCTTTGAAGCTCAGTGCGAAAGCGGGCGCCTGCTCGTCAGCGCCATGGACCTGCTGGGCGAGGAGGCCGCGGAACGTCCGGACGTGCAGACCCTGAAGCGGAGCCTGCTGGATTACATGAATTCCGACGCCTTCCGGCCGACGGGAAAACTGGGAGTAGAGGAGGCGGAGACGCTGTTCAAGGAACCGGAACCCTTTCGTTTCCCCGGCTTCTTCATGCCCGGTTTCGGCCCGGGACAGTCGCCGTCAGTGCCGTCACAGCAATTCTGACAGCTGCTTGTAGAACTGCTTGCTGACCGGGATGGCTTCCACCTCGGGCACGAGCAGTTCTGCCGTAATGATGCCGTCGCGGTTCTTGCTGAGCAGCTTGACGTACTTCGGATTGACGAAATAGGAGCGGTGGCAGCGGACCAGGCCGTGGCCCGCCACCGTGGTCTCCACGCTCTTCATGGAGGCGCGGAGCATGAATTCTTTCACGCGGTCGGCGTCCATGTAGTTCAGGACCACGTAGTTGGCGTCCGCCCGGATGAACAGGACCGCGGCCGGGTCGATGGTCATCTTGAGCCGCTTGTGCTCGTCATAGAACTTGACCAGGGTCTCGGTCGGCCCGCTGTTCAGGTCCTTGTTCTTGTTCAGGATGACCTGCAGCAGGATCAGGAACAGGTACGGGTAGATCAGGATCAGGTAGGAGAACTTGAAGCAGCGGGAGAGTACCGAGAAGTAGCCCGGCTGGCCGAAGAGGGTGGTGTACATGCCCATGAACAGGGTGAACACAAATGTTTCCCCGATGCACCAGAGCACATAATGCCACCACAGGAAGGGGATATGCTTGTACAATGCGCTGAAAATCAGGCGCGTAAGAGCCAGGATGGCCATCAGGATGACGGCGAGCATCAGGAAGTGGAAGCCGAAGCTCATCCCGCCGGTCTGGTAGTATTCGTGCATTCCGAAGGGGTTGTAGAGGAAACAGAAGCCGGCGAAGAAGGCGGGGAGCAGCACCACGTAGAGGAGCTGGGATTTATAAGTCTTTCCGATGCGGAGTCTCGTATTCATACCTCAATCTTGAATTTCGTCCCAAAGATACGGCGTTTTTTCCGCAACGCAAGTTTTTCGTCACTGATTTGGCCACATTACCCGTTTCCGGACCCCCTTTGCGAGAAAAAAGAGGTATCTTCGCAGCCGCATTTTGAAAAACTGAAATGATTAAGATCGACAATTTCATCAGCCTTTTCGAAGGCGCCGTCCGCGAGAGCTGGGAACGTCCCGCGCTGAGTGACTTCCGTAAATCTACCATCGACTACCGCCAGCTGGCGGAGCGGATCGAAACCCTTGACCTCATCTGGAAAAAAGCCGGCCTGAAGCCGGGTGACAAGATCGCCATCAACACCAAGAGCTGCGCCCTGGGCGCGTCCGTCTTCATGGCGGCGGTCAGCAAGGGCTACGTGGCCGTGCAGCTGTACAACGCCTTTACGCCGGCCGATACCCAGAACCTGGTAAACCATTCCGACAGCCGGATCCTTTATACCGAAAAGCGGGCTTTCGCCGCGATGGACTTCGAGCAGATGCCCCAGCTGCTCTGCGCCATCGACTGCGGCACCGGTGAGGTGCTGGCCAGCCGCGGGGGCGTTGGTGCGCTCTATGCCGCCGGCGCACAGCTGCTTGCGGAGAAATACCCGGCCGGGATGCGTCCGGAGGACTTCAGCGTGATCCGTCCCGACCTCGACGAGGTTTGCGCCATCCTGTACACCTCCGGTTCCACCGGCAATCCGAAGGGCGTGATGCTGACCTACCGCAATTATACCGCGAACGTCCAGGGCATCCGTCCGGGCTTCCCGTTCCATAAATGGGAGAACTACCTGAGCCTGCTGCCGCACGCGCACAGCTTCGGCCTGACCTGCGACGTGGTGATCCCGATGACCCTCGGGATGCACGTGACCGTGCTCGGCCTGCCGCCGATCCCGATGAATGTGCAGGAAGCCCTGGTCGAGGTGCGCCCGCGGATTTTCTACGGCGTGCCCTTGATCTTCGTGAAGTTCGCCGAGTATGTGCTCGGTTCCGAGATCAATACCCCGGAGGGCAAGGCCAAACTCGATGATTATGAGAATCATCCGGAGTTCTGCCAGATGCTGCACGACAAGTTGATGGCGGCGATGGGCGGCAACATCGAGGTGTTCGCCACCGGCGGTTCCGCCATCCCGTCCGAGGTGGAGGCCCTGCTGGTTTACAAGCTCAAGGTGCCGTTCATCACGGGCTACGGCCTGACCGAACTCGCCCCGATCGTCTCCTACGGCAAGGTGGGCAAGTATGTCCCGAAGTCCTGCGGTGAGTATCTTCCCGAGATCATGGAGATCCGCATCGACTCCCCGGACCCGCAGCATATCGCCGGCGAGCTCTCCATCAAGGGCGACGTCGTCTTCAAGGGCTATTACAAGAACCCCGAGGCGACCGAGGCCGTGCTGCAGGACGGCTGGTTCCGTACCGGCGACATCGGCACGGTGGACGCCGACGGCAACGTCTTCCTGCTGGGCCGCTGCAAGAACATGATCCTGACCGACAACGGCCAGAACGTCTATCCCGAGGAGATCGAGGTCATCCTCAACGAACTGCCGTACGTCGCGGAGTCCATCGTGGTCCAGCGCGACGGCCACCGCATCGTGGCGCTGATCGTCCCGAACATGGACGCCCTCGACCGGGCCGGTATCGGCGCGGACGGACTCGACGCCGTGATGCGCCAGAACATCGTCTATCTCAACTCGAAACTGCCTGCCTATTCCGCCGTCAACGACTTCGAGCTCCGCTTCGAGCCGTTCTCCAAGACGCCGAAGGGCAGCATCCGCAGATTCATGTACAAATAATGATGGAAGAAAGAAGAGTTGTCATCACCGGGACCGGCGTGATTTCTCCGGTCGGCAACGGCACCGCCGCCTTCTGGTCCGCCCTGAAGGCGGGCCGCTGCGGCATCAGCAGCTGTCCGGAACTCGCCGAATGGAAACTGCCCGTCAGCGTGGCGGGCGTGGTGCGGGATTTCGATCCCCTCGCGTACGGCATTTCCGTCAAGGAGACCCGCCGGAACGACCGTTTCTGCCTGTTCGCGCAGGCCGCGGCGGCGCAGGCGATGGACGAGAGCGGGCTGGAGGCGGACGTGAACATCGCCCCGGAGCGCCTCGGCGTCTATATTGGCACCGGCATCGGCGGGATGCAGACCTTCATCGAGCAGACCAAGGTCCTGCTGGAGGAGGGGGCCGACCGCATTTCCCCGCTGTTCATCCCGAAGATGATCGGCAACATCGCCGCCGGCAACATCGCCATCCGCTATAACGCGCAGGGCGCCAACCTGACGGCGGTCGCCGCGTGCGCTTCGAGTACGCAGTCGGTCGGCGAGGCCTTCCGCGCCATCAAGTACGGCTTCGCGGACGCGATCATCGCGGGCGGCACCGAGGCCGTGCTGAATCCGCTCGCATTCGGCGGCTTCGTGAGCGCGCACGCCCTTACGCTCGCGGACGACCCGCTCCGGGCGTCCCTGCCTTTCAGCGCGAAACGCGGAGGCTTCGTGATGGCGGAAGGCGCCACGGTGCTCATCCTGGAGGAATACGGCCACGCCCTCGCGCGGGGCGCTTCGGTTCTTGCGGAGATTACCGGTTACGGCAACTGCTGCGACGCGTACCACGCCACCGCGCCGCGTCCGGACGGCGTGCCCGCTTCCCGGGCGATCCTGGATGCGCTGCGGCAGTCGGATTTCAAGTCCGGCGAGGAACTCTACATCAACGCCCACGGCACCGGCACCCTGCTGAACGACAAGACCGAGACGCTGGCCGTCAAGCTGGCGCTCGGCGAGACCGAGGCCCGGCGCGCGTCCATCAGTTCCACCAAGTCGATGACCGGTCACATGATCGGCGCCACCGGCGCGGCGGAAATCCTCGCCTCGGCCCTGGCCCTGTGCGACGGGGTCATCCCGCCCACCATCGGCCTGACGGATCCCGATCCCGAGTGCGACCTGGACTACACCCCGCTGCAGGCGAAGGAGCGTCCGGTCACCGTGGCCCTGTCCAACTCGCTGGGCTTCGGCGGCCACGACGCCTGCGTCGCCCTGCGGAAAATCTGAACGAAAGAAAGAAAAACAATATGACCAGAGAAGACATCAAGGAATTCCTGCCCCACCGCGAGCCGATGCTGCTGGTGGACTGGACGGAGAAGGTCGGTGACGGCATCAAGGCCACCTACCATGTTACGGGCGAAGAATGGTTCCTGAAGGGCCATTTCCCTGATTTCCCGGTGGTTCCGGGCGTGGTGATCTGCGAGATCATGGCGCAGTGCTGCACCCTCATCCTGGGCGAGAAACTCAAAGGCCATACGCCTTTCTACGCCGGCCTGGACAAGGTGCGCTTCAAGCAGATGGTCCGTCCCGGCGACACCATCGAGGTGGAGGGCGCGCCCATCGCCATCCGGGGCGCCCTGTACGTCATCGGCGCCACCGCGAAGGTGGGCGGCAAGCTCGCCTGCAAGGCCGAGATGACCTTCTACCTCGTGGACAGCGACAAGCTGTAGAGCGAGACGGGGCCTAGCAGGCCCGATTCCCGTATCTCCCAGCGGGCGGCGCTGAAGCCGCCGTCGGGTGTCCGGCTGATGGGCAGCCGCGGCTGGATGTTCGCGTTGTAGAAGATCTTCCAGGGTTTCCCCTTGCGGTCCATGTCGATGATGCGGTTCGCCATCAGGTTGGACACGCGGACGACCAGTTCGCCGCCTGCGGCCGCCTGCTCCTGCGTGAGCCGGACCGTGTAGGGTTTCTCGAACAGGGTCCCCAGGCAATGGCCGTCCAGCCAGACCGAGGCGCTCTCCCGGACGTCGCCGAGGTCGAGTTCCCACGCATCCGCCGTATCCCGGACGCCTTGCAGGCGGATCCGGTATTCGGCCGTGCCGGAGAAGGCCTCATAGGCCTTGCCGAAGTTCGTCCAGGAGGCGAGGGCGCTGACGGTGCGCTGCGCGGGCAACGTGGGACCGCCTTCCGTGAAGCGGATGCGCCAGTCTCCCCGGACCTGGATCTCTTTCCCGCTGCGTTCGTAGAAGAGGAAATCCTCGCCCTCGCATCCGCCCGGGAAGGTTTCGAGCAGCAGGGACTGGTCGGGCTGCAACTGCAGCCAGACCTCCGCCGTGCCGTCTTCCGCCTGCCGTACCGCGCCCTTGCCGAGGCGTCCGTCCATCGGGTCGTAGATGCCGATGCCCTGGCAGACGGCATCGACCGGGATCCAGCCGGAGACGGGCTCTCCGGTGGGGTTCTTGAGGAAATAGTAGCGGCGGCCGTCGTCCAGGGCACGGCTGATGCACTGCAGGCCCAGGTCGTACATCTTCTCGCGGGTGACGCCGGCGCCCTTCAGCAGGGCGTCCAGGTCGGAGGAGACGCAGATGCGTCCGCGCCCCAGCTTGGCGACGCGCACGCCGTCCTGCTCCTTGAAATGCAGTCCGGCCTTCAGCCGCTGCAGCCGCACGCGGTTCTTTTCCAGGTCGGCCAGGCCCGGCACGTCGGCGGGCAACTCGTTCTCTACCAGGATGGTGGCGCCCTTGCGGGTCAGGTCGAGCAGTTTCTCGAAGGTGGACAGGTACATCTTGCCGCACTGCGGGACGATCAGCGTCTTGTAGCGGCTGCCGCCCAGAGTGACGAGCTCGCCGCCCTCGGCGTGGATGTTCTCCCGTATCATCCTGTCGGTGATGTAGTCCCAGGTGTAGCCGCGGTTGTAGAGGGCCTCGGCGGACTTGCCGATGGCGCTCTGCGCGGGGGTGTTCTGGTTCATATGGTAGAGGAGCGGTTCCCGGCCGCGTTCGGACAGCAGGTCGGTGGCGTCGAAGAAGAGCAGGATGTCGCTGTCCGGATGCCCGGCCTGCAGGAAGCTCTGGCTGCGCGTCACGTAGGCGTTGAAGGCGCCGAAGTCTTTCCAGAAGGGGTTGGTGGGCTGGAAATGCACGGCGGCGTAGAACAGCCAGCCCGGCCAGGGGGCGTCGTCGGGGGAGAGGCAGGTGCCGTGGTAGAAGATGTGGTTCACGCCCGAGAGGAGGTAGGTGTCCACCGAGGTCTTGACGTCGCCCAGGGTGGAGATGAAGTGCTCGTTCAGCCAGGTGGCGGACTCCGAGGAGGTCAGGGGCTTGTCTGTCACGTGCGCGGCGGAGGAGGCGGTCTTCATCCCGATGATGCTCCGGCCTTCGGTCTCGGGGACGTCGCTCACGCCGTACAGGTCCATGATGTTGGCGGGGGAGCCGTGGGCCTGGTTGCGTATGCCCTTGCCCTGCGCGGCGGCCCATTGCTGCCACAGCATGGAGTACTTCTCGCGCAGGAGTTCGCCGATGGTCTCGCGGTAGTCGAACACCACGCGGTCCTGCACTTCCTTCTCGCCGGCAAGTCCCAGCAGCTCAGCCATATGCGGCTTGAGGTCGTAGCCCCGGCGGGCCCGGAATTCTTCGAAGAACGCCGGGGTCCAGTCGCTGTTTCCGCGGGCGTCGTCCACCTCGTAGGAATCGTTGAAGTAGTAGCGTATCTTGCTGACGTCGTAGCCCTTGAAGGCCTCGTCGAACTTCTCCAGATAACGGGTGATGGCATCGCCCGCGAAGTGGTCGATCACGTCGCCCTCGCCGCCGGGACCGGCCCGCTCGACCAGTTTGCCGTGCCAGCCCAGGAACAAGGCGCACAGGGTCCAGTCGCCTTCCGGCGCCGTCCAGTCAAGGGTTCCGTCCTCCCCGACGCGCCCGGTCAGGTCCTGATAGGCGCCGCCGGGACCGTGGGCCGTGACGGCGATCAGCGGGAGTTCCAGCGGGTAGCGCACCTGCTCGTAGGCGTGCTGCTGGAGATTGTCGTTGGTGGCGATGGGATAGCTCATCGCGGAAATCTCGTCCGGGATGCCGATGGTGCGGACCATCGGCGTCTCGGTGTAGCCGATCTTTTCTTCCAGACGCTGTCCGCCCTGCAGGCTGTAGTTCTTGTAGGCGAGGTAGCGGCAGGCGTCTTCCGGCTCCACCCATGGGCCGCCGAAGGGCCAGCCGGAGGCGTTCGCGAGGTCGATGCCGAGGTCGCGGCGGTCCGCCTGCTCCAGGGTATAGGTGAAGAGGTCCATCCAGGCGGGAGTCAGATAGTCCAGGTAGCGGTCCTCGTAGCCCTTGGCGCCATAGATCGTGGTCACCTCCATGCCGCCGAGCCCGGCCTTTTCATACTGTTCGAGCATCGTGTCGATGTCGGAGCGGCCCACGGCGCTGGCGGGCCACCACCAGCGGGTCCAGGGCTTGGTTTCGCGGGTGACTTCGGGCCAGCCGAGGCTGGCGGCCTCCTGTTGCGCGGAGGACGGCTCCTGCCGGCAGGAACCCAGGGTCAGGATGATTCCCAGCAGGGGGAGGGCCAGGCGGAGGAAGGAAGAAGGGATTCTCATATCGGGGGAATAATTGGTTATCGTCCGTGATTTGAACAAAGATAATGCTTTTTTAGTAAATTTGCCGGCGTGAAAAAGATGTTACGCCTATTATTCGCGGCGGCGATGTGCCTGGGGTGCATCGCGTGTTCCGCGCGCGTGAAGCAGTACAAGGTGGAGGTCGTGAAGGAGTATCCGCACGACACGGGCGCCTACACCCAGGGCCTCTTCTTCGACGGGGGCCGCTTTTGGGAGAGCACCGGGCAGTTCGGCGAGTCGAGTTTCCGCGAGGTGGAACTCGCCACGGGCAAGGTGCTGAAGAAACTGGATTTCCAGCGGAAGTACTTCGCAGAAGGTTCCGTGATGCTGAACGGCAAGCTGTTCATCCTGACCTGGACGAACAAGGTCGCCTTCGTGTATGACGCCGCGACCCTCGAATTCAAGCAGACCTATTCCTATCCGCGCGAGGGCTGGGGCCTGACCACCGACGGGAAGTCCCTGATCGCCTCGGACGGCTCTTCCCGGCTGTATTTCCTGACGGATTCGTTCCAGCAGGAGCGTTACGTGAACGTCACGATGGACGGCCGCCCCGTGCGCTATCTCAACGAGCTGGAATACATCGACGGCAAGGTGTGGGCGAACGTCTATACCACCGACATGATCGTGATCATCGACCCGGCGGACGGCAAGGTGGAGGCGAGCATCGACTGCAGCGGCCTGCTGCCGCGCAAGCTCCGCACCCAGGCCACGGACGTGCTGAACGGCATCGCCCGGGACCCCGCCACCGGCAAGATCTATCTCACCGGCAAATACTGGCCCCGCCTCTACGAGGTCCGGCTCATCCCGGTGAAATAGAGAAAAGGGCTCGGAAAACTCCGAACCCTTTTTTTGTTTTGGCAAACCTGTCCGAATAATAATTTCCGTCCGCCATGCCCCTATAGCACCTGGAAGTCCAGGGCCTTCAGGTCTTCGTCACGGGAAGAGCAGCCGTACAGGATACGGTACTTGCCCGGGCGGACGGACAGGCCGTCCACGGAGGCGTCATAGTACTCGAACGCGCTGCCGTCCAGGGTGACGGTGGCCTTCTTCGTGGCGCCCGGCTCGAGCTGGAGTTTGTCGAAGCCCTTGAGGGCCTTGATCGGAGCGTCCGGGTTGTCGAGGGCCTGGACATAGACCTGCACGATCTCGGCGCCGGCGACCTTGCCGGTGTTGGTGACGGGCACGGTCAGGGTGACCTTGCCGTTCTTCTTCATGGAGGACTTGTTGAGCTTGCCCTCGCCGTAGCCGAAGCTGGTGTAGCTCATGCCGTAACCGAAGGCGTAGAGCGGGGTACCGCGGAAGTAACGGTAGGTGCGGTTGTCCATGCTGTAGTCCAGGAAGTCGGGCAGGTCGTCGTTGGAGGCGTAGAAGGTGACCGGAAGCTTGCCGGAGGGGTTGTAGTCGCCCAGGAGCACGTCGGCGAGGGCCTTGGAGCCGCCCTGGCCGGGATACCAGGCCTGCAGGAGGGCGTCGTACTGGTCCTCGAGGCCGCCGAACGCGATGGCGGATCCGGAGCAGTTCACGAACACGACGGGCTTGCCGGTCTCGTGCATCGCCTTGAGCAGGCGCTGCTGGACGGCGGGCAGCCAGATGTCGGCCTTGTCGCCGCCTTCGCCTTCCATCTGGGCGGAGATACCGCCGATGATGACGATGGCGTCGGCGTCCTTGACGAGTTCCTTCTCGGCGACGAAGTCAGCGTACTTGCGCTGGCAGAAGTCGGCGCGCAGCATCGCGAACGGACCCGCGCCGCGGCGGTACTCGATCTCGATGTCCACCGGCTTGCCGGCCTGTACGTCAAAGGTCTTGTAAGCCATGCCGCCCCGGCGTCCGAAGCCGCGCATCATGCCGCCGGCGGCGGCCTTGGCGTTCTCCACCACGCGGCCGTTCACCTTGAGGACGTAACCGTTGTCGGAGGAGACGGTGTAGCTCATCGGGCCCGTGAAGTCGGGCACGTAGCGGCCCTTCACGCGCACGGAGATCTTGTCCGTAGGCACGCCCTCGGCGAAGCCGTAGGCTCCGAAGGTGCTGAAGTTCAGCGTGTTGTAGTAACCGCTGACGACAGGCTTGCCGCTGAGGCCGTTGTTGTCGAAGAACTCTACGAAGGCGCCCTTGCCGTCGTTGAAGTCGGGCAGGTGATAGACCGTGTTGTAGTCGTCGGCGAGTTCGCAGGCCTTGGTGTAGATGATGTTGGTGCCGGGCAGGGCGGCCTTGATGCCGTCCAGCAGGGAGTGGGTGTGCGCCTCGGTCGGGGTGCCGCCGTAGTTGCCGTTCAGCAGCGCGGCGTCGTCGGCGTTGGGGCCGATCACGGCGAGGGTCTTGATGCTCTTGGACAGCGGCAGGACGCCGTTGTTCTTCAGGAGGACCATCGACTCGCGCGCGGCCTGGGTGGCCAGGGCGTCGTGCTCCTCGCTGCTGATCACGTCTTCGCCCAGGTTCGCCCAGGGAAGCATCTCGGCGGGATCGAACATGCCCAGTTCGAAGCGGCCCTTCAGGGTGCGGCGCAGGTGCGCGTCGAGGTCGGCCTCGGAAATCATGCCCTTCTCGAGCGCCTCCACGAGGGCCATCATCGTCTTGCCGCACTCCAGGTCGGTGCCGTGCAGGGCGGCGTCGGTCGCGGCGTGCAGGGCGTCGGGGTGCGTTTCGTGCTGGCCGCGGGTGAAGAAGTTGTTGATGGCGTCGCAGTCCGTCAGGATGATGGCCTCATAGCCCCACTTGTTGCGCAGGATGTCCGTCAGCAGGCGGTCGTTGGTGCAGCAGGGCACGCCTTCGTAGCGGTTATAGGCGCACATCACCTCCTGGACGTTGCCATCCACGACGAGGGTTTTGAAGGCGGGCAGGTAGGTCTCCCAGAGGTCGCGCTGCGACACGCGGGCGTCATAGGTGTGGCGCAGGGGCTCCGGGCCGCTGTGGACCGCGTAGTGCTTGGCGCAGGCGTGCGTCTTGAAATACTTCGGGTCGCTGCCCTGCATGCCGAGGACGGTCTGCAGGCCGAGCACGCTGGTGAGGTAGGGGTCCTCGCCGCAGGTCTCCTGGCCGCGTCCCCAGCGCGGGTCGCGGAAGATGTTGACGTTCGGGCACCAGAAGGTCAGTTCCGGGTTGCCGGGGTAGTAGGTCACGCCCATCGGCACGTTGAAGATGTCGTGGTCGGAGCGGTTCCAGTTGGCGCGCGCCTCGTCGGACACCTGCGAGAAGACGTCGTACATCTGCTGCGGGTTGAAGGCGGCGGCCATGCCGATCGGCTGCGGATAGACGGTGTAGCCGTCCTGGCGCACGCCGTGGCAGGCCTCGCTCCACCAGTTGTAGGAGGGGATGCCCAGCCGGTCCACCGACACGGACTTGTTCATCATCAGCCCCACCTTCTCCTCGGGCGTCAGCAGGGAGATGAGATTCTCCACGCGCTGGTCGGTCGAGAGTTTGGGGTTCTGGAAGGGATACTCGTAGGTCTGCTTCGGGCCGCAGGCGGCCAGCAGGACCAGGGAAGACAGGATGAAAAGTACTTTTTTCATTTATGGTTGATGTTGATTGATAGTTCTTTGGCCGGGCGCAGCGGATCGTTGCTGAACACCGTCATCCGAAGGTCAACGCCGGCCCCGGAGGGTGCGGCCGGACGGGCCTTTCCGCAGCGGAGCGAGGACACTTTCCGGCCCGTACGGTTGCAGCCCTCCGGGACCGGCGAGCCCGTCAGCTTGACGGAAACCGACCGTCCGGGGGCGATGCGGGTGCCGGGGGAGAGGCTGCTGGAAAAACCATCCGGCAGTTCGACGGCGTGGATGACCAGCGGGCTCTTCCCGTCGTTGGCGAGCTCCAGCGTGCCCCGCAGCCGCCGGGAAAGCGGCTTGCGCTGCAGGCGGACCTGCCCGGTCCGCAGGCGCGGGGCGTCGTCCCCCTCGGGGGTGTCCAGGTCCACGCAAAGCGCGCTGAGCGGCAGGGTCCGCAGGTTTTTCCCGCCCGCGGGGACCAGTTCCAGCACGGCGCGCAGGCTGCCGTAGAAGGACGGGTCGGCGGGGCTGTCGCACCAGACCTCCACGCGGGCCTCTTCGCCCGGGGCGAGGGTGGCGGGGGCCGAAACCCGGAACGCTCCGGAACCCGGAGCCGCGCTGCGCAGCCGCATCGGGGCGTCGCCGGCGTTGGCGATGAAGAAGGCCTTGCCGGCGTGCTCCCCGTGCGCGAGATAGCCGAAATTGACGTCCGCGCGGCTGGCGTACAGTCCCTGGGCGAGCACCACGGGATAGCGCTCCTGGATGCTCCGGTCGGCGGGCAGCACGTCGGCGCTGACGCTCAGCACCCCGAGGCTCCGGTTCCCGTCGGCCTGGATCTCCACCGTGCGCAGGACCGTTCCGGCGGCGCCCGCCGGGGTGAAGGAAACCTCCACCGCCGCGGACTGCCCCGGGGCGATGGCCGTGTGGGGGAGCGTGGCGCTGATGCAGGAGCAGCCCGGGATGGCACGCTCCAGCCTGAGCGGCCGGCTGCCGGCGTTGAATACGAGGAAGGCGTGCGTCACCACGCCGTCCGCCTCCCGGATGGCGCCGAAGTCCCACTCCCTGCTGTCAAAGACCGCCGGACCCTCCGCCTTTTCCTGGGCGGAGAGTCCGGAAGCGGCCATCAGCAGCAGGCCGGTGAGCAGCAGCGCGCGGCGTCCCATCTACTTGAACAGCAACTGGGCGATGTGCGCGAGGTAATCGCGGCAGTTCATCCAGGTGTGGCCGCCGTCCGGGGTGTAGAAGCTGTGCTTCACGCCGTTCTCCGTGAGGTAGGCGTCCAGGCCGCGGGAGGCCGCGATCAGGAAGTCGGAGGTGCCGGTACCGATCCAGATGAGCTTGTAGTTCTTGTTGAGGGTGTTCACGGGCGCATAGGTGCCGTTGGAGAAGTTGGTCTCGTACTCGTTGCCGAAGATGGCGGGCGCCATCGCGCAGACCCACTGGAACTCCTTCGGGTGGCCGAGGCCGGTGGCGAGCGCCTGCCGTCCGCCCAGCGAGAAGCCGGCGACGGCGCGGTCGCGCGCGGAGGTCTTCACCTTGTAATTGGCCTCGATGAAGGGCTTGACGTCGTTGATGATCTCGGCGGCCACGCGGTCGGTGTCCATGGAGTCATAGCGGTCGGCGAGGCCCTGGCGCATCATCTCCGGATAGGGGTTCGCGTACGGCATCACCACGATCATCCGCCTGGCGAGGCCCTGCGCGATGAGGTTGTCCAGGATGTTGTTCACGCGGCCCACCTTGAACCAGGTCTCGTAGGTGTCGGTCATGCCGTGGATGAGGTAGAGCACCGGGAGCCGCTCCTTGCCCGCCGGGTCGTAGCCGGCCGGGGTATAGACCGTCAGCGGCCGGTCGATGCCGCAGGTCTTGGAATGGTAGAAGCGGTAGGAGACCTTGCCGTGCGGCACGTCCTGGATGTCCTGGACGGACGGCTCCGGGCCGCGCACGTCGGCGAGCGAGTACTTGAAGCCCTCGTTCGGGAAGATGAACATGTTGTTGGGATCGGCGATCTTGGTGCCGTCGATCACGAAGGCGTAGGGATAGATGTCCGGCTTGCCGGGCTTCACGGTGATGCTCCAGACGCCGTTCTCGCCCTTGCTCATCGGCAGGGCCTGCGGGAACATCTGGCAGTCCAGCTCGACGGCCTTGGCGTCGGCCGCCTGGCAGCGGAACGTGACCGAACCGTCGGCGTTGTATTCCGGGGACACGACTCCGGCGGGGAACATCCGCGCCATCACCTGCGGGGTGAGACGCTGACCGGCTCCGGCCTGGGGCTGGGCCTGGGAGAACAGCGGGGCAAAAAGCAGGGCCGCCGCAAAGAGAATTCTATATGCTTTCATATCGTCGTCTTATTCTTGGAACAGGAGAGGGAGGGACTCGTCGAGCCAGTATTTGGCGTTCATCCAGGTGTGGCCGAACTTGTCGTCCGTGAACACCTTCACGTTTTTGATCCCCTTGCTGTCGAGGAAATCCATATAGTCCTTGGCGTTGCCGTAGAGGAAGTCGTCCGTGCCCACGCCGAGCCAGAAGAGGTGGATCTTCTTGTTCAGGGCGTCGGGGTCGTCATAGACGCCGCCCGGCAGGGTGGTGCTGGTGAAGGAACTGTAGGAGCAAAGCCAGGAGAACTTGTCGAGGTTCGTCAGGCCGGCCGCCAGGCCCTGGTTGCCGCCGCGGGAGAAGCCGCCGATGGCGCGGTGGTCGCGGTCGTTGAGGGTGCGGTAGTTCTTCTCGACGAAGGGCATCAGGTCCTGGATGAGGTCCTTGGTGAACATGTCGCCCATCCGAGGGGCCTGGCCCGCAGGGAAATACTTGGACGGGTTGCCGTAGGGGAGGACGATGATCATGTCCTTCGCCTTGCCTTCCGCGATGAGGTTGTCCAGGATGAGGTTCATCCGGCCGACCTTGAAGTACACCTCCTCGGTGTCGGTGGTGCCGCTGATCAGGTAGAAGACGGGATATTTCTTGCCCTTGTTCTTGTCATACTGCGGCGGGGTGTACACGATCGCGTTGCCGTAGGTTCCGAGGCTCTCGGACCAGTAGTTTACATAGTCCACGCTGCCGTGGGGAACGTCCTTGAGGGCGTGCAGCAGGGGAGCGCCCGTGCCGCGGACGTCCACGAGGCTGTTCTTGAAGGTCTCGTTCGGGAACCAGTCGGGGTTCTGCGGGTCCATCACCTGCACGCCGTCTACGTCGAAACTGTAGGGATACATGTCCGGTGCCACGGGGCCGAGGGTGACGGTCCAGACGCCGTTCGCGCCCTTCGTCATCTCCTGGGTGCCGGCGAACTGGGTGTTGACCTTGACGGACTTGGCATTGGGGTCGCGGTAGTTGAAGGTGACGGTGTTGTCGGGATTCACGACGGGGGAAGACACGCCGCCGCCCATCTGCGGGGCGCCCATCGCGCCGCCCATGCCCGGCCAGCCGCCCCGGCGGGGCTGCCGGCGGATCTCCAGGATCACCTTGCCGGTCTCGGGGCCGCGCTCGACCTTCATCCACATCTCGGCGTTGACCTGCGTGCCGACGCCCATCTCGGTAAGCTTCGCTTCGATGCCCGGCTCACCCTCGCCGACGAGGTCGGCCTTCGTGAGCTCGCCCGCCCACAGGACGGGGCCGTAGCTGTGGTTGATCACCCAGTAGCCCGGGTCGATGCCGTCGAAGACGTAGCGGTCCACGCCCTCCTTGACCATGATGCGCTTGGTGTCGGCGTTGCCGCCGTATCCGCCGCCGCGCTGGCCCGGGGTGCGCTTGTTGATCTCCACCTCGCCGCCGGTGCCGTTGACTTCCTCGCTGCGCGGGTAGAAGTAATCCAGGCCGGAGTCGAAGGACTCGACCTCGAAGCAGTACTCGGAAGCGGTGTTGAGGCTGTGGAGCTTGAGGTAGTTCTTGTCGTAGACGATGTAGCTGTTGTAGAGCTTGCCGGGCTCGATGCCGTAGCGGATGATGTAGCCGTCGGCGCCGGGCACGGGATCCCAGAGGAGTTCGGCCTCGCGGCGGTCCTGCGGATTGCGGACGACCTTGACGCCGGCCACCTTGACGCTGCCCGCGGAGGCGGGGTTGCCGAAGACGCGCAGGTCCTTGATGCTGAACTTGGCGCCGTCATGGCACTGGCGGGTGTTGGTCACCTTGATGAAACGGCCCTGGACGGGCGTCTTCAGTTCGGTGTAGTCGTGGTGGAAGTCCAGCTTGTTGGCGGGCTTGTCGATGATCGTGGTCCAGGCGTTCCCGTCGAGGGAGACCTCGACCTTGAAGCACTGGTAGAATTCGGGATTGGCGGGTGCCTGCATGGCGCCGGGGGCGCCGAAACCGCCGCGGGCGGGCTGGACGGCCCCGATGTGGTCGAAGTTGCACTGCACGGCGTAGATGTCGGCCACCTTGCCGAGGTCCACCTGGAACCATTCGCCCGGATCACCGGTCTGCGCGGCCCAGTTGGTCATGAAGTCCTCGTCCACGGCGTTCTCCGGGACGTAGTTCTCGAAGGTGGAGGAGACGGTGACCTTCTTCTGGTGGGTCAGGAGTTTCCAGCCGGTCCAGTTGTGGTCCACCGCGTCGGTGCGGGTGCCCGGCCAGTACTGCGGGTAGTCGCCGAACTCGACGTTGGAATGCATCACGCCGTCGGCGTCCACCGCCGTCGGGAAGATGGCGAGCTCGGAACCGCGGCCCGCGCCGCCGTAGCTGGCGGGAATCATGCAGATGGTCCAGAGCTGGCCGTTCTTGTCGTGGAAGGTGCTGCCGTGGCCGGCGCCCACCGCGAAGCCAGTGGTCTTGAAGGTCAAGGGGTTATGCGGGGAGTAGGTGAAGGGGCCCATCGGGCTGTCGCTCACGTAAACGCCGTGCGAGTAGGAAAGGAGCTCCAGGCCGATGGCGGCGTACTGGAGGTAGTATTTGCCGTTGTGCTTGGTCATCCAGGGGCCTTCGATCCAGGGATATTCCTCCTCGAAATAGTCCCGGCGGCCGCCGAAGATGGAGTAGATCACGTCGTCGTGCGTGCGCTTCTCGAAACCGTGGTTGCGGTAGTCGCTGAAGAAGAGGACTTCCGGTCCGGCGATCTCCTTGAAGGTCTTCTTGTCCAGTTCGACGACCTTAAAGGGCATCAGCTGGGACCAGCCGTAGTACAGGTAGAGCCGGCCGTCGTCATCCACGAACATGTTGGCGTCGCCGTAGCGGTCGCTGTCGAAGGTGCCGACCTGCTCCCAGGTGCCCGCCTTGGGGTCGATGGCCTTGAAGACGTTCTTGTTGTTCATCGAGCAGCCGTACAGGCTGCCGTCCATCTCCACGACGGACACCACGCCGCCCGGATAGTTCGGGGCGTCCACGTAGGTCCAGTCCTTGAAGTCGGGGGAGTACCAGTAGCCCTTGCGGTGGGAGACGAAGAGGTAGTAGTCATCCTGGTAGACCAGCACGACCGGCTCTCCGCCACGATAGGACCGCTCGCCGGGGACGACCAGGTCGAGCGGATTGCAGAAAGTGGTCTTCTCCTGTCCCTGCAATGAAGCGGACAGGAGCAGTGCGACGGCCGCGAATACGGCGCGCGCGAGCGTTTTGGTGTGCATATACGGATAGGTTAAAGTTTCCGTATCAAATTTACGCACGCTCGCGCGCATATCCTATCGGCTACGGCGCAAAAACTTTCGTTTTCAATTCACGGGGACGGGGCGTCCCTTACTTCAGGGCGTCGGGGTCGTTGTAGCGTATCGTGACGCCGAAGTCGGTGACGGAGCGGTTCAGGCCGTTGGCGCTGTCCGGCGTGCCCTTGCGCTTGCCGGAAAGGACTTCCTGCGACATCTTCTTCTCGTCCAGGACCCGCTGCAGGGTCTCGGGGTTGTCGCCGTGGTAGTGGCCCGGGTAGAGTTTGACGATCCCGTTCTTCTGCATGTACTCCGCCGCGCGGGTGCAGGTGTTGATGAGGGTCTTGAACGTGCCGGCGAAGAGCAGCAGGTTGGTGGAGCCGAAGGCGTCGCCGCTGAATCCGTAGTGGTTCTCCTTGTCGAAGAAGGTGATGGAACCGGAGGTGTGGCCGGGGGTGTGCATCACCTCGATCTTGCGGCCGCCCAGGTCGATGACGTCACCGTCCTCCAGGTGGTGGACCGTGCCCTTGTAGGGGTTGCGGCCTGCCGCGATCATCGGCTCGTCGGCCGGATGGATCCAGACTTCCGGGAAGCAGCCGATGCCGCCGACGTGGTCGCCGTGGCCGTGGGTGAGGGCCATCATCACGGGCTTGCCGGTCAGGGAGGCGACCAGCTTGTCCAGGTCTTTCACCCGGGAGCCGGCGTCGATCACGAGGGCTTTTTCGTCGCCTTCCAGCACGTAGATGGATTCATTGTAAACGAGGTGGCCGTTCCCTTCCCAGGTGTGTCCGTCGATCTGGCGGAAGACCACGTCCTGGTTGCGGCAGACGAATTTCTCGGCGTAGTGGTTCCGGTATGCTTCCGCCTGCTTCGCATTCCAAGTCACGATGGCATTGCCGTTGCGGAAGTAGGTGTCCAGGTCCGGGCGTCCGAGATTCGAGGGCTCCGTGGCGGCGGTTCCGGATTCCATCTGGTCCAGCAACTCCTTCATTTCCAGGAGGTAATCCCAGCCGATCTCGCGGCCTTTCGGAAGGGTCAGCCAGTCTTTCTGCCAGTAGTGGCCGCCGTAGATCTGCAGGCGGGCGGGGTTCACGCCGCGCTCCTCCAGGGTGGCGATCAGGTGCGGGACGGCGGAGACGTAGTTGTTGAAAGCGTCTTCGTTGAAGATCCACACGCCGTGGCCGGAGCCGACGGCGTCGCCGGTGAAGAGCAGGTCGTGTCCCTGCAGCAGGAAGACCATCGAACCGGCGGTGTGGCCCGGCACGGCGATGGCTTCCACCTGCAGGCCGCCCAGATCGAAGACCTCACCCTCGCGGAAGAAACGGCGCTGTGCCTCGGGGAAACGGTCTGCCAGGCGGGTGAAGTCCGCCTGCGGCAGGGCGAAACGCACATCCGGGTCATCCACGAAAGCGGGGAGCATGCCGGTGTGGTCGCCGTGATTGTGGGTGAACGTGACGGTGAGCGGCTTGCCCGCCGTGCGCTCCGCGACGATGGCGCGCAGCGATTCCTTGGCGTTGTCGGCCCAGTTCACCGGGTTGGACAGGTCGATGAGCAGGGCTTCCTTCTCGCCTGCGATCAGGTAGATGTCCGAGCAGTTATTGAAATGCGTCTTGTTCCCGTCGGCGTCGAAGGTCTCGCCGGCGGGGTTGGCGGCATTGTAGTCCTGGATGTGCCAGACGTTCTTCTCGATGACGGAGACGGTGTAGGGACCGACCTCGACGTCCTTGGGACCGGTGCAGGCTGCCAGCAGGAGCGCTGCCGCGGCGCTGAAAAGGATACTCTTGGGATACATATACGGATTGGTTAGTTTTTGATCAGAACTGGTAATAGATGAAGGGCTGGATGTCGCCGCTGCGCAGCTGGATGACCAGCTGGACGGCCATCAGGAACATGAGGAAGATGACGATCCAGGGCAGGTGGGTGAAACGGGCCCGGAGGCGGTCGTAGGTGCGCGGCGGGATCAGCAGCCCGGCCGCGGCGACCGCGAGCACCACGCACCAGAGCTTCCGGGCGGCCCAGAAGGGTGCGGCATAGGCGAAGTCGAATTCCGTGAAGATGCGGCGGAAGATCTCGCCCGCGTCCGCCATGCTCCCGGCGCGGAAGAAGACCCAGCAGACCATGACGAAAACCATCGTCAGCAGCCAGCTCAGCGCTTTCACGGGCAGTTTGTCGGGGATCTTTTTCAGCCAGCCCCGGCAGAGTTTGTGCACGGCCAGGCCCGCCCCGTGCAGGGCGCCCCAGAGGACGAACATCCAGGTGGAACCGTGCCAGAGCCCGGCCACGACCATGGTGAGGAAGTTGTTGAGCAGAGTGCGCGCCAGCCCTTTCCGGTTGCCGCCCAGGGGGATATAGACGTAGTCCCGGAACCAGGTGGACAGGGAGATGTGCCAGCGGCGCCAGAATTCCGTCAGGTTGAGCGAGCGGTAGGGGAAGAGGAAGTTGTCGTCGAGGCGGAAGCCCATCAGAGAGGCGATGCCGATGGAAAGGTCGCTGTAACCGGAGAAATCCAGGTAGATCTGCATCGTGTAGCCCAGGACGGCCATCAGGAGTTCGTAGCCGGAATAGGAGACGGGGCTGTCGAAGGCCAGGTTGTTATAGACCGCCAGGTAGTCGGCGATCACGCCCTTTTTCAGCAGGCCGCAGATGATGAGCCAGAAGCCCAGGCGCAGTTCGTGGCGCGTGGCGGGTTCGTTGCGCCGGATCTGCGGCAGGAAGCGGCCGGCGCGGGTGATCGGGCCGGCGAGCAGCAGCGGGAAGAAGGAGAGGTAGAAGCAGAATTCCAGGAAATCCGGGCGGCCTTCGTACTTGCCGCGATAGACGTCCACGGAATAGCTGATGGCTTGGAAGGTATAGAAGGAGATGCCGATGGGCAGGACGATGTCGCCCACGGCGAAGTTGCTCTTCAGCAGCGGGTTGAGGATACCCTCCACGAAGAAGCCGCTGTACTTGAAATACACCAGCGCCGCCAGGTCCAGCAGGATAATCAGCGCCAGCAGCACCTTGCCGCGGGCGCCGTGCGAGGACGCCGCGCTGGAGAAGGCAAGCCCGGCGGACTTGCGGAGCAGTTCGGTCAGGAAGTAGTTGACGGCGGCGGTGGCGGGGAGCAGCAACATCAGCCAGCCGTTGGCCTGCCAGAAAAAAAACAAGTCGAAAGCAAGCACCCACAAGAGCATGGCCGTCCTGTTCCATCTCCGGACGAAGATGTAAATCAGGAAGAAGGCGCAGAAAGCCGCCCAGAAGCCGATGCTGATGAAATTCACGGGGCGTCAGTCTTTAGGCGGCGAGAGGATGGTCACGCCGTGGGTCTTGGGAGTATCTTTCTCCGGGATGTCCCAGCGGATGGGGTGGGCTGAGGAATCCCGCAGCCAGGTGGACACGGAATCCGCCCACATGTTGTAAGAAGCCAGGACCGGATGGGCGCCGTCCTTGGCGCGCTGGTACTGGAGCCGGAGGCTGGGATAGTAACGCTTCTTCCCGCAGTGCCGCAGCAGGATGTCGTTGATGCCCGTATCGGGTTTCCAGTTGGGCGGGCCGATCCAGATGAAAGGCAGGTCGCCGATCTCGCCGATGATCTTGCCCACGGCGGCCTCCCGCTCGTCCAAATTCCTGACGAAGAGCTCGTTGGCGCCGATGCAGAGGAAGACGTAGGTGGGGTCGAACTTGCGGATGAAATGCGTCAGCGTGTCGCCCTTCGCCCAGTATTTGGAGGAGGAACTGTACCAGATGACGCACTGCATCGTGTGACCGTTGGCCGTGGCGTACTGCGAGAGGCGGTAACGCAGGCCTTCGACCATCGAGTCGCCCACGAACAGGATCCGGTGGGCGCTGGTGTCGGGCCCTTCGGGCTCCGGAACCGGTTCCGGCGGGGGGATGGGCGGGAGGACGAGGGTGTCCTTCCCGGGAAAGTTCCAGGCGCTCAGGTCCAGGCGCCGCAGGCCCTTCTCCGGGTTCTGCGGCGGGCAGAAGCGGGCGAAGGCGACGACGCAGAGCAGGGCGGCGGCCAGGACGGCGAAAGCGGCGAGCGAATGCTTCATGGGCTATTCGAGGACCTCTTTTTCCAGCGGCCAGCCCGTCAGGGTGGACACGTACGGGATGATGGCGTAGGCCTTTTTCAACTGCCCGGCGTAATTGGGATGGCGGCTGGCGCCCAGTTCGCCCGCGCTGTCGTGGACCTTGCTGGTAAGGACCATGTAGGTCACGTTCTTCATCTTGCACTGCAGCATGGCGGCCTTGATGTAATCGAACATCAGGTCGCGCCCTTTCGGGACGATGCAGAGTACGGGGTGGTCGGCACCGTAATTCTCCTTCGCGCTCCGGATCAGGCGGAGGTAGTTCGCCACGAAGGCTTCGCGCGTAGGCTGTTTCTGGCCGGATACGTCATTGGTAGCCAGATAAATGACGGTCAGGGCCGGGGTGACGCCGTATTTCTGGGCGGACCAGGCGGGCTGCTTCTTCTCATCGAAGGTCTGGAGGTAGCGGTCGGGCATATAGTGTCCCGGGAATTTGTCGCCGTAGTTGCGCGCCACGCCCATCCCGGAATGCGCGATGAGCCAGTAGTCGGCGCCGAAGTGGCGGGCGATGATGGCGGCGTAGGTCTTCCCGCAGTCCTCGGTCTCCGGGGTGAAGGGGTCTGTCGCCCGGTTGCTCAGGGTGCCGTAACCGCAGGTGTAGGAGTCGCCGATGAATTCGAGCACGCGCTCGCGCACCGGCCGCGCCTGCCCGAGGTCGTGGGCGATGAAGGCGTGGAAGGAGGCCGTTCCCTGCTCGCCCTCGGTGCGCTTCTGGATGATGGCCACGTGCGGCACCGGTTTGCTGACGTGGGGCGCCTCGCAGACGGTCACGACGGTGTCGCGGCTCTGCAGGCAGAAGGTCCGGTCCGGTTCCGCGCCCATGTCCTGGCGGTCCAGCCAGACGCTGAAATAATCTTTTCCGCTGTCGGAGGCGCGCAGCTGCAGCTCGTTCCCGTAGAATTCTACGATGGCATAGACGCCGCTCCAGTCGAAGGACACGTCGCCGTCGCGGACCTCG
This sequence comes from uncultured Bacteroidales bacterium, assembly GCA_947167015.1. Lineage (GTDB taxonomy): Bacteria > Bacteroidota > Bacteroidia > Bacteroidales > UBA932 > Cryptobacteroides. The sequence goes on from CAMVGM010000018.1 coordinate 24,090, forward strand.
GTGCGGCCGACCCAGGTGATCCGGGGGTCGGAGGCGGGGAATTCATCCGCCCTGGCGTTCCCGGCGGCCGCAACGAGGCCGAGGAGGGCGGCAAAAAGGTGTTTTCCTTTCATATCGTTTGCGAAGATACGAAAAATCGGTATCTTTGATACACTAAACTGATAACCTCTTATGCGAAGAATCATCGAATGCGTCCCGAACTACAGCGAAGGACGCGACCGGGCGGTCATCGACGCCATCGTCGCCGCGATCGCCTCGGTGGAGGGCGTGAAAGTGCTGGACGTGGATCCGGGCGAGGCGACCAACCGCACCGTCGTCACCTTCGTAGGTGCGCCGGAACCGGTCGTCGAGGCGGCCTTCCGCGGATCGCGCAAGGCGCAGGAACTCATTGACATGCGCCGGCATCACGGGGCCCATCCCCGCAGCGGCGCCACCGACGTGCTCCCCCTCATCCCCGTTTCCGGCATCACCCTGGAAGAATGTGCCGTCCTGGCCCGCGGACTCGCGAAAAGGATGTTCGAAGAACTCGGCATCCCGTGCTATTGCTACGAAGCCGCCGCTTTCCGGCCCGAAAGGAAGAACCTGGCGGTGTGCCGTGCGGGGGAATACGAAGCCCTGCCGGAAAAGATCGCCGACCCGGAGCGCAGGCCCGACTTCTGCGGCGCCTGGGGCGAGACGGCCGCGCGCAGCGGCGCCTCCAACGTGGGCGCCCGCAACTTCCTCGTGGCCGTGAACTTCAACCTCAATACCACCTCGACCCGCCGGGCGATGGCCGTGGCCTTCGACGTCCGCGAAAAAGGGCGCAAGGCGCGCGAGGGCGGCTCCCTGACCGGGAAGCTGCTCAAGGACGCCGACGGGAACCAGATCTGGATTCCCGGCACGCTGAAGGGCTGCAAGGCCATCGGCTGGTACATCGACGAATACGGCATCGCGCAGGTGTCGATGAACATCACCGACATCGACGCCACGCCCCTGCACGTCGCCTTCGAGGAGGTCTGCCGTGCCGCCGCAGCGCGCGGGCTGCGTGTCACGGGCACGGAGATCGTAGGCCTGGTGCCGCGCCGGGTGCTGCTGGACGCCGGCCGTTTCTATCTGGAAAAGCAGTGCCGCTCGCTGGGCGTCAGCGAGGACGAGATCCTCAAGATCGCCGTCAAGTCCATGTCGCTGGACGACCTGAAACCTTTCGAGCCCCGGCAGAAGGTGATCGAATACCTGATGGAAGACGAGACGCAGGCCGCCGTGCGTGAGCGCCTGGTGCGCATGCGCCTGAAGGATTTCATCGCCGAGACGGCGGCCGAGTCGCCCGCGCCGGGCGGCGGTTCCGTGTCTGCCGCGATGGGGGCCCTGGGCGCCGCCCTCGCCACGATGGTCGCCAACCTGTCCGCGCACAAACGCGGCTGGGACGCGCGCTGGAAAGAGTTTTCCGACGTGGCGGAACAGGGTCAGGCGCTGCTCGGTGAACTGACCGCCCTGGTGGATGAGGATACGGCTGCGTTCAACCGCATCATGGACGCGCTGGGCCTGCCGAAGGGGACTGCGGAGGAGAAGGCCGCCCGCGCCGCCGCCCTCGAGGAAGCGACCTTGTATGCCGCCAGCGTCCCCCTGAAGACGATGGAAGCGTCCCTGAAGGCGCTGCCGCTTGCGCTTGCGATGGCGCGCGAAGGCAATCCGGCGTCGGCTTCCGATGCCGGCGTGGCCGCGCTCGCCGCCCTGGCCGCCGTGCGCGGGGCGCACCTGAACGTCCGCATCAACGCCGCCGGGCTGTCCGACCGCGGTCCCGCGGAGCCGCTGCTCGCCCGGGCGGGCGAGATCGAGCGGGAAGCCCGCGCCCTGGAAGAGGAAATTCTCGCCGAAGTAAACAAGCACATAGAAATCTGATTGGCAATGAACAAGTTCCAAGAAGAGATCCTGGCCGGCATCCCCGCTGAACTGCCGGCCGTCAAACCGTACGATCCCGCCATCAACCACGCCCCCAGGCGCAAGGATATCCTGACTGCAGAAGAAAAGGTGCTGGCCCTGAAGAACGCCCTGCGCTACTTCCCGGAGCGGCACCACGCCGTGCTGGCGAAGGAGTTCGCGCAGGAACTGCACGATTACGGGCGCATCTATATGTACCGCTTCCGCCCGTCCTATGAGATGTATGCGCGTCCGGTGGACGAGTATCCCGCCCGGAGCCGCCAGGCCGCGGCCATCATGGCGATGATCCAGAACAACCTGGACCCGCGCGTGGCCCAGCATCCGCACGAGCTGATCATCTACGGGGGCAACGGCGCCATCTTCCAGAACTGGGCGCAGTACCGCCTGACGATGCGCTACCTCGCCACGATGACGGACGAGCAGACGTTGGTGATGTATTCCGGCCACCCCCTGGGCCTGTTCCCGAGCCACCGGGATGCCCCGCGGGTGATCGTGACGAACGGCATGGTGATCCCGAACTATTCCAAACCGGACGACTGGGAGCGCTTCAATGCGCTCGGCGTGAGCCAGTATGGCCAGATGACGGCCGGCTCCTATATGTATATCGGCCCGCAGGGCATCGTGCACGGCACCACCATCACGGTGATGAACGCCGCACGCAAGCAACTGAAAGCCAAGGGCCTGGATGGAGACGACCGGGGCGGCCTGCTCTTCGTGACGGCCGGCCTGGGTGGCATGTCCGGGGCCCAGCCGAAGGCCGGCAACATCGCCGGCGTGGTGAGCGTGACGGCGGAGATCAACCCGCTGGCCGCGCGCAAGCGCTACGAGCAGGGCTGGGTGGACGAGCTCCACGCGGACCTGGATGAACTGATTCCCCGCATCCGGAAGGCCGTGGCCGCGAAGGAAGTGGTGTCGCTGGCCTATGTCGGCAACGTGGTGGACCTCTGGGAACGCCTCGCCGACGAGGAAGTGCGGGTGGACCTGGGCTCCGACCAGACCTCCCTGCACAATCCCTGGGCGGGCGGCTATTACCCCGTCGGGCTGACGCTGGAGGAATCCAAGCGGATGATGGCGGAGGACCCGGAGCGCTTCAAGGAGGCCGTCCGGGCTTCGTTGCGGCGCCACGTGGCCGCCGTCAACCGCCTGGCGGACAAGGGGATGTATTTCTTCGACTACGGCAACGCCTTCCTGCTGGAGAGCTCCCGCGCCGGGGCCGACGTGCTCCGTCCCGATGGCCGCTTCCGCTATCCTTCCTACGTGCAGGACATCATGGGGCCGCTGTATTTCGACTACGGCTTCGGCCCCTTCCGCTGGGTCTGCCTGAGCGAGAAGCCGGAAGACCTCGCGAAGACCGACGCGCTCGCCGTGAAGGTCCTCTCGGAAATCGCCGCCACGGCTCCCGCGGAGATCGCGGGCCAGATGCGCGACAACATCCACTGGATCGAAGAGGCGGGCCGCAACCGCCTGGTGGTGGGTTCGCAGGCGCGCATTCTCTATGCCGACTGCGAGGGCCGTACCAAGATCGCCCTGGCGTTCAACGAGGCCATCCGCAGCGGGGAACTGTCCGGTCCGGTCGTGCTCGGCCGCGACCACCACGACGTGTCCGGCACCGATTCGCCTTTCCGGGAGACCTCTAACATCTACGATGGTTCGCAGTTCACCGCCGACATGGCCGTGCAGAACGTCATCGGGGATGCCTTCCGCGGCGCCACGTGGGTGTCGATCCACAATGGCGGCGGCGTGGGCTGGGGCGAGGTGATCAACGGCGGCTTCGGGATGGTCATCGACGGTTCCGAAGATGCCGCGCGCCATATCCGCGAGATGCTCTTCTGGGATGTCAACAACGGCATCGCGCGCCGCAGCTGGGCCCGGAACGACGGCGCCCGCACCGCCATCGAGCGCGAAATGGCCCGCACCCCGGGCCTGCAGGTCACCCTGCCGAACCTTTCCGATGAAAAACTGATCCGTCAAACTTTGAAAGAACTATGATTCACGCCATCTCCACCGGGCGCCTGACCCTCGAGCGCCTCAAAGAAATCATCGATTCGCACGCCACCCTCGTCCTTTCCGCAGAAGCGACCCAGGCCATCCTGAAGTGCCGCCGTTACCTGGATGCCAAGATGGCGGACCCCGAACGGCCCCTGTACGGAATCACCACGGGCTTCGGTTCCCTGTACAACGTCACCATCCCCGCCGACGAGCTCTCGCAGCTCCAGCACAACCTGGTGATGTCCCACGCCTGCGGGGCGGGGGAGACGGTCCGGCCCGAGATCGTCAAGCTGATGCTTTTCCTGAAGGCGCAGAGCCTTTCCTACGGCCATTCCGGCGCGCAGCTGGTCACGGTGCAGCGCCTGATCGACATGTTCAATGAGGACGTCCTTCCGGTGGTGTACCAGCAGGGCTCGCTCGGCGCCTCGGGCGACCTGGCCCCGCTCGCGCACCTGAGCCTCCCGCTCATCGGCCTGGGCGAAGTACTGTACAAAGGGGAGATCCGCCCTGCCGCGGAAGTCTGGGCCGAGAAGGGCTGGGAGCCCATCACGCTCCAGTCCAAGGAAGGCCTGGCGCTGCTGAACGGCACGCAGTTCATGAGCGCCCACGCCGTATGGTCGCTGCTGAAGAGCATGCGCCTTTCCCGCTGGGCCGACCGCATCGCCGCGATGTCCCTGGACGCCTATGACGGCCGCATCGAGCCCTTCCTGCCGCTGACGCACCTCATCCGGCCCCATACGGGCCAGATCGAGACCGGCAAGAAGTTCATGTCCACCCTGGAGGGCAGCGAACTCATCCGCCGCCCCAAGGAGCACGTGCAGGATCCCTACAGTTTCCGCTGCATCCCGCAGGTGCACGGCGCCGTGAAGGACAACATCAATTACGTGAAGTCGGTGATCGAGAACGAGATCAATTCCGCCACCGACAATCCGAACATCTTCCCGGACGAGGACATGATCATCTCGGCCGGCAACTTCCACGGCGAGCCCATCGCCATTCCGATGGACGCCCTGTCCATCGCGATGTCCGAACTGGCCAGCATCTCCGAGCGCCGTACCTATCAGCTGATCCACGGCCTGCGCGGCCTGCCCAAGTACCTGGTCGCGAATCCCGGCCTGAACAGCGGTTTCATGATCCCGCAGTACACCGCCGCCAACATCGTCAGCCAGAACAAGGGTCTCTGCTGGCCGGCCTCCTGCGATTCCATCCCGTCTTCTCAGGGGCAGGAGGACCACGTGAGCATGGGTTCCAACTCGGCGACGAAGCTGGTCCGCGTGGTGGACAATACGGAAACGGTCCTGGCCATCGAACTCTTCAACGCCGCCCAGGCGCTCGAGTTCCGCCGTCCGGCGAAGAGTTCGCCCATCCTGGAACGCATCTTCGAAGACTACCGCAAGGAGGTCCCCTTCATCGACAACGACACCTACATGCACCCGCTGATCGAAAAGACGGTGCGATTCATCCGGAAGGAAGATTATCTATGATTATCAAGAACATAGGCGAACTCGTCGGGATCGTTCCCGCGGGCGTGGACCGCAAGTGTGGCGCGGAGATGTCGCAGGTGGACACGCTCCGGGACGCCTGGCTGCAGGTGGAAGACGGACGCATCGCGGACTTCGGTCCGATGCCGGACTGCCCGGGCGGGGAAGCCGTCGATGCGGAGGGCGGGATGCTGATGCCCGCATTCTGCGACAGCCATACCCACGTCGTCTATGCCGGCAGCCGGGAAGGCGAGTTCCTGGACAAGATCGAGGGACGCAGCTACGAAGAGATCGCCGCCCGGGGCGGGGGTATCCTGAATTCCGCCGACCTGCTGCACGCCACGTCCGAGGAGGAACTGTACCGGCAGTCGCTGGCGCGCGTCCGGGAGATGATGGCGAAGGGGAGCGGCGCCATCGAGATCAAGAGCGGCTACGGGCTCAACCCCGTGGACGAACTGAAGATGCTCCGGGTGATCCGCCGCATCCGCGAAAGCGTGCCCGCCACGGTGCGCGCCACCTTCCTCGGCGCCCACGCCGTGGGACGGGGATATACCCGGGATGCGTATGTCCAGGCGGTTGTCGATATGCTGCCGCAGGCGGCGGAACTCGCTGATTTCGTGGACGTTTTCTGCGACGAAGGCTTTTTCTCTCCGGCGGACACCGACCGCATCCTCGCTGCCGCCGCGGCACATGGCCTGCGGCCCAAGATCCACGCCAACGAACTCGCGGTCAGCGGCGGCGTGCAGGTGGGCGTGAAGCACCGGGCGCTGTCGGTGGACCACCTCGAGCGTACGACGGAGGCCGAGATCGAGGCGCTGCGCGCTTCGGATACAATTCCCGTGATGCTGCCGGGTTCGTCTTTCTTCCTGGGGATCCCCTACGGGCGGGCACGTGCCTTCATCGAGGCCGGACTGTCTCTCGCCCTGGCCTCGGACTATAACCCCGGCTCGTCGCCTTCCGGCGACATGCGCTTCGTGATGGCGCTCGCGTGCATCCGGATGCGGCTGACGCCGGCGCAGGCTTTCAATGCCGTGACGCTCAACGGAGCCTGCGCGATGGGGGTGAGCGGGGTGACCGGCTCGGTCACCCGGGGCAAGCGGGCGGACCTGATCCTGACGCATCCCGGCTGGAACCTGACAAAACTGCCCTACACCTACCAGACGCCATTCATCCGGCAGGTGTTCCTGGGCGGGAATGTTTTTCAGAACCTGTAGTCGAAACGCAGGCTGGTCGACCAGTCGTAGAAACGGTTGGTCATCGTCTCTGTGGAGATTTCTCCCTCCAGCGGAGAGTACTGGTCGGTGCCGATCATGCTGAACCGGTTGTAATTGAAGGTCGCTCCCAGGGAATAACGCCCGAAGGTGTAGCACAGGGCGCAGCGCGCGATCATGTCGAAGCCCATGCCGCCCCACAGCCGGAAGGTGTCGCCTTCATTGACTTGGAACACCTCGGTGTCCAAGTACGTGTATTTGGTGTAGAACATCCGGTTGGAGACGACCACCATGGGGACGAAGGTGATGTTGGCGGTGAAATTGCGCAGCGTGCTTGGGTCTTCGTCCGTCGCATCCCGGTGGTAGGGAACCCAGTTGAAACCGTAACCGAAGCCCAGGGAGAACTGGTGGGTCCTGTAGCGGCCAACGCCTTCGTTGCTGAGCAGGGTGCTCGCGTCGTCCAGGGGCAGCCTCAGGTCTCCGTACTGGTATTTCCCGGTCAGCAGGAAGGATCCTGCGGATTTCTTCTGCAGATGATAAGCCGTGTAGGTGGCGTTGTAGATATAACGCTTGTTGTTGAAGGCGTAATAGGTATCCGCGGAGATGGTGTGCAGGATCGCGTCGTAATTCGGGATATACGGATCGCCCGAGCTCCCTTCTTGGTTGAAAAAAGTGATTTCCGGGAACCCCTTGATGCTAAAGTACTGGAAATTCAGTCCGTATGCCGGGCGGAGCAGGCTGAAGGAATTGGATTTGGCCGCACCTTTTTTCCCAATTACGAAGCCGAAACCTAACTTGAGCGCACCGTATGAAACGTAGAGGCTCGTCTTGACGGCGAGCGGCGAATACAGGCCGGTCAGCACACTGTACTGGAGATTCTCTCCTTCCCCAAAAGAATAATCGACGTTCAGATCCACGGTCGTCCCGGTCCGGAACAGGTCATTCCGGAGGGAAACCGTCCAAGGATAGACCGGGTGGGCGATGTAGTTCGTGTCCAGGCGCGGGTTGGGACGCGTCAGCATATCGCTTACCCGACCGATGAAGCCGTCAGGCGTCCGTGCGGATACGCTGAAAAAACTGCCGGCCAGTAGCAGGATGGCAAGAACTCTTTTCACTTCGTCAGCGGACAGTTTTATCCTTGAGGACAGCCTTGGCGTCCGGTTCGGGTTTTTCAATCTTGTCGTTCTTGGGCTGCGGCTGGGCCGGGCGCTTGCACGGTTTCTTGGAAGCCGCCGGGGCCGCGCACTTGGTGGCGTTGCCTCCCTTTTGGGTTGATTCAGGCTGCGGGGGATGATGGACGATCACGACCTTGGACGGATTCTCGGGACTGAGTTTCGGCATGGCAAAATAGAATTGATATCCAAATATAGGGAATTATCGGCGTTTCTCCAAACGGCGGCCTTTCTGCAGGTATTGGTCGATGGCGGTGAGGGCATCCTCGACGTCGGTCAGGTCGACGTAGTTCTCCGGCAGGGCGAGCGCGGCGGTCTGACGGATGGAATACAGGCCGTAGGAGGTGCGGATGAGTTCCTTGATGGAAACGTGCCCGTCGGGGGCGATGCGGCCGACGTTCTGCTCGTTGATGGAGCGGGAGAAGAAGGCGTTGCGGGTGGCCACGTGGTTGTTGAGGTTGGACGCCGCGGAATGGCAGGAATCGTAGGCGCGCACGATCTTCATCGACAGGCGGCTGTCGCCGATCTTCTGGAACATCGAGGAGGATTTCAGCATTTCCAGCGCGTCGCTGCTCACGGACAGTTCGGCGTCCGCGAAGAGCACGCCGCCGTGGTAGTTCACGGAATCTGCAGGGCACTTGGCCAGGTTGTCCTTGTGGGCGAGCAGATACTCGGCGGAACGGCGCTCGTCTCGGATGTAGTCGGACATCGTGACGATGTCTTCCATGTTGGCGGTCAGTTCATTGCGGACCAGTTCCAGGGCGGAGCGTATCTCCTTCTTGTCGAGGGAGCGGTCGATGCGCGCCTGGACTGCGAACGTGATGATGATTCCCAGGAAAATGGCCACGAAATTGATGACGAGATCGCGGATGAAAGTCGCCGTGGATGATTTCATAAAACGGAATAATTGCTCTCAAATATAGCAATCTTTCCGGAAAATCAGTTCATTCCGCGCTGTTTCTTGATGCTTTCGTACGCCTGCTGGATCTTGCGGAACTTCTCTTCGGCCGCTTTCTGCACCTCCGGTCCCAGCGTCGCCACCTTGTCCGGATGGTTCTTCATCGCCATCCGGCGGTAGGCGGCCTTCACCTCGTCGTCCGTGGCGGACGGGGAGATTCCCAGCACGGAATAGGCGGAATCCGTGTCCCGGTAGTACATCGCGATGACGGAGGCGGCATCGGAAGCGTTGAGGCGGATGGCGGCGGCGATGGCTTCCAGGACGCCTTTTTCCGACTTGCTGAAATCGCCGTCGGCATTGGCGATCCGCGCCAGGTAGTGGAAGAGCTGCAGGCGCTGCGAGTAGTTCATGTTGTCCGCGATCTGCGAACCGACCGAATAGACGTTCACCTGCTGGCGGTTCAGGCCGTCCAGGATGCGCATCGCCTCGGAGACGGCGCTCTCGCCGAAATTCTGCCGGATGAAACTGCGGACGCAGTCGAGTTCGGATTCCAGGGTGCGTCCGTCGGCCTTGATGACGGCGGAGGAAAGCACCAGCATGCTGACGAAGAAACTGTTGCGCTGCTCCTGGGCGGTGTAGCCGCGGGAAGATGTACCTTGCGGCCGGGGGTTTCCGGACTGCTGCTGCCAGGGATTGCCGCTGCGGGCCGGGCCGTCGCCGTAGCCCGGGAGCTGCCTGGCTATCTCGATGTATTTGTCCACGGCGGATCCGGCCAGGAACCCGAGCAGGGCCCCGATGGGACCCCAGGCCACCCAGCCGAGCAGGCCGACTATCCATTTTGCTGAACCCATTCCGAATGTGGTTTTTTGCCCTGCAAAGATAGTGTTTATTCCAATTATTCGTACATTTGGGAAACGATCGTTCCCAAGAGGCATGCAGGTTCACGCGGTTACCCTGGACATGTTCCAAAGCGCGGGAGTGGGCGTCGCCGCCCTGCTCCTGGGCCTGCTGCTGACCCGGAAAGTCCCTTTCCTGAAACGCTTCTGCATCCCGGCACCGGTGTCCGGCGGCCTGCTGTTTTCCCTGCTGACGCTGGCCCTCTACGGATTTTTCGGCGTAGAGTGCAGTTTCGACGGTACCCTCCGGGACATCTTCATGCTCGTCTTCTTCACCTCGGTGGGCTTCCAGTCCGACCTGCACGTGCTGCGTACGGGCGGGCGGCCGCTCCTGGTGATGATCCTGCTGGTGGCCGTGCTGATCGTGGCGCAGAATTTCCTTTCGGTCGGCCTCGCCCGGGGGCTGGGGATGGACCCGCTGTTCGGCATGGCCGCCGGTTCCATCCCGATGTGCGGCGGGCACGGGACGGCGGGCGGCTTCTCGCCGCTGCTGGAAGAACTGGGGCTGCAGGGGGCCTCGTCCGTGACGATGGCGGCGGCTACCTTCGGCCTGGTGGCCGGGTCCTTGCTGGGCGGGCCGCTGGCCGAGTCGCTGATCCGCCGGAAACGGCTCGCGGAGCCGTCCGGCGCGCAGGACGGCTTGCCGGGCGTAGAAGCCGTGGAGGCGTCTCCCGCCGCGCAGGAGGCGTATCTGCACTCGGATGAAAACACCTTCCGCGCCTATCTGTACGCGGTCTGCCTGATCCTGCTGGCGATGGCGCTGGGCTCCTGCCTGAGCAAGCTGCTGGCGCTGACCGGCATCACCTTCCCGACCTATTTCGGCTCGCTGCTGGCGGCGGCCTTCCTGCGCAACACCCTGGGCCTGCTGCCCCGCTGGGAAGCCTGGGCGCATCCCGAGAAGATCGTCGCCACCGGCGACCTCTGCCTGTCGCTCTTCCTGGGGATGGCCATGTCCACGATGCGGCTCTGGGAACTCGCTTCGATGGCCCTGCCCCTCTGCCTGATCCTCTTCGCGCAGGTGGCCCTGATCGCCTTGTTCGCCCGCTTCGTGGCCTTCCCGCTGCTGGGCCGGGACTACGACGGCGCCGTGCTGGTCAGCGGACTCTGCGGCTTCGGCCTGGGCGCAACGCCCAACGCGATGGCGAACATGTCCGCGGTCTGCTTCAAGTACCGCTATGCCGTGAATCCCTTCGTCATCGTCCCGATCATCGGGGCGATGTTCGTGGACATCATCAATACCGGGGTGGTGACCCTGTTCCTGAATCTTATCCGTTGACGCCTATGCGACGCATCTTCCTGTCCCTTTCCCTGCTGCTGGCGGTCGCCTGCAGCGCCCCCAAGACGCCCCTGATCGGCATCAGCTGCTCGCGCAGCGCGAGCGGCGCCACCCAGCTTGCCACCACCTATACCGAAGCCGTCGCGCGCGCCGGCGGCATCGCCGTGGTGCTGCCCACCGTGGCCGACGCCGCGCAGGCGGAGGCCCTGCTGGGCGTGCTCGACGGCCTCATCCTTTCCGGCGGGGAGGACGTCCAGCCCGGCTGGTATGGGGAGGAGGTTTGGAACGAGACGGTCCACGTGGACTCCCTGCGGGACCGCAGCGACAGCCTGCTCGCCCGGGCCGCGCTCGCTTCGGAGAAGCCCATCCTGGCGATCTGCCGGGGGGCGCAGCTGATGAACGTGGTGCTGGGCGGGTCCCTGTACCAGGACCTGCCGACCCAGTTCGGGACGGCCGTCGCGCACGGCGGGGGGGTGGAGCACCGGATCGGGCTGGAAGCGGACAGCGTCCTGGCCGGACTCTACGGAACGGATTCCCTGACCGTCAATTCCTTCCATCACCAGGCGGTCAAGGACGTGGCGCCGGGCGTCAAAATCACCGCCCGGTCTGCGGACGGCTTGCCGGAAGCCTTCGAGACCGGGCGGGTATGGGCCGTCCAGTTCCATCCGGAGAAGATGCTGCAGCAGGGCGACAGCTCCTGGATTTCCCTGTTCGGCGCTTTTGTCGGGCGCTGCGGATCCTAGATCGTCACGTCCACGGACTTGAGGTCCTCATCGCGGGATGATCCGCCGTAGAGCAGCTGGTAGCGGCCGGGACGGATCGAGAGCTCGTCGATGGAAGCGTCGTAGAACTCGAAGGCGCCCGCACCGAGCTGCACCGTCACGTCCGCGGTCTGGCCGGCGGCGATCTTCACGCGCTTGAAGCCCTTGAGGGACTTGATCGGGGCGCCCGGATCATCCAATGCCTTCACATAGACCTGGACCACCTCTTCGCCGTCGCAGGCGCCGGTGTTGGTCACCGGGACGGTCAGCGTCATCGAAGCGGGCTTGCCCTGGACCTTCGCCTCGCCGTAGCCGAAGCTGGTGTAGCTGAGTCCGTATCCGAAAGGATAGAGCGGCTTGCCGCGGAAGTAGCGGTAGGTCCTGTTCTCCATAGAATAGTCCTGGAAATCAGGGAGTTGGTCGGTAGATGCATAGAAGGTGACAGGCAGGCGTCCGGCGGGATTGTAATCGCCGAAGAGCACGTCCGCGACCGCGAGGCCGCAGGCCTGTCCGCCGTACCAGGCCTGGACGAGGGCGTCGTACTTGTCCTCGACGCCGCCGAAGGCGATGGCGCTTCCGGACACGTTCACGAGCACGACCGGCTTGCCGGTGGCGTCCATCTCGGCGAGCAGCTGCTGCTGGATCTCGGGAAGTTCGATGTAGGAGCGGTCGTGGCCCTCGCCTTCCTCGTTGGAGGAGATGCCGCTCACCATCACGATCACGTCGGCGTCCTTCACGCGCGCCGCGACGGCCTTCAGGTCGGCGGGACGGCGGCTGTAGAGGTCGAAGGAGAAGGAGGCGGAGCGGGCCTCGGGCTGCTCGAGTTCGATCCGGATGTCATAGGTCTTGCCGACGACCACCGGGAAGGTGGTGGGGGCGAAACCCCGGAAGAAGCCGCCGAAGCCACCGAAACGGCCGGCGGGCACTTCGGCCTGCTCGGCGACGGTCTCGCCGTTCACCGTGAACTTGTACTTGCCGCTGCCGCGTACGGAGTAGATCATGTCGCCGGTGTAGTCGGCGGTGAAACTGCCGGTGTAGCGGGCGGAGAAGCCGGTCAGGTTGACGCCTTCGGCCCAGGGGCAGTCCTCGTGGGCGAGGGCGGGGGAGGTGGTGTTCAGCGTGAGCGGCTCGTCATAGTCCACCGTGGCCGCGGCGGGGCCTTCCATGCCAACGTTGTTGAAATACTCGGCGTGCAGGCCCTTGCCGCCGCCCATGCGGGAGAAGTAACGGGTGGTGATGGACGGCTCCACGAGGTCGCAGGCGCGTTCGTAGATGATGTTGGCGCCGGGGGCGGCGTCACGGATGGCGTCCAGGATGGTGTGGGTGTTCGCGGCGGTGGGGTAGCCGTTGTAGTTGCCCAGCATCACGCGGGCGTCGTCGGCGTTCGGGCCCACGACGGCGATGGTCCCGCTCTTCTTGAGCGGAAGCACGTTCCCCTCGTTCTTGAGCAGGACGATGGCCTCGCGGGCGGCCTTGAGGGCCAGCTCGGTATGGGCGGGGCTGCTCAGGGTCTCCTCTCCGAGCTTCGCCCAGGGGAGTTTCTCGGCGGGATCGAACATGCCCAGCTCGAAGCGGGCCTTGAGGATCCTGCGGACGTTCACGTCGATG
>CAMVGM010000019.1 GCA_947167015.1 uncultured Bacteroidales bacterium
TCACGATGGCGCCGTCCACCAGGATGCCGAAGTCGATGGCGCCCAGGCTGAGCAGGTTGGCCGGGATGCCGGTCAGGTTCATCAGGATGAATGCGAAGAGCAGGGACACCGGAATGGTGATGGCGACGGCCAGGGCGCTGCGGGGGCTGCCCAAGAAAAGCAGCAGGATCGCGATCACGAGCAGCATGCCGAAGAGCAGGGTGTGCTCGACCGTGTGGAGGGTGGTTCCCACCAGTTCCGTGCGGTCCAGGAAGGTCTTGATGCGGACGCCGTCCGGCAGGACGTTCTCGTTCAGGTCGTCCACCACCTCGTGCACCTTTTCCAGCACCCGGGAGGGGTTCTGGTAGCGGAGCATCTGCACGATGCCTTCCACGCCGTCGCTGATGGACACTTCGTCATCGACGTAGCCCAGGACGCCCTTGCGTTCCAGGTTGCCGTATTTCAGGGTGCCCAGGTCCATGATGCGGACGGGCACGCCGTCCTCGGTCTTCACCACGATGTGGCCCATGTCTTCCAGGTCCGTGACCTGACCGATGCCGCGGACGACATAGCTCACGTCGCCCACGGCGAGCATGCTGCCGCCGGCGTTGGAGTTGTTCTCTTCCAGGGCGGCGGTGACGTCGTCCAGGGAGAGGTCGTAGGCCGCGAGGGCGGCCGGGTCGATCTCGATCTGGTACTGAGTGGTCAGGCCGCCGAAGTTGCTGACGTCGGCCACGCCCTGGATCTGCTTCAGGGCGGGAATCACGGTCCACTGGTTGAGGTCCGTCAGTTCGCGGAGCGACACGCCGGGGCCGCCTGTCAGCACGTAGCGGTAGATTTCGCCCGTCGGGGAGGTGAGCGGGTTCAGTTCCGGCACGGCACCGTAGGGAAGATCGACCTCTCCGATGCGCTCGAGGACTCGCTGGCGGGCCCAGTAGTCGTCGGTGCCGTCTTCGAACACCAGGACGATCAGGGAGAGTCCGAAGGCGTTCTTGCCGCGCAGCATGACCAGCGAAGGGAGTCCGTTCAGCGCCCTCTCCAGGGGGATGGTGATCTGCTGTTCGATTTCCTCGGCGGCCAGGCCGGGGATCTGCGTGACCACGTGCACGGTCACGTCGGCGATGTCGGGGTAGGCATCGATGGACAGCCTTGTCCAGGAGTAGATGCCGAAGAGGCACAGGACGAGGAAGACGGCCGCCACCAGCCATCTCCTTTTGAGAAGGAAATGATAGATCCGGTCCATGGCTCCCTACCTGCTGAGATAGATCCCGCCGTCGGCGATGATGGTCTCCCCTTCCGCGAGGCCTTCGAGGACCAGCATCCGCCCGGCGTCCAGGCTTTCCACCTTCACCGGTACCTTCTCGAAGCGGCTCTCCTGCCGGCGGACATAGACGAACTGGTGGTCCGGCCCCTGGAAGACGGCCGTGGAAGGGATGATGAGGACGTCTTTCAGGGCGGATTCGAAGCGGGCGGAGACGAACATCCCCGGCTTCAGCGTCTTGTCCGGATTGGCGCATTCGATCACCACCGGGATGGTCCGGGTCTTGTCGTCCAGGATGTCGCCCACGTAGAAGATGGTGCCGCGGAGCGGGTCTCCGGAAGACGGGAGCACCGAGGCTTCCTGCCCCCGGGCGAGGCTGCGGGCGGCGTCTTCGCGTACGTTGGCCGTCACCCAGACCGAAGAGAGGTCGGCCACGGCCACCGGCGGTTCGTCGTCATCGGCGAGGAGTTGCCCGAGCACCAGGGTGTTGCTGACCACAGTCCCGGAGACCGGCGTGGTCACGCGCAGGGGCTGGCCCAGCTGCACCGCGCCGGGATCCGCCCCGAACACGGACAGGACCTGGCGGGACATCGCGAGGGCCGTTTCGGCGTCGGAGGCCTCCCGGCGCGCGTCCTCCCATTCTTTTTCCGACACCACGCCGGCGTCATGGAGGGAGGTCTTGCGCTTCAGGTTGGCGGCGGCCACCGAGGCGGCGTTCCGGTTCTCCATGTACTCCTTTACGGCGGCCATGAAGTCCGGGGATGACATCTCGAAGAGGACCTGCCCCTTGTGCACCCGGTCGCCCAGGCGGACCGGAATGCGGGTGACGCGCCCGCTGAAGGGGGCGCCGACTTCCGCATAGCCGCCGGGACGGGGCGAGACGCTCGCCGTGACGGTGAAGCCCTGGCTGCCGTTTTCCCGGACCAGGGAGGCGAGTTCGAGTTTGTCCGTCAGCGGGGAGCCTTCCTCGACCGTGACTTCGTTGCCTTGTATGGTGAATCCTGCCGGGGAGTCCTCTCCCTGGCCCTGGCGGGCCTTGCACCCGCACAATACCGATGCTGCGAGCATCAGTGCGATGTATTCGTGTTTCATGGAATGGGGGCTGGTCTGTTTGTACTCGGTTGCGCGCCGCCGGGGCGCGGGACGGGTCAGAACAGCGCAGGAGGCCCCCGCAGGGAGAAACTTTCGGTACGGGCGTGCCTCTCCGCCGGGACGGCGGGTGCCGCCAGGATGCAGCAGAGCACGTCCTGCCGCTCCAGGTGGATTTCCGGTACGGCGTCGGCGGTATAGACCGCGTGGCAGATCACGTCGATGATCTGGAGCTGTCCGGGCGTGTGGCCGCCGGTGGAATTGCCGGTCCCGTGGCTTTTTCCGTGGATGTGGGAGTGCACGACCGAGAGCTCTCCGATCTTGTGGCAATGCCAGAACAGGCTGGCGTTGGCATAATTGAAGAGCATGATGGCGATGAACGCCACCGTAAGGACGTTGCGGTATTTTCCTCTTTTCAGGGTCATGCGGGCCGTAAAGATAACACTCTTTGGCGAATAATCCTTATTCGGCCCAGATTTCGTCGATGAAGATGAAGCCGGGGCTGCCGGCGCCGGGGTGCCATTCGGGGATGGTGCCGATGTTCTTCGCGAACACTTTTACATAGCGCGCGCGGGTGCTGACGGCCGCTTCGCAGTTCCAGATGCGCACTTCGTAGTCGCGTTCGTCCATCGTGTTGTCCACGCGGGCGACCGGGGTGAAGTCCTTGCCGTCCTGCGAGACGGAGAATTCGACGTAGCGCGGCATCCAGATCCAGGAGCGGGCGTCCTGGCAGAAGCCGGCGCCCACGCGGGTAAGGTCCCGTTCGGCGAGCAGGTCCACGACGGCTTCGAAGTCGGTGTCCTGGTAGCCCTGCCAGCCGCCGGTGCGCCAGTTCAGGCCGCCGCGGAAACCGTCGATCAGGCCCTCGTCGCCGCCGGCGGTGTATTGGCGGCTGTAGCGGGCGCGGATGTCGATGGTGCGATCGCGGCGGATCTGGTGCACTTCGCTGCGGGTGGTGAAGCTGCGGCGCTCCCCGATCTGGGCGTAGGCTTCCATCCGGCAGGGTTCATAGACCGTGAAGGGGCCCGCGTAGGGCTGGAAGGCGCCCTCGCCGATGCGGTACCAGATGCGGCCTTCGCCGCGGATGGCCACGCGCAGGGAGTCCGCGAAGATGTCGCTCTCCATCTCGAAGGCCGGGTTGGTCACGATGGTTTTCGGGATGCGGGTGAGAGATCCTTCGCTTTGCTCAGGATGACAGAGGCCGGGGGTGACCGGATAGCGGTCCAGGGCGGCCAAGACGTACCAGGCGGACATCTGCCCGCAGTCGTCGTTGCCGCAGAGGCCGTCGGGGGCGGCGGAGTAGAGCGTCTCGAGGATCTGCTCCACGCGGGCGCGGCGCTTGTCGGGCCGCCCGGCGAAGTCGTACAGGAAGGCCACGTGGTGGCTGGGCTCGTTGCCCTGGGCGTATTGGCCGATGCGCCCGGTGATGTCGGCCTGGGTGCGGCCGGTGTTGCGTTCGTCGGAGCTGAACATCTCGTCCAGGCGCTGTTCCAGGGCGTCCGCGCCGCCCAGCGCGTCCATCAGACCGGCGATGTCCTGCGGCACGAAGAGGCTGTACTGCCAGGAGTTGGCCTCGGTGTAGTTGTTGTTCACCTCGCGCGGGTCGAAGGGGCTGAACCAGCGGCCGTTGAGGCGGGCGCGCATGAAGCCGGTGGACGGGTCGAAGACGTTGCGCCAGTACTGGGCGGAGGTCAGGTATTCTTCATAGATGTCCGTCCGGCCGAGGTACTTCGCCACCTGGGCGACGCACCAGTCGTCGTAGGCGTACTCGAGGGTCTTGGACACGCTCTCGTGCTCGTCGTCGGCGAGCACCAGGCCGTTGGCGCGGAAGCTGTCCAGGCCGAATTCGGGCCGCCTGGACGAGGCCAGGAGGGCCTCCAGGGCCTTTTCGACGTCGAAGTCGGTGAAGCCGCGGGCGATGGCGTCGGCGATGACCGGGGCGGCGTTGTAGCCGATCATGCAGTTGGTCTCGTAGCCCCAGAGTTCCCAAACGGGCAGTTTTCCGGCCTCGTCATAGATGGACAGGAAGGTCTTCAGGAAGTCGTAGCTGCGCTCGGGTTCGATCTCCCACAGGAGGGGATGCTCGCCGCGGAAGGTGTCCCAGAGCGAGAGCACGGTGTAGCGCTCCCAGCCGTCGGCGCGGTGGACCTGGCGGTCCATCCCGCGGTATTCGCCGTTAGCGTCGGAGTAGAGCGAGGGGTGGATGCCGGTGTGGTAGAGGGCGGTGTAGAAGCGCCGGAGGTGTTCCTCGTCCCGCCAGGGGCAATCCAGTTTGCCCAGGTAGGCCTCCCAGGCGGCCTGCGTGGCCGCGCGCTGGGCTTCGAAACTCGCGGGGTATTCCGCGTGCAGGTTCTCCCGGGCGTTCTGCTCGGAGACGGAGGAGACGGCCACCCGTACCGTGACGGTCCGCGCGTTGCGCGGGAAGGTGAACACGGCCTTGCGCCCGCCGTCGAGGAGTTTGCATTTCGCCGGGGCGGAGAATTCCATCCAGAAATAGACGTCCTGTCCGCGCGCCCAGCTGCTGGACTGGCGCCAGCCGCTGCAGCCGTCTTTCCGCGGGGTGATGCGCCAACCGTCCAGGGGGTCGCGGTGGCGCAGGTCGAGGGTGACCTGGGGCTTGCCGCCGGCGGGGAAGCTGTATTCGTGCACCCCGGTGCGGCGTCCGGCGGTCAGGCGGGCGAGCACCTGCGGGCCGTCCAGGAACACCTCGTAGTAGCCCGGGGCGGCTTTTTCGCGGCTGTGCGAGAAGGCGGAGGGTTCGCCCGGGCCGGGCATCAGCAGGATGTCGCAGAGGTCGTCGCAGCCCGTGCCGGACAGGTGGGTGTGGCTGAAGCCGTAGATGAGCGCGTCGCTGTAGTGGTAGCCGCTGCAGCCGTCCCAGTCGCCCGCCTGGGGGCGGGTGTCGGGGCTGAGCTGGACCATCCCGAAGGGCGCGACGGCGCCGGGGAAGGTGTGTCCGTGTTCGTCGGTGCCGACGAAGGGGTTGACGTAGTCCGTACGGTTCGCGGCGAGGGCCGGAACGAGGGAAAGCAGGGCGGCGAGGCCGAGGGCGGGCAGACGCTTCATGGCGGAGGGATTCGTTTATGCAAAGGTAATTTTTTATCCCGGAAGAAGTGCTTATATTTGCGAAGTTATGCCACGGACGCTGAAACTTCTCGCCGTCACCCTGCTGACCTGTGTGCTCGCCGCGTCCTGCCGCGACGCAGCCCCGCGTGGCTGGGCCTCTTCCGGCCCGGGCCTGGACGAGCTGGACAGCTATCTGGCCGCCCGTCCGATGTACGAGACACGCAAGCAGGACCAGCTGGAGGGCATCCGCCGGCTCGCCGCGTCCACCACCAGCCGCCGCCGGCTGTTCGACTACGGGATGTATGCGGCCCGGGAGTATTTCTCCTACAGTTTCGATTCCACCCAGTTCTACCTCAAGCAGTGCCTCGACCTGGCCGCGCAGATCCGGGATACGGACCGCTATAACCAGGCCGCCATCCTGCTGGGGCACCTCTACGCCAAGGCCGGCCACTATATGGAGGCCTACAACCGCCTGTTCGTGCAACTGGACACCAGTACCCTGTCGGCACCGCTGAAGGTGGATTACCTGATGGCGCTCTACGACTTCAGCCACGACCTGGAGGGCAATTCCGGGATGGTGGAGCGTCCGCCGATCGCGGACCAGGCCGTATACCGCCGGCAGCTGTACGGCCTGGTGGAGAAGGATTCCGAGAACTGGCGCCGGCTCCGCCTGGACGAGCTGGTGGCGCAGGAGCGGCTGGAGTCGGCCGACAGCCTGGCGGCCGTGCTGCTCGCCGGCACCCGGCCCGACGAGCACGCCTATGCGATCTATGCCTATGAGCGTTCGGTGATTGCCGAGCACCGGGGCCGCGACGCCGAACGGAAAGAGTGGCTGGTGCGTTCGGCCGAGAGCGACATCATCAATTCCGTCAAGGACTACGCCTCGCTGACCCTCATCTCGCAACTGGTGCTCCCCACGGACGTGGAACGCTCGTTCCGCTATCTGCGCATCGCGCAGGAGGACGCCATCGCCTACAACGCCAAGCTGCGCCCCTGGCAGATCTCCCAGTTCTTCATGGAGATCGAGGATGCCTATTCGGCCCGGCGCGTGCGTGCGCAGCGCCTGATCCAGGGCGCGTCGATCCTGCTGGCCGTGCTGACCGTCGCGCTGCTGATCTTGCTGACGGTGCTGGTGTCCCGTTCGCGCCGCCTGTCCCGGGCGCAGCGCGAGATCGAGGAACGGAACGCCCAGCTGGCGGCGGCCAACGCCACGCTCAGCGAGCTTAACCGCGCGCTTTCGCAGACCGACCGCGTGAAAGAGCGCTATATCGTGGATTTCCTGCGCCGTTTTTCCGACAACGTCACTTTCGTGCAGAGCGAGGATAACCACGCCCGCGGCCTGCTCAAGCTGGGCAAGGCCGACCTGCTGCTCAAGGAATTGTCGCTCTCGACGCGTTCCGAAAAGAATCTCAAGGAGTTCTACCGCACCTTCGACCAGACCTTCCTGCAGGCCATCTGCCCCGACTTCGTGGAGCGCTTCAACGAGCTGATCCGCGAGGACGCGCGCTTCCATCCCAAGCCGGGTTCGCTGAATACGGAGCTGCGCATCTTCGCGCTGATCCGCCTGGGCGTGGACGACTCGCGCGAGATCGCCTCGCTGCTCCACTATTCCCAGAGCACCATCTACAATTACAAGGTGGCGGTCAAGAACGCCGCCCTGGGCGACCGCGACCGCTTCGAGGAACAGGTGAAAATGATCGGAAAGTAGCGCTTCCCGGCATTTATATCCACTACTAATTTCACATATAGTAAAAAGATCAATGTCCTGTTTGTCAGGATGTTGGCTTTTTAAATCCGCTACTATTCCATTCTTGTCGGCGGAAGCTGCTTGCAAGCCACCTATATTTGCCTTCGACAACAAACGGAAAATCCGTTTAAACAAACAATAACCAACGCACCAACTTTTCAAAAAGCGTATGAAAAAATTTTTCTCCCTGATCCTCTCGTTAGGATTGAGCCTGGTCGCCCTGGCCCAGAACGTCTCCGTCAGGGGAGTCGTGCTGGACACGGCCGGTCAGCCGATTGTCGGCGCTTTCGTGGTTGAGCGGGGAACGACCAACGGTACCATGACGGACGTGGACGGAGCTTTCTCCTTCCGCGCCGCCGAGGGTGCCGCCCTGGAGGTTTCCTGCATCGGCTATGCGAGCCAGAACGTGACCGCCACCGCGGCCCGCGAACTCCGCATCGTCCTGCAGGACGACGCCGAGATGCTGGAAGAGACCGTGGTCATCGGCTACGGTGTCCAGAAGAAGAGCGTCGTGACCGCTTCCATCTCGAAGGTGGACGGCGACGCCCTCAACACAGTCCGCGCCTCGACGGTCAACGACGCCCTCAAGGGCAAGGTCTCCGGCGTGCAGATCACCCAGGCCTCCGGCCAGCCGGGTTCCGGTTCCCAGATCAAGATCCGCGGTATCGGTACCGTCAATAATTCCGATCCTTTGTTTATCGTGGACGGCATGCCTGTTGACGGCGGCATTGACTACCTGAACCCGACCGACATCGCCTCCGTCGAAATCCTCAAGGATGCGGCTTCCGCCGCCATCTACGGTGCCCGCGCAGCCAACGGCGTCGTCCTCGTGACCACCCGGAGCGGCAAGAAGGGTCAGGCTTCCATTACTTATAATGGCAGCTACGGCTGGCAGAACCCCTGGCGCAAGAAGGAGGTCCTGAACGCCACCGAGTACATGGTCATCATGAACGAGGGCCGCATCAACGACGGCGGCGCCCCGCTCTACACCGCGGCCGAGATCGCCGCGGCCGGCAAGGGGACCGACTGGCAGGACCAGACCTTCAACTACAACGCCCCCATCACGCAGCACCAGCTGTCCGTGAGCGGCGGTACCGACAAGGCCACCTACTTCGTGTCCCTGGGCTACTTCAAGCAGGACGGTATCGTGGGCGGCAACTACGGCAAGTCCAACTACGACCGCCTCTCCCTCCGCTCCAACAACACCTACGTCCCGTATGAGACGGAGGAGCGCGACTTCCTGAACAAACTGACCCTCACGGCCAACATCGCCTATTCCAACATCAATTCGACGGGCATCACCACCAATTCCGAGTTCGGTTCCATCTTGGGATCGGCCGTGGCGTTCAACCCGTCCATCCCGGTGTTCGCTTCCGAGGCCGAGGCCGCCCGCATCCTGGCGGAGCACCCGACGGCCATCGTGGCCGCCGACGGCCGCGTGTATTCCCTGCCGCCGACCGGCTATCAAGAACTGACGAACCCGGTGGCGAACCTGGACACCCCGTCCAACACCCTCTACAAGACCCACAAGTTCGTGGCCAACTTCGGCGCCGAGCTGGACATCATGCCCGGCCTGAAGTTCAAGAGCAGCTACGGCGTGGACCTCTCCTTCTGGCGCAACCGCGGCTATGGCTTCGAGCAGTATAAGAGCTCGATGAACCAGACGCTCACCAGCTGGGTGAATATGGGCATGAACGAGGGCCTTCGCTGGCAGACCGAGAACTACTTCTCCTACAACCAGCAGGTGGGCCGTCACAACTTCAGCGCCGTGCTCGGCCAGTCCGCGATGAGCTATTCCTACACCTACGTTTCCGGCAGCGACTACCAGCTCAAGGAGACCAACCCGTCGAAGGCCTACATCGATTCCGCCATCGGCGACACCGATGACGAGCGCACCAGCGGCGGTACCGGCGGCTACGACTATCAGCGCCTGGCTTCCTACTTCTTCCGCTTCGACTACAACTTCGACGAGCGTTACATGCTCGAGTTCACGATCCGCCGCGACGGTTCTTCCCGCTTCGGCCCCGGCCACAAGTGGGCGACCTTCCCGGCCGCTTCCCTCGGTTGGAACATCACCAACGAGCCGTGGTTCAAGAACAACCGTCCGGGCTGGATCGACCAGCTCAAGCTCCGCGCCAGCTGGGGCAAGAACGGTAATGAGAACATCGGTAACTTCCGCTACGCTTCCCTGATGGACACCGGCCAGGAGTACTACTTCGGCAACGTCGGCGACTACGGCACCATGCAGCCGGGTTCTTCCCCTGCCGCCCTGGCCAACCCGACCATCCGCTGGGAGGAGTCCGAGCAGGTCGACCTCGGCTTCGACGCCCGCCTGTTCGGCGACAAGCTGACCTTCGGCTTCGACTACTACAACAAGAAGACGAACGGCATGCTGATGAATAAGCCCATCCCGTCCTACGTGGGACAGGGCGCCCCGATGTCCAATCTGGGCGACATGCGCAACTGGGGCTTTGAATTCGAGATCGGCTGGCAGCAGCAGGTCGGCGACTTCCACTACGCCATCAACGCGAACGCCTCCCTGCTCCGCAACCGCCTGATCAACCTCGGCAACGAGTCCGGCGAGGCCGTGTACCAGAGCAACGGCGCCTCCGGCGTGGGCGACTACGTGAAGGGTTCCAACGGCGAGGTCTGGCCGTACTTCTACGGTATGAAGACCAACGGCATCTTCCAGAACTGGGACGAGATCAACGCCTACAAGGACAAGGACGGCAACCTGATGCAGCCCAACGCCCAGCCGGGCGACGTCCGCTTCGTGGACTGGAACGGCGACGGCTACGTGAACGACAACGACCGCACCAAGATCGGCAAGGGTATGCCGGACTGGACCTACGGTATCACCTTCTCCGCCGACTGGAAGGGCTTCGACGCCAACCTCTTCTTCCAGGGCAGCATCGGCAACCAGATCTTCGATTACTCGATGCGCGGTGACATCCCCGCGATGAACCGCCCGGCGTGGATCCTCGACCGCTGGATCGGCGAGGGTACCTCCAACCGCATCCCGCGCATGACCAACGCCAACCCGAACCAGAACTGGCGTTCTTCCGACCTGTGGGTCAAGGACGGCTCCTTCATGCGCCTCAAGACCGCCCAGATCGGCTATACCCTGCCTCAGAAGGTCCTGCGCGCCATCGCCATCAAGAGCGTGCGCGTGTATGTGGCCGGCGAGAACCTCCTCACCCTCACCAAGTACGACGGCTTCGACCCGGAAATGGCTTCCGACGGCTACACCACCATCGGCGTGGACCGCGGCATCTATCCGCAGGCCCGGACCATCACCGTCGGTGCTTCCATCACCTTCTAATCCTTTAATGCTGTAAGAATATGAAACTCTATAAGATTTTGGCAGTTGCCCTTGCGGGCGTGGTCCTGACCAGCTGTGGGGACAAGTTCCTCACCGCCCACGCGACCCATCAGGGAGAGGCAGGAGCGGAAGCGACCGAGAACGCCATCCTGTCCTATCTGACCGCGGCCTACCAGCCGCTCCTGATGGACTCCTACGCGAACTTCAACTACAACCACATCCTGCTGCTGTCCGACCTCCGTTCCGACGATATCTACAAGGGCGGCGGTGATGCCGGCGACCAGTCCTGGATGTACCACATGTCCCTGTTCCAGATCCCCGCTTCCGAGAGCCCGTCCGGCATCTGGAGCCTCTACTACACCGCCATCGCCCGGGCCAACAACACCGTGCTGGCCATCGACAACGCCGTCGGTTTCGACAGCGATGCCGCCAAGGCCCGCCTGGCCGGCTACCGCGCCGAGGCGCTGTTCCTGCGCGCCTACTACCTCCACCACCTGTGGAAGCTCTTCGGCAACATTCCTTTCTTCACCGAGCCGCTGGAGGATCCTTTCATGGCTCCGCAGAAGAGCGCCGACGAGATCTACTCCTGCATCATGCGTGACATCGCGGACGCCGAGACGGCCGCCGCCCAGGCGGGTGACGAGTTCCCGATGTGCACCAACGGCTCCGCCAAGCAGGCCCGCGCCAACCTGGCCGCCCTCTATATGCTGAAGGCCCGCGTGGTGATGTACCAGGGCGACCAGTCCAAGTACGGCGAGGTGGCTTCCGACATGGCGAAGATCATCTCCAGCGGCGCCTACACCCTCATCGGCTTCGACGCCCTGTGGACCGGTGCCGACGAGAACGACTTCACGCCCGAATCCATCTTCGAGACCAACCAGATCTCCGACGGCAAGCGTGACTGGGGCAATGCCTGGGCCGGCTGCGGCACCAACCTGCCCGCCTACATCTCGCCCAACGAGCTCAGCGATCCCGTCTTCTGCGGCGGCTGGGGCTTCGGTCCCGTGCGCCAGAGCACCTGGGATATGTATGAGGACGGCGACGTGCGCCGCGAGGGTTCCATCAACAAGTTCGAGGCCGGCACCTACGGCCCGCGCTTCCAGGACACCGGCCTCTTCCAGAAGAAGTACGCCGCCCGTACCGCCCTGCGTTCGCCGATCGGTACCGTGGACCTCAACTATCCGAACAACCTGATCATCTTCCGCTACGCCGAGACCCTGCTCAATTATGCCGAGCTGGTGGGTTGCCAGGGCGCGGCCGCTGCCGGCGGCGTGTCGGCGCAGGACTGCCTCGACCTCGTGCGCAGCCGTGCCGGCCTGGGTTCCATCCCCGTGAACCTGGAGAACATCAAGGCCGAGCGCCGCAAGGAGTTCGTGGGCGAGGGCATGCGCTTCTGGGACCTCATCCGCTGGGGTGACGCCCAGACCGTGCTGAGCGAGAGCGACGACGCCCACCAGAGCGTCCGCACCTTCAACCCGGCCAAGGACAAGTACCTGCCGATCCCGCAGAGCGAGATGAGCCGCACCGCCGGCACCGGCGAGTTCGAACTCAAGCAGAACAATGGTTATTAATGGTTTACACGCGTAATTGAATCGAATCATGAAGAAGATATTCAACGCCATCCTCCTGCTCGGCACCGCAGCGTCCCTGCTGTTCTCCTGCCGCCCGATGGACCTGGACGCCCATAAGCTGGGCCAGGCCCCCTCGGAGGATCAACTCTCCTTCTCCTTCTCCCCGAGCGCCGCGTCGGCCAACATCGTGGAGTTCACGAATAACTCGTCCGTGAGCGGCGTGGCCCTGTGGGACCTCGGCAACGGCACGACCGTCAAGGGAGACAAGGTCTCCGCCACCTATCCCTTCAAGGGAGACTATACCGTGACGATGTCGCTTTACACCGCCGGCGGTTCCGCCACCGTTTCGAAGGTGGTCACCATCTCCGCCGACGACTACGGCCTGCTGGACACCCCGGGCTTCAACGCCCTGACCGGCGGCGCCAACGCCACCGAGGGCAAGACCTGGGTCTTCGCCCGCTACAACAAGGGCCACTTCGGCGTGGGTGACGTGAACGCGGCGCCCGAGGCGAACGGTCCGGCCTGGTGGCAGTGCGACCCGAACGGGAAGGACGGCTGCTCGCTCTACGAGAACGAGTACACCTTCATCCAGAAGGGCACCAAGCTCATCTGGCAGAACCAGGGTAACATCTACACCAACGAGAACGGCATGAACCACCTCGGAAAGGGCGGCACCGCCAACCCGGTCGTGGGCGACTTCGACGTCCCCTACGTCCCGGCCGACGGCCTGACCTTCACCCTGGACGAGGCGGCGGGCAAGCTGACGCTCAGCGGCGGCGCCTTCCTGGGCTTCTACACCGGCGTGAGCGAGTATGACATCATCACGCTCAACGAGCACTTCCTGTACGTGTGGTGCCGCAGCGCGGCCGAACCCGGCAACGCCTGGTACTTCATGTTCGTCCCGAAGGACGAGCTGGTGGAACCCGAGCCGGAGCCCGTGGAGCCGAAGCCGGAGTCCGAAGACGCGTGGTTCCGTCCGAACGCCCCGACCAACCTGCTGGGCGTGACCGTGGACTACGAGAGCTGGTTCAGCGGCGCTGACTGGGCCGGTGGCCTGGAGCCGGGCATATCCGTCAAGAACGACATCGTGATCACCGTCCCCGAGGGAATCGGCGGCGGCGAGTGGATGGGCCAGTTCAAGATCCACACCGGCATCCCTGCCGATGCCCGCGAGCGCTTCGACTTCTCCTGCAAGATCGCCGCTTCCCAGGCCGGCACGGCCACGGTCAAGATGACCTCCGAGGCCGACGGTGACGACGCCTTCTTCTACAACGGCGACGTGTCCGTCCCCGGCGGCGGCAGCGTCCTCTTCGAGGAGCCCGACAAGATGCTGTTCGACGCCACCGAGAGCATCCTGCTGGTCTTCGACTTCGGCCGCTTCCCGGCCGGTACGGTGATCACGCTCAGCGAACTCTGCCTGCAGAAGCACATCCCGCTCAGCGAGAAGCCCGAGGTGGTGAACCTCTGGCCCGACGCCGCGGTGACGGTTTCCCAGTGGTTCAGCGGTCCCGACTGGAGCGGTCTGCTCACGGCGGACTACAAGCTCCTGGAAGGCAACGGCTTCGAGCTGACGGTTCCCGAGGGAATCGGCGGCAGCGAGTGGATGGGCCAGTTCGCCCTGCTGACGGACATCCAGGCCCTGAACTCCCACCGTTACGAGTTCTCCGCCAACATCACCTCTTCCGAGGCGGGCACCATCACGATCAAGATCGCCAATGAGCCCGAGGAGGATGACGCCCACCTGCTGAACTACGACAACGGCGTCGGCCTCGTGGCCGGCACGGTCGCCTACAAGCTCAAGGATATCTATCCCAAGCCGCAGGATGCGGATGCCATGAAGGTGATCTTCGACTTCGGCCGCATGCCGGCCGGCACCAAGGTCACGGTCACCGACATCGTGTTCCAGGAATTCATCGACTGATGAAACGCATGTTGTCCCTGATAGCCTCTGTCGTGCTTCTCGCCGCTTGCGGCGGGAAGCTTCCCGATCCCGCGCCCGCACCGGCCGTGCCGACGATCTCCTTCTCTTCCCCGGAACTGACGGTCAGCCCCGAGGGCGGCGACGCTACCGTGCGCGTGGACGCCTCGGCGGTGTGGACCGTGGAGACGGACGGGCAGGACTGGTATTCCCTCTCTTCCGCGTCGCAGATCTACAAGGGCGAGAGCATCCTGAAGGTGTCGGCGCAGCCCAACGTGAGCGGCTCCGCCCGCAAGGGCACGCTCCGCTTCACCAGCGGCACGGCCACGGCCTCGCTGACGGTCTCGCAGGCCAATTTCGTCCCGGAGCTCCGTTTCTCCGCGGCGGAGGTGTCCTGTGACGGCGCCGGCGGTGAAGCCGTCGTCAAGACGGAAGCCAACGCCGCCTGGACGGTGGAGGAAAGCGACATTGCCTACTGGTTCAACATCTCTCCCAAGACCGTCGCCAAGGGGACGGGCGAGCTGAAGCTGACCTTCCACCGCAGTTATACGGACAAGGAACGCAGCGCCAGCGTCCGCTTCCGCAGCGGCGACCAGGTCCAGACGCTGTCCGTGAGACAGGGCGCCGGCGAGCCCGTTCCCGCCGGTGCCTATGTCCCGGCGGGCTACGAACTGGTCTGGCAGGACGATTTCTCCGGCCGCTCGGACGATCTCAAGACGAAGTGGCGTTTCGAGGACTGGGCCCCCGGCCGCGTGAACCACGAACTGCAGCGCTACGTGCCCGATGACCGCCGGACGTCGTTCGTCAAGGACGGCGCCCTGTCGATCGTGGCGCGCAAGGACGGCTCGCAGGTGATTTCCGCGCGCATGAACACCCGGGAATCCTGGCTCTACGGCTATATGGAGGCCGCCATCCGCCTGCCCAAGGGCAAGGGCACCTGGCCGGCTTTCTGGATGATGCCCGACGACCAGTCCAAGGGCTGGCCCGCCTGCGGCGAGATCGACATCATGGAGGAAGTGGGCGTGAATCCCGAATACACCTCCTCCTCCATCCACTGTGCTTCCTACAACCATGTGAAGAACACCCAGAAGACGGCGGAGCGCCTGACTCCGGGTGCGGAGGAAGAGTACCATGTGTATGCGCTCGAGTGGACGGAAGACTATATCCGGACCTACGTGGACGGACAGCCGCTGCTCGAGTTCAAGAACGACAGGTCCGGCAACGACAATACCTGGCCTTTCAACAAGAAGTTCTACATCACGCTCAATCTCGCCTGGGGCGGTGACT
Source organism: uncultured Bacteroidales bacterium (assembly GCA_947167015.1). Taxonomy (GTDB): domain Bacteria; phylum Bacteroidota; class Bacteroidia; order Bacteroidales; family UBA932; genus Cryptobacteroides. Next base: position 15,241 of record CAMVGM010000019.1, read on the forward strand.
GGGGTGGCTGGAACGGCGTGGACGAGAGCGCACTGCCCTGCACGATGATGGTGGATTACGTGCGCGTGTATAAGAAACAGCAATGAAGAAAACGATACGAAACCTATTCCTGGTGGTGATCGCCGTGGCGGCGGCCGCTTGCGGCCGGCCGTCGCGGCCCTCCACCATCGGCACGACGCCCGAAGTGGAGCGCCGCGTGGACCGGCTCCTGGCGCAGATGACCCTCGCCGAGAAGATCGGCCAGATGAACCAGGTCTCCGCAGGCGGCGCCGTCTCGAATTATGCCGAGTCCGTGCGCAGCGGCCAGGTCGGTTCCATCCTCAACGAGGTGGACCCGGTCCGGATCAACGAATTCCAGCGCATCGCGGTGGAGGAGTCCCGGCTGGGGATCCCCCTGCTGGTGGGACGCGACGTCATCCACGGCTTCCATACGGTCTTCCCGATCCCGCTCGGCCTCGCGGCCAGTTTCGATCCGGCGCTGGTGGAGGAAGGGGCGCGCATCGCGGCCCTGGAAGCCACGGCGCAGGGCGTCCGCTGGACCTTCTCGCCGATGCTCGACATCGCCCGCGACCCCCGCTGGGGCCGTATCGCGGAAGGCAGCGGCGAGGACACCTGGCTCGACGCCCGGATGGGCGAGGCCATGGTGCGCGGCTACCAGGGCACGCAGTGGGACACCACCGCGATGGCCGCCTGCATCAAGCATTTCGTGGGCTACGGCGCCGCCGAGGGCGGACGCGACTACAACAGCACCTTCCTGACGGAGCGCCAGCTGCGCAACATCTACCTGCCTCCTTTCGAGGCGGCCGTGAAGGCCGGCGCGCTCACGCTGATGACCTCCTTCAACGACAACGACGGCGTGCCTTCGACGGGCAACAAGTTCGTGGTCAAGGACATCCTCCGGGGCGAGTGGGGCTTCGACGGCCTGGTCGTCACCGACTGGAACTCGATGGGTGAGATGATCTCCCACGGTTATGGCGCCGACCGCAGGGAAGTGGCCCTGCAGGCCGTCCGCGCCGGGGTGGACATGGACATGATGACCTTCGGCTTCATCTCCCACCTGGAAGAACTGGTGCACTCGGGCGCCGTGCGCGAGGCCGACATCGACGCCGCGGTGCGCAACATCCTGCGGGTCAAGGTCCTGCTGGGCCTGTTCGAGCATCCGTACGTGGACGTGGCGGCCGCCGGGGCCGTGCAGTACGCCCCGGAGCACCTGGATGCCGCCCGCCGCACGGCGGAAGAGTCCGCCGTCCTGCTCAAGAACGACGGCGTCCTGCCGCTGGATGCCTCGCGCGTGCGGACGATCCTCGTGACCGGTCCGCTCGCCGACGCCCCGCACGACCAGCTGGGCACCTGGGCCTTCGACGGCCAGAAGGAGCACACGGTCACGCCGCTGGCGGCGCTCCGCGAGCGTTTCCCCGGCCGCGTGGTCTATGTCCCGGGCCTGGAGAACAGCCGCCAGAAGCGCGAGCGCTTCGACGACGTGGTCGCCGCCGCCCGCCGGGCCGACGTGGTCCTGGCTTTCCTGGGCGAGGAGGCGATCCTGTCCGGCGAGGCCCACTCGCTGGCGGACCTGAACCTGAAAGGCTCCCAGAGCGAACTGCTCGCCGCCCTGAAGGCCGCCGGCAAGCCGGTCGTGGCCACGGTGATGGCCGGCCGGCCGCTCACTATCGAGCGCGACCTGCCCAACTGCGGCGCCCTGCTGTATGCCTTCCATCCCGGTACGATGGGCGGCCCGGCGCTCGCGAACCTGATCTTCGGCGATGTGGTGCCGTCCGGCAAGACGCCGGTCAGTTTCCTGCGCACCGTGGGCCAGGCGCCCCTGTACTACAATCACAACATGACCGGCCGTCCCTACCAGGGCGAGATGCTCCTCGACGACATCGGCCCGGAGGCCGGCCAGACCTCGCTCGGCAACACGTCCTATTACCTGGACTACGGCGCCTATCCGCTCTTCCCTTTCGGATACGGCCTGAGCTATACGAGCTTCGCCTACTCCGACCTGGCCCTGGACAAGGCGTCCTACGCCCGCGACGGCGTGGTTCGCGCCAGTTTCACGCTCTCCAACACGGGCAGCCGGGAGGGCACCGAGGTCGTGCAGGCCTACGTGCGTGACCTGGTGGGTTCGATCACGCGTCCCGTCAAGGAACTCAAGCACTTCGAACGCGTGTCCCTGAAACCCGGCGAGAGCCGCCAGCTCACGGTGGAGATTCCCGTGGCGGACCTGGCCTTCTGGGGCGCCGACGGCACGAAGAAGGTGGAGCCGGGCGACTTCCAGCTGTGGATCGCCGGCGACAGCGCCTCCGGCGAGCCGGTTTCCTTCCGCGTCGAATAGCGATGAAACGGCACCCGTTCTTTGCCTTGCTGGCCCTGGCGGCGCTGAGCGCCTGCCAGGGCTGCGGCAAGCAGCCGGACGACCCTTCCGGGGGCGGTGCGGACGGCGTGGCCGTGACCTACACGACCACGGCGGACGCCGCCCGGCAGATGGCGCGGGACGAGGTCCTGCTGATGCGTCCCGGCGATGCCGCCACGCACCGCATCACCCTGACCGGGGAGGAATTCCAGACGGTGGACGGCTTCGGCCTGGCCATCACGCAGGCCAGTTGCTACAACCTGCTCAAGATGGCGCCCGCGGAGCGGACCGCCTTCCTCAAGGAGGTCTTCGACCGCGAGGAAGGGATGGGCTCTTCGCTGGTGCGGGTCTGCATCGGCGGGTCGGACTTCTCGATGGACGAGTTCTCCTGGTGCGACGAGCCCGGGATGGAGCATTTCGCGGTCCATCCGCTGGACGAGCAGTACCTGTTCCCGATCCTGGACGAGATCTACGCCATCAACCCCGGCCTGCAGATCATCGCTTCGCCCTGGAGCTGCCCGCGCTGGATGAAGGTGGGCGAAGACGGCAAGACCCCGCACGACTTCTGGGTGGCCGGCCACCTCGGCGAGGCCTACTACCGCGACTACGCGGACTATTTCGTGCGCTGGATCAAGGAGATGGAGCGGCGGGGCTACAAGATCCTGGCCGTGACCCTGCAGAACGAGCCGCTGCACCGCGGCAACTCGATGTCCACCTACATGTCGTGGCAGGAACAGAGCAATTTCCTCAAATGGGCCGTGGGCCCGGCCTTCGCGGCCGCCGGCCTGAAGACCAAGGTGCTGCTCTACGACCACAACTACAACTACGACAACAACGGTCCGCAGCAGGACTATCCGCTGCATATTTTCGAAGATCCCGAAGCGAACCGTTATGCCGCCGGCTCCGCCTGGCACAACTACGGGGGTGACCCCTCCGTGCTGGACGGGGTGCACGCGCGTTTTCCTGACAAGGACATCTATTTCACGGAGGCTTCGATCGGCACCTGGAACTACAGTTTCGAGGACTGCTTGATCAACGATTTCCGGGACATCTTCCTCGGCACGCTCGGCCGCTGGGGTCGCGGCGTAACCCTCTGGAACCTGATGCTGGACTACCAGGGCAAGCCTTTCCGGCCGCGCGGCTGCAGCACCTGCTACGGCGCGGTGTCCATCGACGCGGCCAGCTATTCGCTGGGCTCCGTCGTCCGGAATTCACATTATTACGACGTTGCGCACTGCTCGAAGGTCCTGCAGCCCGGCGCCGTCCGCCTGGGGACCTCGGGCCATCCGGGCACGGGCGTCAGCTGCCAGGTTTACCGCAACCCGGACGGCTCCTACGCCGCCCTGCTGCTGAACGAGGGGCGCGAGGATGCGCTGGTCAACCTCGTCACCGGAAAGCATTCCGTCGGTTGCCGCATCCCCGCGCGCGCCGTCCAGTCGGTGCTCTGGCAGGAGTAGTTATTCTCCCTTGAACAGCGGGAAGAGATGGTTCGGGACGTGTTCCCGGACCATTACTTTTTTCAGTTCCTCCACCTTGTCGGGGTGCTCCGCCGCCAGGTCGTGCTCTTCGCCCGGATCCTCGTCCAGGTTATAGAGTTCGTAGTGGTCGGCGGGGGTCTCGATGCCGACGCGGATGAGTTTCCAGGGGCCGATGCGGGCGGCCTGGCCGTTACGCTCGGCGAACTCGAAGTACAGGAAGTCGTGGGCTTTCTGGCCCTTGCGGCCTTCCAGCAGCGGGAGGAGGCTGATGCCGTCCAGGTCCGCCACCGCGGCCTTGCGGTCCAGTACGGTGCGGAAGGTGGGCATCATGTCCCAGAAGGAGCAGACGAAGTCGGTCTGCCCGCCGGGGGCGACGTGGCCCGGCCACTGGATGATCATCGGTACGCGGATGCCGCCTTCGTAGAGGTCGCGCTTGTAGCCGCGCCAGGGGCCGTTGGAGTCGAAGAAGTCCGGGTCGGCGCCGCCTTCGAGGTGCGGGCCGTTGTCGCTGGCGAAGAGGATGATGGTATTCTCATAGACGCCCAGTTCCTTGAGCTTCGCGACGATCTCGCCGACGTATTTGTCCAGGCGCTCGACCATCGCGGCGAAGGTGGCGTGCGGCTCCGCCACGGAGCAGTATCCGCCGATGCGGAAGCGCGGGTGTCCCTGGTCCTGGCCCGCCCAAGGCGTCTCGTCGGGGAACTTCTCGCGGTATTTCGCGAGGATCCCGTCCTCGGGCACGATCAGTTCCGCGTGGGGGATGGTGGTCGGCACCCACATGAAGAAGTTCTTGCCGTCGGCGACGGCTTTCTCCATGAATTCCAGGGACTTCTGGTGGATCAGGTCGGCGCTGTAGGTGCCCTGGCCGTAGGGGATTTCGGGGACGTTGTCCTCGAGCAGGATCTTGGTGTCGTTCTCCCAGAGGTGGTCGGGATAGTAGCTGTGGGCGAGGGTCTGGCAGTTGTAGCCGAAGAACTCGTCCACCCCCTGCTTGTAGGGGTTGCCCTCGGTGGTGATGTAGCCGAGGCCCCATTTGCCGAAGGCGCCGGTGCGGTAGCCGGCCTCGCGGAAGTCGTGGAAGATGGTGCGGGTGCCCGCCGGGAGTTCCTGCTGGCCTTCGGTGATGCCGGGCTCGCGCCCCTTGACGGGCTTGTTGCCGCGGATGGCGGTGTGGCCGCTGTGGGTGCCGGTGAGCAGGCACGAGCGCGAGGGGGCGCTGACGGTGGTGCCGGCGTAGCACTGGGTGAAACGCATGCCGGCACGGGCGAGGGCGTCGATGTTGGGGGTGTCGATGAGTTGCTGGCCATAGCAGCCGAGGTCGCCCCAGCCGAGGTCGTCGGCCAGGATGAAGACCACGTTTGGCCGCTGGGGCTCCGGTTTCTGCGCGCAGCCCGCCAGGGCCGCTCCGGCCGCCGCGAGGGCGCCTGCTTTCAGGAGGGTGTCTTTCATATCGGGTAGATCGGGTTAGCGGGATTCGAGGACGGGGGCGTGCGGGTCGCGGGCCACGGCGGCCTTCCAGATATCGTTGTAGCCGCCGTACTCCAGCTTGTCGGGGAAGCCGGGGCCGTATTCGGTGTGCAGGAAGGAGCCGTCTTCGGCCTGGGCCTTGATGTTGCCGTCGATGAACTTTACGAGCAGGAGTTCCTCCAGCTTCGTCCAGGCGGCGAACTGCTCCTGGGCGGTCTGTACGCTGTATTTCGTCATCAGTTTGCGCGCCTTGCGCAGGCGTCCCTTCTGCACGAGCCGGAGCAGCTGGGCGTCCATCGCGGGGATGCCTTCCTCGAGCTGGTAGCGCTCGAAGCGGTCCGCCGCCGCGCGGGCCACGGGGGCCATGCGGTCGTACATCTTGTAACAGGCGTTGGCCACGCGGTTGCACATCCAGAACTGGGCGGTGGGGCTGTAGTGGAGGAGGTCGCCGTTGCCTTCGCGCAGGCACTCGGGGACTTTGGTAATATTGGCGTAAATCGGTGTAAGATAGGAGGTTGCGGCATCGTCGCAGCCGAACCAGATCAGGGCGCCCACCTCGGCGGGCAGCTGGCCGCGCGCCTGGGCGACGAACCAGAAGCCGGTCTGCTGGGTGGCGATGGCGCGCTCGTTGGTGTAGCGCTTGCCTTCCCACTCGAAGCTCATCGGACGCCAGCGGTACGGCAGGCCGTTCCCGCCCGCACCGATGTCGGTGGTCATGTCCATCGGGGTGCCCTCATAGTGGTCGCGCATCACGTCGGCGACGTCCTTGACGCCGATCTTGCGGGCCGGTTTGACGAAGAGGGGCATCTCGCCCTGCAGGTCGTAGCCCATCGCGTAGTCCAGCCAGTCGGCGGCGGGGCGGGAGACTTCCTGCCCGTTCTCGACGTAGGTGAAGGTGCCGTCGCAGAGGATGTTGAAGGCGCTCCAGGCCCGGGCGTCGCAGGCGCGCGCACCGCCGAAGTCCAGCGGATTGTAGGCGTCGCGGAAGCTGAAGTCGGCGTCGGTCCCCTCGTACCAGCCCTTTTCGCGGGCGAAGGAGATCACGTCGGGAGCGAAGAGGCAGTTCTCCGGGTCATCCTGCGGGAAGCGGGTGATGCGGGCCTGGTTGGCGTGGGCGCAGATGTAGCCGTCGGGTACGCGCCGCGCCACCCACACGATGCCCTTGTCGTCCGGGCCCTTGCCCACGAGGTCCATCACCCAGGCTTCCTGCGGGTCGGCGATGGAGAAGGTCTCGCCTTCGGAGGGGTAGCCGTAGGTGTTCGCGAGCTCCACGATGGTCGCGATGGCTTCGCGGGCGGTGGAGGCGCGCTGCAGGGTGACGTAGATCAGGGAGCCGTAGTCCATGATGCCGGCGGGGTCCATCTGCTCTTCGCGGCCGCCCCAGGTGGTTTCGCCGATGATGAGCTGGCGCTCGTTCATGTTGCCGACGGTCTGCCAGGTGCGGGCCGCCTGGGCGATGCTGCCGAGGGGCTTTCCGGTGTCCCATTCCCGGATGGCGAGGGCGCTGCCGGCCTTGAAACGCCCGGCGGGCCGGAAGTACAGTTCGCCGAAGAGGCCGTGGGAGTCGGCGGCGTAGGAGACGATGGCGGAACCGTCCGCGCTGGCGCCGGGACTGACGATGACGTTGGTACAGGCGTCGGTCCGGGAGGCGGAAAAGGCCGCCAGGGCCAGGATGGTGCACAGAAATTTTCGCATTTTATCTTTTCTTTATAACTTTGCAGACTTATGAGATACAAAGCTATAAAATTTTTCGGGATTGCCGCCCTGTTGCTCCTGCCTTTCCGGGCGGGCGCGCAGCAACAGCAGCCGCAGAGCGAAGAGGAAGAACTCAAGCAGATGCAGGAAGCCATCGACAGGGCCGTCGAGAATTACGAGAACACGCTGGACCTGGAGATCTGGCAGACCTTCTACGTGGACTCCATCCTGACGCACGACTACAACGCCCTGCGCGAGGAACTGAAGGGCCTGCGCGAGGCGAAGATCTCGAACAGCGACACTTACCAGCGCGTGCAGGACAAGTGGGCGGAGCAGATCTACAACTCCTTCCAGAAGGTGTTCAACGAGGAACAGTGGCAGAAATATCTCAAATCCGGCGCCGGCCGGGATAAGAAGTCCCGCGACAAGCGGGCCGCCAAACGCAAGTAATATGAAAAGGGAAGACATCGAAAGGGTCTATGCGGAGCTGAAGGAGCTCCAGTGCAAGACGCAGAAGGAAGTGGAGGAGGCGCGGGTGCGCTTCCTCGGCAAGAAAGGCGAGATCACGGCGCTGTTCGAGGAGTTCCGCACCGTGGACAAGGATATGAAGCGCGAGTTCGGCCGCACGCTGAACGAGCTGAAGAATACGGCCCAGGAGGCCATCGACCGCCTCCGCGAGGCCGTGGGCTTCGAGTCCGCCTCCGAGGGTCCGAAGCAGGACCTGACGATGCCCGGCGACCCGATGGAACTGGGATCCCGGCATCCGGTCTCGATCGTCCGCCAGGAGATCGTGGACATCTTCCGCAAGTTCGGCTACGACGTCGCGGAGGGCCCCGAGATCGAGGACGACTACCACGTGTTCGAGGCGCTGAACTTCCCGCCGAACCACCCTGCGCGCGACATGCAGGACACGTTCTTCGTGTCGGTGGGCCACCCGAACCCGCTGCTGCTGCGTACGCATACCTCCAGCGTGCAGGTGCGCACGATGGAGCGGATGAAGAACCCGCCCATCCGCGTGATCTGCCCGGGCCGCGTGTTCCGCAACGAGGCCATCAGCGCCCGCGCGCACTGCATCTTCCACCAGGTGGAGGGCCTCTACATCGACGAGAACGTCAGTTTCGCGGACCTCAAGCAGGCCATCCTGCTCTTCGCCCGCGAGATGTTCGGTCCCGAGACCGAGATCCGGATGCGGCCGTCCTACTTCCCCTTCACGGAGCCGTCCGCCGAGGTGGACGTCAGCTGCAACATCTGCCACGGCAAGGGCTGCAACATCTGCAAGGGCAGCGGCTGGCTGGAGATCCTGGGTTGCGGCATGGTGGATCCCAACGTGCTGAAAGCCAGCGGGATCGATCCTGAGAAATACAGCGGCTTCGCCTTCGGAATGGGCCTGGAGCGCATCGCGATGCTGAAGTGGCGGGTGAACGACCTGCGCCATTACTTCGAGAACGACATGCGTTTCCTCCAGGAATTCAGCACCGCCGTAGAAGTATAGTTTTTGGGGATCCGCCCGCCGGATTTGACAGGCGGGCGGGCCCCGTGTTCTTGAAACCACGTTAAAAACAAGGAAATCGACATGTCAAAGTTTTTCAGCACCAGGTTCCTGGTGATGTCGGCGACGCTCATCGTCTGCCTGATTACTTCCAATTTCTTCGTGCCGCGCCTCTGGCAGGTGGCGGGCCTGCCCCTGCAACTGTCCGGGGCCGTCCTGCTGTTCCCGGTGTCCTACATCATCAACGACTGCCTGACCGAGGTGTACGGCTACCGCAAGACGCGCTTCGTGATCTGGTTGGCATTCCTGATGAGCGCTTTCGTGGCCCTGATGGCGCAGCTCGTGTGCTGGCTGCCCGCGCCGCTGCAGGACGGCAGCAAGCCGGTGGCGGAGGCTTTCAACGGGCTGTTCTCGATGGTCCCCAAGACCACCCTGGCCTCGCTGGTGGCTTTCTTCGCGGGTTCCACCGTGAACGCCTGGATCATGAGCCGGATGAAGGTGAACTCGCGCGGCCGTGCTTTCGGCCTGCGCGCCATCCTGTCGTCGCTGGGCGGCGAGCTGGTGGACTCGGCCATCTTCTTCCCGGTGGTGTTCTGGGGCATCCTGACGCTGCCCGAGGCACTCAAGCTGGCGGGGATGCAGGTGTTCGCCAAGGTGCTCTACGAGATTGTCGTGCTGCCGTTCACGTCCTGGTTCGTCCGCCATACCAAGCGGGCCGAGGGGCTGGATACCTACGACGACAATATTTCCTACAATCCGTTTAAAATCAAAGACATCTAGTATATGGAAAGGACCGAGGAAGGCTTGAAGGCGCTGGGCGGGAAGACCGTCTACAGCCAGGATTACGCGCCCGAAGTGCTCGAGACTTTCGAGAACCGGCACACCGACAACGATTACTGGGTGCGCTTCAACTGCCCGGAGTTCACCACGCTCTGCCCGATCACGGGGCAGCCGGACTTCGCGGAGATCCGCATCTCGTATATCCCCGACAAGCGGATGGTGGAGAGCAAGAGCCTGAAGCTCTATCTGTTCAGCTTCCGCAACCACGGCGGTTTCCACGAGGACTGCGTGAACGTCATCATGAAGGACCTCGTCAAGCTGATGGATCCCAAGTACATCGAGGTGACGGGCCTGTTCGTGCCGCGCGGGGGCATATCCATCTATCCTTACGCCAATTACGGCCGTCCCGGCACGAAGTACGAGGCCCTCGCGCAGGAGCGTTTCGCCCGGCACGAGTAATCAGCGGGCGTCCTTTTTCTTCGTGAAGGCGAGGGAGTCTCCCCAGGCGTTGTAGAGGATCTTGTGGCCGATCGCGGCCAGGCGGATGTCCAGGCAGCTCTTGCACTGGTCGGGCTGGTCCTTGACGCAAGCCTTGTCGGGATAGATGAAGTAGCTCTCGCGGTATTCCCCGGGCGTCAGGTTCGGCATGATGACGTTCGCGCCCGCGGCGATGGCCTTTTCCCGGCCCTGCGGATCGACCGTCTGGTTCGCGGTGGCCGCCACCATGTTGATCTCCGGCATCAGGATGCGCAGGACGGCGATCATCTTGAGCGTCAGGTCCATGCGCTTTTCCGCCGGCGGGACGAGGTCCCTGAGCCGGTACAGGGGCGTGTCGGGATGGGGGATGTAGGGGCCGAGCCCGACCATCGCCACGTCCATGCGCTTGAAGAAGAGCAGGTCGTCCGCCAGGTGGCCGGGCGTCTGGAAAGGCAGGCCCACCATCACCCCGGTCCCGGTCTGGTAACCGATGCGCATCAGGCTTTCCAGGCAGCCGAGCCTTTTGCGGAAGCTGTGTTTTTCGTTCCGGGGATGGATCTTGTAATAGAGTTCCTCGGTGGAGGATTCGATGCGCAGCAGGTAGCGGTGCGCGCCGGCTTCGAACCAGCGCCGGTAGGTGTCTTCGCTTTGCTCGCCGAGCGAGAGGGTGACGCCCAGACTGCCGCCGCCGATCTTTTTGATCTCCCGGACGAGGCGCTCGATCGTGGCGATGAATTCCGGGTCGCTGCGCTCCCCGCTCTGCAGGGCTACGGAGCCATAGCCCAACTCGTAGGCGAGGCGGGCGCAGGAGAGCACTTCCTCGTCGCTGAGGCGGTAGCGCTCCACCCGGCCGTTCCCGCTCCGCAGGCCGCAGTACAGGCAGTCTTTCTCGCAGACGTTGCCGTATTCGATCAGGCCGCGGAGGTGGACGCAATTGTCCAGGTGAGAGAGTTTTACCTCCAGTCCGCGCCGGAGCAGCGCCTGCATCCGGTCCCCTTCGGCGGCGAGGAGGACCTGGATCTCGTCCCGGTCGAGGTCTTGTTTGCGGAGTATGTCTTCGAAGGCGATATCCATGGGCGCTACTGGTACAAAGTTAGAAAAAAAGTGCTAACTTTCGGGATTTGGAATATGACCTCAAAAATAGAGAAAAAACAGTAAAATGTATAATCCTGCATCCGTCCACGCCGACGATTTTATCAACCACGAAGAGATCCTGGAAACGCTCGCAGAAGCGGAAGTCCAGAGCAAGAATCCCGCCCGTGTCGCGGAAATCCTTGAGAAGGCGGCCCTCTGCAAGGGCCTGACCCACCGCGAGGCAGCCATCCTGCTGGACTGCGACGACCCCGTGCTCGAGGAGAAGATCTATGCCCTGGCCCGGGAGATCAAGCATAAGTTCTACGGCAACCGCATCGTGCTTTTCGCGCCGCTGTACCTGTCCAATTACTGCATCAACGGCTGCGTGTACTGCCCGTATCACGCCAAGAACCGCAGCATCCCGCGCAAGAAGCTCACGCAGGCCGAGATCGAGGCGGAAGTGCGCGCGCTGATCCGCACCGGCCACAAGCGCCTGGCGGTGGAGGCGGGCGAGGATCCGGTGCACAATCCCCTGGAATACATCCTCGATTCCATCAAGACCATCTATTCGGTGCAGGAGGGCGGAAACTCCATCCGCCGGGTCAACGTGAACATCGCCGCCACGGACGTCGAGTCCTACCGGAAACTCAAGGCGGCGGGCATCGGCACCTACATCCTCTTCCAGGAGACCTACAACAAGGAGCAGTACAAGCAGCTCCATCCCACCGGGCCCAAGAGCGACTACGACTGGCACACCGAGGCGATGGACCGCGCCCAGGAGGGCGGCTGCGACGACGTGGGCGTGGGCGTGCTCTTCGGCCTGAGCGGCTACCGCTATGAGCTGGTGGGCCTGCTGATGCACGCCGAGCACCTCGAGGCCCGCTTCGGCGTGGGGCCGCACACCATCAGTATGCCGCGCATCTGCCCGGCGGACGACATCTCCCTGGACAGCTTCCCGGACGCACTTCCGGATGCGATTTTCCGCAAGATCGTGGCCGTGCTTCGCGTCGCGGTCCCCTACACCGGCATGATCATCTCCACCCGCGAGTCGGCCCGGATGCGCAAGGCCCTGCTGGACTGCGGCATCTCCCAGATCAGCGGCGGCTCCCGCACCAGCGTGGGCGGCTATACCACCGAGGAGCGGCACGACGAGACCTCGCAGTTCGACGTGGCCGACACCCGTCCGCTGGACGAGGTGGTGCGCTGGCTGCTGGAGCAGGACCACATCCCCAGCTTCTGCACGGCCTGCTACCGCGAGGGCCGCACCGGCGACCGTTTCATGAGCCTGTGCAAGAGCGGCAAGATCCATCTCTGCTGCACGCCCAACGCCCTGATGACGCTGAAGGAGTACCTGGTGGACTATGCCGCGCCCGAAACGCGGGCCGTCGGCGAGGCGCTCATCGAGCGGAGCCTGGCCGACATCCCGCTGGAGCGCACGCGCGAAATCACCCGGGAGCACCTGAAAGCCATCGAGGCGGGCGGGCACGATTTCCGTTTCTAGGATGGAGCGCCTGCACATCGCCTTCTTCGGTCCCACGAACAGCGGGAAATCGACCCTGGTCAACGCCCTGGCCGGGCAGCAGGTGTCGCTGGTGAGCCCGATTCCCGGCACCACCACGGACCCGGTCCGGAAGACCATCGAACTTCCCGGCCTGGGCCCCTGCGTGCTGATCGATACGGCAGGCCTGGGTGACGGGAGCGCGCTCGGCGCCGAGCGGGAGCGGATGACCCGCGCCATCCTCGACGAGACCGACATCGCCGTCATCCTGGACGTCCCCGAACTGTCGTCAATGTCCCAAAAAGCGGGACAATGGCAGCAAAAAGCGGGGGAAAATGCAGTCAATGTCCAGGATTTCGGGACATTGGCAACGCTGGCGGGGATCCCGGTGATCCGCTTCACCCGCGGCGAGAGCGTCGAATCCCTGCTGCAGCGCCTGGTTGCTGCCGCGCCCCGGGAGGAGCAGAAGTTCCTGACCGGGAATCTCGTGCACGCGGGCAGCAGCGTGCTGCTGGTGATGCCGCAGGATTCGGAGGCGCCGAAAGGGCGGCTCATCCTGCCGCAGGTGCAGGTGCTGCGCGAACTGCTGGACCGGGGCTGCGTGCCGCACTGCTGCACGCCCGATTCGCTGCCGGCGGCGCTCGACAGTCTCGCCCGCGTCCCCGACCTGGTGATCACGGACTCGCAGGTGTTCGGCCTGGTGGAGCGGAGCATCCCGAAAGACTGTCCCCTCACCTCCTTCTCCGTGCTGCTGGCGGCCGCCAAGGGCGACGTCCGCGTGTTCGTGGCGGGGGCGAAGGCCATCGACGTGCTGCGGCCCGGGGACCGTGTGCTCATCGCGGAGGCCTGCACGCACGTCCCGGACAGCGAGGACATCGGCCGGGTGAAGATTCCGGCCCTGCTGCGCCGGCGGGTGGGGGAACTTGCGATAGACATCGTCGCCGGGAACGATTTCCCGGAGGACCTCGGCCCCTACGGCCTGATCATCCACTGCGGGGCCTGCGTGGCCAACGCGCGTCTGGTGCGCTCCAGAATCAGGAAGGCACTCCTTGCGGGAGTGCCCATCACCAATTACGGTATCGCCCTGGCGGCCCTGAACGGCATCCTCGACCGGGTAAGCATCCCGGACTAGGCGCCGATGTTCTCGAAGATCATTTCCTTCAGGCTCGAGATGATCTCGTAATTGTTCAGGTCCATCCCCTCGAACACCTCCTTGACTTCGGCCGTGCTCAGCTCGAAGGTATCCTCGTCCGTGATGTAGCGGATGATGAAGTTGATGTCCTGGTACTGGCAGATGAAGTTCGCGAAGCAGCCGGAGAGGTCGCCCTTGGGCTGGAGGTCGATGTGCGAGCGCTGGTAGGAGGCGTAGATTTCCGTGCCGACGCCCACCTTGGACTTCAGGTAGAACTGCCCGTTGCACATCTCGGAATGGAACTTCAGGAGCGCGATGCCCATCCCGATCTTGCGCTCCTTGCGGCAGGAGTAGAACCGGTCGTTGATGGCCTGGATCATGTCCTCCGGCATACCGCAGCCATTGTCGATGATCTTGATGGAGAGGAGGTCGCGCGCCGCGCTGTCCTCCATCTCGATGGTGATTTCGGTGGCACCCGCCCGGATGGAGTTGTGGGTGATGTCGATGATGTGCAGGTCGAGACTTTTCACGTTACAGAATCACTTGTTCGCCCTGACGGAGGGCATCCTTGAAGTTTTCGAAACTGAAAGAGGGCATCTCCAGGACACTGTAGATCTTGCCGATGTCCTCGACATAATGGGCGTCGCTGCTCTGGATGAAGTTGAAATCGCTGAACCAGGGGCAGTCGTCCAGGAACTTGTAGTTGTTCCGCTTGCAGTAGTAGCTCAGTTCCATCGCATGGAACTTGAGGCCCGAAGGGACGAATCCCAGCTGCGAGCTGAGGCTGAAGGTCGGGCGGTCGATATGGGCGGGAATGAAGATGCCCCCGAGCTCATAGACCTTCTTCTGGAATTCCAGCATCGGCAGGTCGAGGGCGTTGATCAGCAGGTGCGGGACCTCGTCCAGGACGTTCTCGTCCTCGTCCACCACCAGCTGGTAGCCGAACTTGTCCACGTCGTTCTCGAAGAAGATGACGCGGGAATCCAGGAAAGCCTGGAACTCGGCGAGCTTTTCCACCGTGGGCATGAAGCCCAGGCAATGGACCTCCTCCTTCGTGGTCACCTCCGCGCCCATGAGCACGTGCAGGCCCACTTTCTCCCCGATGCGGCGCGTCACATCCGCGTTCAGGGTGGAGTTGTGGTCGGTCAGGCCGATGATGTCCAGCCCCTTCGCCTTCGCCTGGGCGACGATGGCGGAGGGGCTCATCTCGATGTCCCCGCAGGGGGAAAGCACCGAGTGGATGTGCATGTCGGCCCGGAACTGCATGGGCGCTATCCGATGAGGGCGTAGAGCTTGCCGCAGACCTGGTAGGTGGCGTCCTTGCTGACGAGGATGCAGATGTCCTCGTCCTTGGCGTGCTCGAGCATGTCGTCGTCCGGCTGGCCGCCGCGCACGAGGATCACGGCCGGAATGTCCTTCAGGGAGGCGATGGCCGTCACGTTCTTATGCGTCTGCATCGTCACCCACACCTGGCCGGAACGGGCGTTGCCCATCACGTCGCTCAGGAGGTCGGAGGCGTAGGCCCCGGAGACTTCCACGTCCAGATTGGCCTCGTTCAGGCACTGCAGGTCCAGTTTTTCGATGATTTCCTTGACTGTCATATCACTTGTCTTCTTTGTTTTCCTTGTTGATTTCCTTGGTTTTCACGCGGTCCCCCCAGATGCTCCGGATGGCGTCCTCGGAGGCCTGCGAGTGGCGGTTGATGAAGATGCAGGTGTCCATCTTGGCGTCCCCGCGCACGATGTCCTCCGCCAGGGCGGCGCAGGAAGGGGCGCCGCAGGCCGAGCAGTTCACGCCGGGCAGGGCCTTCTCGATCTTCTTCATGCGTTCAGCCCGTTTGAAGGCCTCCGCGAAGTTGTCGTCCAGCTTGTAGATCGAACGGGGCTTGATCTCGGGGATCTCCATCTGTTCGTCGATCCATTTGCAGAACTCGGGGTCGTTGTAGCGGCCGTAGCGGGTCTTGGAGCGGTTCAGGCGGTCGAAGAGCCGAGCGCGGTATTCCATCCGCTTGCGGGCGACGAAGCGGTTGTTGGTGGCAAGCACGCCGCCGACGCAGCCCTGGTCGCAGATGCGCATCTCCACCAGCCCTTCGGCATCGACGGCCTCGTCCTCGAGTTTCTCGAGGAAGTTGAGGACGTTCTGCAGGCCGTCCACCGCGTACTGCGAACCCCGGAAGTGGCAGGCTTCCCCGCCGGCGAGCGGCCAGAGCACGTCCCGCGAGGTGAGGGCGTGGTTGATGGGCTGCGCGTCGTTGTCCGACTTGTGGAGCAGGAGCTGCACCTTGTTGTAGAGGAAGTCCATGTTGATGACGCCCGAGATGCAGGTCTCCTTCCCGCTGACGGGATTCCGGACCGCGGCGATCTTGGCGGCGCAGGGGGTGACGTAGAACACGCCGATCGACTCGCGCGCGGCGCCTTCGTCCATCAGCCGGCGGATGATGATCCGGGACGCCAGCTCGAACGGGGCCCGTACCTTGATGACGTTGTCCACCAGCGAGGGGAAACGCACCTGGATGAGCCGGATTACGGCCGGGCAGTAGGGGGAGATGAAGGTCCGCGTCTCAGGGTGGCGGTCCATGTACTGGTTGTACAGGTCGACGATGTACTCCACCTCGTGCTCCACCTCGTAGATGTGGGTGAAACCCAGTTTCTTGAGGCAGGAGTAGATCTCCTTCGTCCGGTACTGCTCGTCGAACTGGCCGATGAAGGTGGCCGGGACGAGGCACACGCGGTACTCGTAGTTTTGGATGAGCGCAAAGTCGTCCTGCTGGATGTAGATCGCCTTGTGCGGGCAGACTTTCATGCACTGGCCGCAGTCCACGCACTTGTTGTCGTTCACGACGGCCTTCCCGCCCCGGATGCGGATGGCGCCGGTGGGACACGAGCGCATGCAGGTGGTGCAGCCCTGGCAGCGGTCGCCGACCTTGAGCGAATGTTTGAAGAAGCTTTCTTTTTCGGCCATGGCGTCAGGCAAGATAAACGGTCATGGTAACGGTGGTACCGACGCCCACCTCGGTCTCGATCTTGAGTTCGTCGGTATTCTTCTTGATATTGGGCAGGCCCATCCCGGCGCCGTATCCCATCTCGCGGACCTGGGGCGATGCGGTGGACCAGCCCTCCTGCATGGCGAGGTCGAGGTTCGGGATGCCGGGGCCCTGGTCGGCCACCACCATCACGATCTTGCCGTCGTCGATGTCGACGTCGATCGTGCCGCCGTAAGCGTGGGCGATGGCGTTGATCTCCGCTTCGAAGAGCGCCACTACGGTACGCTTGATGTTGGGCGGAGCCACGCCAAGCTGCTTGAGGGTACGCTTGACGCTGCTGGAGGCCTGTCCGGCATCGGCGAAGTTTCCGCGCTCTATTTCAAATGTGTAATGCATTGTCAATAAAGTGGTTGAATGCCGGCTTCGTAGAGGATGCCGCTGATTTTGAAAATGCTGAACTTGGACTTGATGAGGGTGATGTCGATCTCTTCGGCGAGTTCGAGCATGTCTTCGTCGGGCTGCTTGTCGCGCCCGATGATGACCACGCGCAGGTCGGACATTTCCGAGGTGCGCATCGTCTGGTTGTTGCAAAGGCCGGTGATCAGCACCGTCTCTTCCATCGAGAAGCGGAGCACGTCGCTCATCAGGTCGGAGGCGAAAGCCTTCTTTACTTCGTAGCTGTCGTCCGCGGGAGCTCCGACGATCTCCCCGTCGATCAGTTTCGCGATTTCTTCAATCTTCATTTTCTATGGAATTTCACGGGCCGGCTCTGGTAAGGGCCGGCCCGAAAAGTTTGCAAAGACGGTGTATCAGTCAGCGTACTCGGCCAGGATCTCCTTGACGTGCTCGGGGACCAGGCGGCCGTAGGTCTTGCCGTTGATGGTCATGACCGGGGCCAGGCCGCAGGCGCCCACGCAGCGCAGGACGTCGAGGGAGAACTTGCCGTCCGGCGTGACGCCGCCCTCGGAGATCTTGAGCTCGTTCTTGAGCGCGTCGAGCACCTTCTCGGCGCCCTTGACGTAGCAGGCGGTGCCGAGGCAGACGGAGATGGCGTACTTGCCCTTGGGCTTCATCGTGAAGAAGCTGTAGAACGAGACGACGCCGTACACCTTGCCGACCGGGATTCCGAGGCAGTCTGCCACGACCTGCTGGACTTCCTCGGGAAGATAGCCGAAGTGCTCCTGCGTCTTGTGCAGGATGTTGATCAGCTCGCCCGGGTTGTTGTTGAAGGAAGCGCAGATATCCTTGATCTTCAGATAATTGGCTTCAGTGATTTTTACTTTGGGTCCAACCATGGTTCAATGATTTAATCGATGTCAAACTTGATTTTCTTGTCGAAGTAGATGGTGTGCAGCAGGTGATGCGACTTCTCGGAGCAAGGCTCGCCGTAGAACTCCTTGTAGATCGCCTGGACCTCGGGGTTCTCGTGGGACTTGCGGAGCGGCATCCGGCGGTCGGCCTCGTAGATCGCGGCGTGACGGGCCCGGATGATGGACGCGTCGCCGTGATGGTAAGGCTGGCCGGCGCCGTCGATGCAGCCGCCCGGGCAGGCCATGACCTCCACGAAGTGGTACGGGCATTCGCCCGCCTTGATCTGCTCCATGATCATGCGCGCGTTCTTCAGGCCGTAGACGACGGCGACCTTCAGGTCGGCGACGCCCGGCACCGGGATCGTGGCCTCACGGACACCGTCCAGGCCGCGGACTTCTTCGAAGTCGATGCGGGGAAGGGTCTCGCCGGTCAGCACCTCGACGGCCGTACGGAGCGCGGCTTCCATGACACCACCCGTGGCGCCGAAGATGACGGCGGCACCGGTGGATTCGCCCAGCGGGGAGTCGAACTCGGCGTCCGGCAGGCTGTTGAAGTCGATGTTGCAGATCTTGATCAGGCGCGCGAGCTCGCGGGTCGTGATGGAATAGTTCACGTCCGGATCGCCGTTCACGCCGAGTTCCTCACGCTCGCACTCGTACTTCTTCGCGACGCAAGGCATCACGGAGACGCAGACGAGGTTCTTGCGCGGGATGCCGATCTTGTCGGCGAAGTAGGTCTTCACCGTCGCGCCGAACATGCCCTGCGGGGACTTCGCCGTGGAAGGATAGTCGCGGAGCTCCGGATAGAACTTCTCGAAGAAGTTCACCCAGGCCGGGCAGCAGGAGGTCATCACCGGGATCTTGACGTTCTTGTCGCCGGCGAGGTAGGCCTTGAGGCGGCCGATGACCTCGGTGCCTTCCTCCATGATGGTGAGGTCGGCGGACCAGTCGGTGTCGAAGACATAGTCGAAGCCGATGGCCTTGAGCGCGGCCGCGATCTTGCCGGTGACGATGCTGCCGGCCGGCATGCCGAACTCTTCGCCGAGGGCCACGCGCACGGCGGGGGCCACCTGGACGCAGGTCTTCACGTTCGGGTTCGCGATGTCGCGGAGGATCTTGCCGGTGTTGTCCACCTCGGCGAGGGCGCCGGTGGGGCACACCGCGACGCACTGGCCGCAGAGGACGCAGTTCGTGTCGGTGAGGTTCTTGCCGAAGGCGGTGGAGACCACGGCCGGGAAGCCTCTCTCGACGGCGCCGATGGCGCCTACGCTCTGGTACTCATGGCACACGGACTCGCAGCGGCGGCACATGATGCACTTGTTCGCATCACGGACGATGGAAGGAGAGAACTCCTTCGCATACTGGGACTGCTGGCCCTTGTAGGGGATGTCGCGGATACCCATGTCCGCGGCCAGGGACTGGAGCTCGCACTTGCCGCTCTTGGGGCACTGGAGACAGTCGTTGGGGTGGTCGCTGAGCATCAGCTCGAGGACGGTCCTGCGGGCGTTGAGCGCGCGGAACGAGTTGGTCTTGACGACCATGTCCGGCATACACTCGGTGATACAGGCGGGGGCCAGGTTGCGGCGGCCGGCGATCTCGACCACGCAGACGCGGCATCCGCCGGGGTGGTTCTTGAGCGCGAGGCCGTCCAGTTCGAAATTGCAGAGGGTGGGGATCTTGATGCCCATCTGCTCGGCAGCTTTCAAAACGGTCGTACCCTTGGGTACTTCCACTGCCCGGTTGTCTATAGTCAATTTGATCGTATCCATATTTGATTCCTCCCTTATTTAAGGCTGATAGCGCCGAATTTGCACTTCTCGATGCAAGTACCGCACTTGATACAGTCGAGCTGGTTGATGACGTGAGGGGTCTTGACGACGCCGGTGATGGCACCGACGGGGCAGGCCCTCGCGCAGGCCGTACAGCCCTTGCACTTGTCGGGATCGATGACATACTTCTTCAGGGCCTTGCACTGGCCGGCGCGGCACTTCTT
>CAMVGM010000020.1 GCA_947167015.1 uncultured Bacteroidales bacterium
ATCTTCGCAATATGAATTACAGATACAGAGTCACGCTGGCCGGCATCAAAGGCTTTTTCCGGGTTTACCTCGTAAACGGGGAGAATTCGTTGTACACCTTCCACAAGCAGTTGCGCGCGGACCTCGAGTTCCCGATGGACCAGCCCATCCTCTTCAAGGCGCTGGACGCCCAGGGAGAAGTGGTGGCCCGGTACGCCCTGATGGACATCGGCTACGGCGCGGTGGACAACGTCTCCGTCGCCGACACCATCAAGGCGGGCGTGGCAAGTTTCGTCTATTTCTACGACATCGCCTCGCGCAAGAGCGTCATCATCACGCTGGAAGGGGAAACGCCGGAGTTCACGGCCGTCCCGCGCCTGCTCGAGTCCAAGGGACCCATCCCCCTGGAGTTCGAGAACGGCTACGTCGCCTTCGAAGACCTGCCGGAAGAGCGCCGGCGGCTGCCGGGCGAGGCCCGGAAGGGCGGCGGCGACGATGATGAAGACGATGAAGATTTCGACGACGAAGACGACGAGGACGAGGAGGATGAAGAGAAAGACGAAGAAGAGATCCTCTACGACGAGAACGAATAAAGAAAGAGAAAGCCACCCGGTCGGGTGGCTTTCTTCTTGATTTCCAGACGGATTCCGTTTATTTCTTCTTCGGATCCTCCACCGGGGCGGGCTCGACGTACTTGCCCACCTTGGTCATCTCGACGTTGAAGATGAGGGCGGAGTTGCCCGGGATGGCCTGGTTGCCCATTTCGCCATAACCGAGGTCGGAGGGGATGAAGAGGTCGATCTTGCCACCCTCGCCTATGAGCTGCAGCCCCTCGGTCCAGCCGGGAACGACGCGGTTGAGCGTCAGGCGGATCGGGTCGGCGTCCTCGGCAACCTCGTCAAAGACGGTGCCGTCGATCAGGGAACCCTTGTAGCGCACCCACACGGTGTCCTGCGGGCCCGGCTTCACGTCGTTGCCCGGCTCGATGATGCGGTACTGCAGACCGGAATCGGTGGTGACGACGCCGTCCTTCTTGCCGTTGTCGGCGAGGAACTTCTCGCTCTTGTCCTTGGCGGCCTGGGCGAGGCCCTGGCGGCGGTTCTCCAGATAGCCGTTGAACAGATCGTTCATCTTGTTGGGATCGATCTTGAACTGCTTGGTGAAGTCGGGATCCTGGAAGTCACCCTCGGCGTTCACGAAGTCTTTCATACCCTTGACGATCTCGGAATAGTTCAGGTCCTTTCCGAAGTCGTACTGAGCCATGAAGCTGCCGAAATTGATACCGAGCAGGTAGCTGACGGAGTCGACGGTAGCCTTGGTAGGCTGGAATTCTTTGGGGAGCTGCTCCCCCGGCTTGCCCGTGCAAGCCGCAAATGCAAGTCCAATCAGAAGGACCGCAAAAAACTTGGTTGCTTTCATTTTTATAAACGTTTGTTCTATAGTCTTTTACAACTCCCAGGCAAGCGCTGAGGCGCCGAGGATGGCGGCATCGGACTCCTTCAGCTGGGAGAACACGATCTGCACCTTGCCCTTCCAGATCTTCAGGAGGTTGTCATCCATGGCACGCTTCATCGGCTCGTACAGGAACTCCTTGGCGCGGGCCAGACCGCCGAAGAGCACGATCGCCTCCGGGGCGCTGAACGCGACGAAATCCGCAAAGCTCCGCCCCAGGATCGTGCCCGTGTACTCGAAGAGGCGCAGGGCCATGGCATCCCCGGCCTTGGCGGCGTCGAAGATGTCCTTGGAACTGATGTTGTCGATATCACGCAGGGCGGACGGTTCGTCCGTGGCTTCCAGCCACTCGCGCGCGGTGCGGGCGATGCCCATCGCCGAGCAGTAGGCCTCGAGGCAGCCGGTCTTGCCGCAGCCGCACGGACGGCCGTTCTTCCGCTCCACGCAGGTGTGGCCGAGTTCGCCGGCGAATCCGTCGCTGCCATAGACCACCTTGCCGTCGATCACGATGCCGCTGCCGACACCGGTACCGAGGGTGATCATGATGAAATTCTTCATGCCGCGGGCGGCACCATACGCCATCTCGCCGACGGCGGCCGCGTTGGCGTCGTTGGTCAGCGAGACGGGCATGCCGTCCAGCGCCTCGGAGAGCAGTTTGGAGAACGGGACCGAGTGGTTGGCCGCCCACACGATATTGGGGGCGAAGGCGATCTCGCCGGTGTAGTAGTTGCCGTTCGGCGCACCGACACCTACGCCGCGGACCTCTCCGAGCTGCTTGCCTCCCTGCTCCACGCAGGTCCTGATGGCGGCAGCCAGGTCTTTGATATAGGCACCGGCGTCTTCGCCGTACACATCCGTCCGGATGACATTCTGGAACAGGACGTCGCCACGGGCATCCACGAGCCCGATCTTGGAGGTCTGGCCGCCGATATCGACGCCCACGACGAATTGTTTCTGCAAACCTTCCATATGACTAGTCGACAGGAATATCCTTGTTTACGTTCTTGCAACCCCAGATGGAGTAATAGAGCAGATAGGCGAGCATCGCGATCACCAGCCAGTAGCTGGGGATGGCGCCTGCACGCTGGGCGATGGCCTGCTGGATGAGCGGCATGATGCCACCGCCGACCACCATCATCATGAAGATGCCGGAGGCCTGTTCGTTATACTTGCCGAGCCCCTCGACCGCGAGGTTGAAGATGGCGCCCCACATGATGGACGTGCAGATACCGCAGACGGCAAGGAAGATACACCTCATCGGCACGGCGGAGCCCTTGACGGTCATGCTGACGCTCTCCGGCAGGAAGATGGCAATAAGCAGCAGGAGGATGGCCAGCGAAGACACGCAGATCATCTGCGTGCGGGTGCTCACCTTGCCGCTGATAAAGCTGCTCAGGAAACGGCCGATCATCATCAGGAACCAGTAGGAGGCGGCCAGGAAGCCAGCCACGGCGGCGGAACCCTCGAAGCCCAGGTCGGAGATGTAGAAGTTGAGCTGGGCGGGGATGCCGATCTCGATGCCCACGTAGAAGAAGATGGCGATGACGCCGAGCACCGTGTGGCGGAAGCTCCAGGCGCTGTGCTCAAACTTGACGGTCTTGCGCTCCATGGCGGGCTCCGGGACCTTCACGAAGGAGATGATCACGAAGGAGATGGCGAACACGGCCATGGCGATGAAGAGCAGCGGAGCCACGTCGGACATCTTGGTGTTGTCCGTGACGGTGCCGATCAGCACGCCCACGAGAAGCGGGGTCAGCGTACCGGCCAGCGAGTTGCAGGTGCCGCCGATCTGGATGAACTGGTTGCCCTTGTTGCCGCCGCCGCCGAGCAGGTTCAGCATCGGGTTCACCACGGTGTTGAGCATGCACACGCAGAAGCCGCAGACGAATGCGCCGAGCAGGTAGATGTAAATGGCGGCATTTCCGAAGGCGGAAAGGCTGGAAAGCCACTGGATGACGATGCCGACGAAACCGGTCGCGATACCGATGAGGGTGGTCTTCTTGTAGCCCACCTTGACCAGCATCTTGCCGGCCGGGATACCCATGAACAGGTACGCGGCGAAATTCATCATGTTACCCATCATGGCGGCCCAGCTGTACTGGCCTTTCCAGATGTTGCCGAACGGGGCGGCCATGTTGGTGACGAAGGAAATCATCGCGAAGATGAAACACATCGTCACGACTGCCACCATGTTGATTTTTTTCTTTTCCATTGTATTGAGGTTCTAGTATTATTCTCCTACCGGTTTCGGCGCGAAAAGTCCGTAAAGCTGGGCGTCGATCATGTCGGTGACCTTCGCGAAGTCCTCCGGATTGTTGCCGAACTTGATGTGGTCGGCGTCGATGATGAGCAGGTTGCCCTTGTAGTCCTTGATCCAGTTCTCATACTTCTCGTTCAGGCCGGTCAGGTAGTCGATCCGGATGCTCTTCTCGTACTCGCGGCCGCGCTTCTGGATCTGCGAAATGAGGTTCGGGATGCTGGAACGCAGGTAGATGAGCAGGTCCGGGTTGCCCACCAGCGACATCATCAGGTCGAAGAGATCGCTGTAGTTCTCGAAGTCGCGGGAACTCATCAGGCCCATGTCGTGCAGGTTGGGGGCGAAGATGCGTGCGTCCTCGTAGATGGTGCGGTCCTGAATGATCACGTCGTCGGTCTTGGCGATCTCGACCACGTCCTTGAAGCGCTTGTTGAGGAAGTAGATCTGGAGGTTGAAGGACCAGCGCTCCATGTCCTCGTAAAAATCGGACAGGTAGGGATTGAAGTCCACCGATTCGAATTTGGGGATCCAGCCGTAATGTGCGGCCAGCATCTTGGTGAGCGTGGTCTTGCCGCTGCCGATGTTTCCTGCTATCGCAATGTGCATGTCCTCTTTTCTTTAACAGTCTGCAAATTTAAGAATTATTTGAATAGTCCGTACAGTTCCGCGTCGATCTTGTCCGTGATGGACGCGAAATCCTCCGGCCGGTTCTCGAAGTCCAGCTGGTCGGCGTCGATGACGAGCAGCCGGCCCTTGTATTCGGAAATCCACTTCTCGTAGCGCTCGTTCAGGCCGCTGAGGTATTCCAGGCTCATCGACTGCTCGTAGTCGCGGCCGCGTTTCTGGATCTGCGCGACGAGGTGCGGGACGCTGCATTTCAGGTAGATGAGCAGGTCCGGCGGGCTTACCATCGACATCATCAGGCGGAAGAGCTGCATGTAGGTGTCGTAGTCCCGGTCGGACAGGTTCCCCAGGTCGTGGTTGTTGGCGACGAAGATCTCCACGCCCTCGAACAGGGTCCGGTCCTGGATGATCACGTCCTTGGACTTGGCGATCTCCAGGACGTCCTTGAAGCGCTGCGCCAGGAAGTAGGTCTCCAGGTTGTAGGACCAGCGCGGGATGTCCTTGTAGTAGTCCTCCAGATAGGGGTTGTACGTTACGGCCTCGTACTTGGGGGTCCAGCCGTAATGCTCCGAAAGCTTGCGGGTGAGGGTGGTCTTGCCGCACCCGATGTTTCCTGCTATACCGATGTGCATCTTGGTAATGTGTGTAACATACAAATTTAACACAAGTTTTGTAAATTTGCCAAAGCAAAGAACGCAAAGTGATGCTCAATATCCGATCCATCAGCTGCAACCCGCTCCAGGAGCGTTGCTACGTGGTCTGGCGCGAAGCGCCCCGCTGCGCCGTGGTCGATCCCGGCTGCTGCGGCCGGGCCGAACTGGACGCGCTCGGGGAACTGTTCGCCCGGGAGGGCCTCGTCCCCGAAGCCATCCTGCTCACGCACGCCCACTTCGACCACATCTACGGCGTGAAGCCGCTCCAGGACCGTTTCGGCGGCATTCCCGTGTACCTGCACCCCTCCGACGGTCCCCTGCTCGGCCTCGTCGGCGAGATGCCCCGCCTGCTGGGCCTGCCCGAGCCGGATACGGACTTTGCCTGGACGCCCCTGCAGGAAGGCCCGCTCACCGTCGCCGGAATAGATTTCGAGGTGATCGCCACGCCCGGGCACACCCCCGGCGGCGTCTGCTTCCTCGAACGCGAGGCGGGCATCCTCTTCTGCGGCGATACGCTCTTCGCGGGCTCCATCGGCCGCACCGACCTCCCGGGCGGCGAATACGACGACCTCATCCGCTCCGTCATGGAGAAACTCCTCCCGCTCGACCCCGCGGTCCGCATCCTCCCCGGCCACGGCCCCTCCTCCACCATCGGGCACGAGCGCACCGGCAACCCCTTCCTCGAGCCCTTCAATGAGCCGGAAGAAGAGCCGGACCCGGATCTGGAGCCGGTGGTGATCCGGGGAGGAATTGAACCAAATTGAACTTGATTGAACTTTTGTGGAAGATTATTTTTGTCTTCCATGAAAACGAAAGGCGCAAGAATGAGCAAGGAAATCCCCGAATTGAAGTACCTGCTCTCAGAGGTTGAAAAGAAATATGGCCGGGGTGTCAACACCACGACGGACTTCGAGGCCCTTTCGGTCGTCATCGAGCACGATATCAATGAACGGCTCTCCAGTTCGACGCTCAAACGCCTGTGGGGCTATGTCTCCAACAACTCGAGTCCCAGCCTGACCACCCTCAACATCCTCTCCCGCTATGTCGGGACGCGGGATTTCAGGGCTTTTTGCGAGGACCTGATGAAGCGGGACCTGCAGGAATCGGGATTTTTCACCACGTCCTTCATTCTGACATCCTGCCTGGAAAAAGGGGCACGCCTCCGCATCGGATGGAATCCGGACCGGCTGGTCCTGCTGGAATACCAGGGAGATTTCCTGTTCCGGGTCCTCCAGAACCTGAATTCCTCGCTGCGGGAAGGCGATGAATTTGAAGCATCTTCTTTCTTTTTGGGATATCCGCTTTATATTCCGAGGATCCTGCGGGATGGGGACTATACCCCTTCATACATCGCAGGCAGCGTCAATGGCCTGACGACCCTGGAATCACTCTGAGCCACGCTCTATCAGATCCGTTGCCTCGCGGAAAATCCGGTCGGCGCGACGGGCATCCCTGCCCTCCGCCCAAAGCAGGGCAAGTGCTCCAGCCACCAAAAGAATGGCCATTGCGGGCAACCAAACAGGACGTCCGCACCGTTCCAATGCCATTTTGACCTGCCGGACATCCTGGAAACGCCGCTCCGGAATCTGTCTTGCACATCTGTGCGCAATCTGCGAAAACTTGCGTCCTCCCAACTCCGAAAGCATCACGCCCAACGACCAGATATCGCTGCGCGCATCCGCCGCCCGGCCGGCAAGCACCTCGGGCGCGGCATAGTCCGGCGTCCCGGCCGGCTGTTTATGCAGATACCATCCTCCGGCATCGGACAGGCCGAAATCGATCAGCTTGACATGGCCGCCGTCGTGCGTGACCATCACGTTTTCCGGTTTGAGGTCCCGGTGAACCAGCCCTCTGCGATGGATATAGTCCAGCGCTTCGCACAACTCGCAGAACAAACTGCGGATCCGGGGGGCGGGAATCGGCCCCCGGGCGGCCAGTTCGGCAAGGGACTCCCCGTCCACCCATTCCATCTCGATCGCGGATCCCAAACCTGGCAACACCTTCCAATCCAAGATCCTGCAAATGCCCGGATGCTCCAGCCCATAACCCAGTTCAAACTCCTTCCGAAGCAGCATTTCGAACGCGGGATCGCCGCGATGCTCCTCCTTCAGGACCTTGCAGACCCGGTAGCGTCCTTCCCGACGGATGCGCCACAACTCGGAATACCCGGACGCCGAAGCATACAAACGCTCCGGCCGGGTCTCCCCCTCCGGCTGGTTCGATGGAAATTGATCGAAAAACGTGGACTCCGCACCCATATATCATCCAAAGATACACATATTTTGCGTATCTTCGTAAGATGATGTACCGGATCGTTCCCATACTCATATGTCTGACCCTGGCCGGAGCCTGCGCTCCGCGCCAAGCCGGACCGGTCCCGCCCGCGGCTCCGGAATACGAGCAGGTCGAGTACATCTCCGACCACCTCGCCATCGGGTCCCTGGGAGGCGGTTTCAATCTGATAACCCCCGACGGAACGGTCATCGCTTCGGGCGATGACGCCGGCGCATTGAAGGAAGGTGCGGAATCCGCCTGGGCCCGGTTCCAGGATGAAGAATATGCCTGCTGGGAGGACATCCTGGAACAATATGACAGCCTGTGCAACGCTTGTATCGCCAGGCAACCCGCAAACGAACTGGTGGACCGCCTGGAAGTCATCCGGACCAGGATCCAGGGAGCCGTGGGCAAGATGGACCCGCAGCAGCAGGCCCGTTTCGCCGCCATCCGGGAACGATATGAAAAGTACCGGAGATGAAAAAAGCGCTTTTCATCCTCCTCCTGCTCGCCTCCTGGACGGCTGGCGCCCAGAATGCCTCCCGCATCCGGCGGGACGCCGCCTACCTCTCGGCTGACGGGAACGCCCCGACGCTTCATGCGGCGGACAGTGCCGCCCTGGCCGGCCTGGCCGCCAGGATCGCCGCAAGATCAGGGATCTCCGAGGCCCTTGGCGCCACTTACCTGGAAGACCTCCGCCGGGTTTCTTTACGGCTTGTAGAAGGCCGCTACACCGTATTGCGCTACCTGGAAGCCGGCCGGATCGATGAAGTCTTCTCCCCGCGCCGGGAACGCATCGCCCGCCTGACCCGGCAGGCGGAACAAAGCGGCGACGCACAATATTACAGCCTGGCATATACCTTGGCGCGCAGCGTGCCGGGCTATCCTGCCGACCGTCTGGAATTCCTTCGGGAACACGCAGCGGGAGGATGGACCCTGCAAGACTTCGTGAGCCGCGAAGCGGATGCCGTGCTCGCCGCACTGGAACCCCGTCCCGCCGCACGGGAACGCATCACCGTCAAAACTGCGCCCCAAGTCCGGCAGGAACCGGAAGTGGAACATATCACCGTACGGGATACCGTCGTAGTGGAACGGGACCTCGGCAGGATCGTGGTCGAACACAGGTACGGCCGACGGGACACCATGGTGGTCATTCCTGGATCCCGGGAGGATGGCGTCGCCACGGTCCCCCTGAAGAAAGCGGCACCCTCGCTCCCTGTCGGCGGCTTCGTCCTCGCACAGGCCGGCCTCCTGCCGGAATTCTCTTTCGGGGCGATGCTCGGCCTGGGCGGACGGCATCTGGGCGGATACCTGCGATTCAGCGGCAATTTCCATCCGACGGAAACCTTCACATACGACTGCCGGAGCGACGGCTCCACCGATTTCGGGATCTTCTGGTCTTCCGGCGAGCGGGCGGTCAGCCGCCTTACCCTGACAGGCGGCGGATGGATCCGTTGTACGAATTGGCTGCGGATTTATGGCGGAGGCGGATTCGGCCGTCGGACGGTCTGCTGGCAGGATTCCCGGGACGGCTGGGCGCGCGTGACGGATTATAGCGCCGCCGGCCTTACCCTGGAGGCCGGCATCGTCCTCAACCTGGGGCACTTCGCCCTGTCGCTTGGCGGGGAAACCATCGCATTCCGCTCCTGCGGGCTGACCGTCGGCGCCGGGTTCAGTTTCTAAGGTTTATTTCCTGAGAATCTTTGTCTGCGCGGGGATATGCTCGTCGCTGCGGTCTTTCGTCACATACGGAATCTCCTGCCCCTTTGCTACGTACAGGCTTTCCAGCAGGTTGTTCCCGTAAGGGTCGGACATCGGCGAAGCCCAGAATTCATACAAGGACGAATTTTCCGAAACGTCCAGCGTCCGGAGCAGGTTGTCCCTGCATTCCAGGCGCCGGAGCTGCGGATTGGCCGACAGGTCCAGTTCCGCAATCTGGTTGCCCCGGCAGCTCAAATCCACAAGATGCGGGAAGATGCTGACATCCAGCGACGTCAGCCCCATATAATCCAAAGAGAGATTCCGCATCTTCGGATTCTTTGACAGATCCGACACAGAGCCCGCCGTCGCAATATGCAACTCTTCCAGGTCGGGGCAATGGGACACATCCACGGCATAGCCCGTCCTGTCGTCCTGCGGGAAATCCAGCGCAAAAAAGGTCAGTTTGTCGAGTTTGGAGATGTCCGGTTTCGTCCCATGCAGATGACTCAGGTTCAGGACGCGAAGGTCCGTCAGGAATGAAACATCCGGATACTCCAGGTCCGTCATCCCCAATTCCAAAACCTCCAACAAGGGGTTTGCGTGCAGATCGAGCGTCCCGATCGAAAGTCCCAGCCCGGCGTTGTTGTACAAGGCCAGTTCGACCAGATTCGAATTGTGCGAAACATCCACCTCCTGAAGCGTCCCGGCCGGTCCGAAAATACCGTCCCAGCGGTACGGCCCCTGGAAATAATAGGGCTGGTCAGGCGTTTCCCGATCGATCCAATTCCCGCCGCAGCGCAGCACCTTCAGATTCGGCATCCATTCTATGCCTTGGAGGGATTGGATGTTCCAGTCATCCGAACAGGCTTCTATCCGGATGATCCTCCGGGCCTCCTCCACGCTAATCCCCCCGTCCCCGTCCGAATCGAAGTTCGCCGTAAGATATGCCTTGAATCCCGAATCCGGGATATCCACGGGCGGGGCTCCGTCCACATACAGGACCTGCGTCGCATCGTCCTTGACAATACCGCGCGCTATGGTCGTCCCTGTATGCAGATAAACCTTGGTCAGGTTCGGGCAGTCGTGGATCTCCAGCGTGTCCAGCCGGACGTTGGCCGTCAGGTCCAGCATCGGGCCCAACGGGTTGCCGTAACAGCCCAGCTCTTCTAGCAGCGGGTTGGACGAAACGGCCAGTTCTTTCAAACGGGTATCGTTGCACCAGAGAAGACGCAATTTGGGATTCGCCGACACATCCAGACCGCTGTCGGAAAAATCACTTTGCGCGCAGCACAGGATTTCCAGTTCCGGCAGGCCGGACACATCCAGCGCTGTCAGGAGATTGTTCCAACAGGAAACCTGCTTCAACCGCGGGCAAGACGACAGGTCCAATCCGGCAAGATTGTTGTCGCTGCAGGACAAAAACTCCAGGCGTGGGCAGCCCGAAAGGTCCAATTCCGTCAGCAGATTGTTCTCCAAATCGATTTCCTCCAACCGGTCGTTCCCGGACAAATCTACCTCCAACAGCTTGTCGTTCGTCCAGATAAGGGATTTTAGATTCGGGAAGCACTCGATCCCGCGCAAACTCCGTACACCGATGCCTTCACGGTTCAGGATGGCGACGATAAGGCGGGCCTCCTGTTCGCTGATTCGGCCATCTCCGTCCACATCGTGATGCGCCAGGACCCAGGCCCGGAATGCCGGATCCGGGATCTTTATGTAGGGAGAAACCTGCGTGACGACCCGCTCCTGCCCGGAAAGGACCTCGTCGTGTCCGTTACCGACGAACGCCTTCCAGTAATACTCCGTCTCATCCGCCAGGTCCGGGATGTCTACGGAGAAGCCCTGCCCGGTCCGTTCACCGGGAATCCGCCGGAGAGCCGACGCGGATTCTCCGAAATACACGCCGCACTCGCTCCACGCCCCGCGCACCTGCACGTCGAAATGCACTGCATCGAAGCCCGCTTCCACCTTCACCTCGCCGAGCACCGGCGAAGCAAACTCCGAGGGCTGCCGCTCCATGCAGCCGGTGAGGATCATCAAAAGAAGTATAGTTTTTGGCAGTACCGGCCTCGACACAATATTATGATCAAAACAATTCTATCTACAACATAAACCCGAGCGCTGAGAAGATATCCGAAATAGGCCCAACTCTAATTCCAGGTGGGAAATATCTCAGACAGTTCTGCGACAAAAACAATATACGTTTTATTTAGCGAAAATAGTTTATTTTCACCTAAATAACAATTATTATGTAACTTCCTCAACCGGAATACTATAACTCTCGTCCCGCCCGTACTATTAGATCCAATAAAGGGGAAACCTTAACAGAGAAACCAAGATATAATGCGAGAATCGTTCTAACTATCTAAAACCAAAGGTTATTCCAACCGCATAGGTAACACTTTGATATTGTCCATCTCTAAATGCCGGTATCCACGCTGGAGAACTCTGAACAACTTGAACCGCAGCCTTGTCTACCAAAGGATCCACACTCTCGATTACGCACACATCAACCACTTTCCCATCCTGATTTATAGTAAACTGAACTCTTACGACACCAGAAACATCATTCTCTATTGCGGCTGCAGGGTACTGCAAATGAGCCCCAATCCATGATTGAAAATCATGTGAAGCGTTCCCCAGGAATATAGGAGAAGATGACAATGATGACTCTTTCTTTAAATAGTATTCACTGAACATCGAAGAAATCTCTTTGTGTTCCAAATCTATTATTAAGCCATCCTCTGTCAGCTCTGTCGATGGCCATAATTCATGTTGAATACGAGCACCATCTTCATAATCTACCCGATGATATGTTGGCACCCAAGCATTCTCGAATCCAACCCCTTCCGATAAGCTGCCTTTTACCATATCGTAACTTATTAGATATCTGTGGCCTTCTTTTGATTTCCAAAGCCCTAAAATCCAACTATTTTGAGAAATGAAATCCTTTGTAATCCGGGCCGCTTCTTCTCTCTTCTTCTCTTTTAATTGACTATAGTACTCAAGATAATCGTCCATCTTTCTCGTTACAGAAGCATCTTTCACATATCGCTTACTTTGGGATATTACCTTCTTCAAATCTTTTACGACAAGGCCGTTATCATCGGAATCGAATAGACCATCCTGCCACATTCTAGAACAAACCTCCAAATCGGCCAAAAAGACAGCATCCGGGTTGTCAGGAGAAACTAATACCGCCCCCGCTTCGTAGCCCCAGTCATCCGAGAGGGCCAATTGGCCATTCATCAATTCACAGATTCCTTCAACAACTCCCTCAAAGTTCGATGGGAACCAACTCGTCTGATTAATGGTCGTTACATAATAATACCGATCCCCAGTAATCATTATTCCGCTTCCGTCTTCATTCTTAAAAGCGCCAATGTATGACGGCTTATCTTGAGCGGAAGAGACACAGCATTCAGTAATCATCAAAATAACAAATAGTATTCTTTTCATGACTTCAGGCTTTTGTATAATTACATATTTCAGTGAAGGACATCCCATGCATGATTGAAACGATTCATGATAATCTCCATAGAATCACTATCAAGATAATACCTTATCGTATGCATCCAATTCTGGCCAATTATGTAAACGCCAAGGGCATTTGCACCATCATCTGGCACGATATAGAGACTCCCACTTCCCGCAACTCGGCTACGCCAAACACCCTGAATAGAATGGGCTGAATAAACATTCTTTAAACCGGAACCCTCTTCTAAATGTAAGTCCAGTAAGTCCCCCGTTTCGGATGCTATATTATTCAATGCCGTATATGTTACACTTATAGCATCGGAGAAATACACGAAAGACGCATCCCCTCTTTCTGTTCCTGATATAGAGTATTTTTCTATTTTCTCACTTTTTTCTCCAGCAAACAAAACAACATCATAATATAGTTCCATGGAAACCCTTTGTTCTTTTTTTCGCATCCCATAAGGGCTACGATTGAGATCAATAAAGAATAATAAGGCCGTTAGAGCAATAATAAGCGCAACTACGAAATACGTCTTTCTTGAATTCATGACAAATTGTTTTTTTACTGTTCTTGATCTTACAAGATTCTCATTCCCACAATATCTAATTAATTGGGTATCCACGTATGCCCTATCGCGGAACGAACATTATCATTTATGCAACCGTAGATACTAATGCTCCCATTTGATCGCATAGAAATCTTAGCTACTTTCCCATACTTCGACCATATTTCATTTCCGTTTTTGATCCAGTAGGTGTTAGTAAAAACACTATTTACGGGGAAGTATTCGAAAGATTTGCCTGACTCGTTACTTGTTATGTGTCCATCGACCGAATAATTACCATAGTATGTGGTATTTGGAGACAAAACAACATTCTGAGAAGAGCATCCGGTCATGGCGAGTGCTGCAACAATAATGATTAAAAAGATTAGAGGCCTATTCATATTTAATTAGGTTTATTTTTGTTTTACAATACAATCTTTTCTTGACCTTTACCCTCCTCACATCATAATACTTATTCGCTAGTGGTTTCTACTGGTTCATTGATTAAACTAAATAAGTAATACAAACAAAAGTAAGAACCTCTTAACCCGCAATCAAGTTCAATTTGGTTCAAGTTACGCAAGTGCGATTGTGCCCTCAAATAATCTGCTTATCTTGTCTAAAAATATAATTAATGACCCCCATGATCAATCACGACGCAATCCGCTTGCTGGACTGGTATTTCCACCAGCCGAATCCTTTTGTTAACGACGAAACTGCGTTCTCCAACAATGTGACAGTTTTCAGCTTTCTCAAACAAAGCGTCCTGAATGGACCTATTTCCGCCAATGATGCTTTCTGTCGGCGTTTTTCTTCTTTTTATGTGATGCGGTTCGTCCCTGCCTATGCGAAGAATGTCTATTTTGCCAAAATGGACGAACTCCGTGATCAGCACACCAATCTGAATGCAAGACAGTTGACTGAAGAACTTCAAACTAGAATGGGCAATTATTATTTCTCCTTCACAACCAAGATGCTCAACCTTTTGGATGATAGAGTCTATCCCATCTACGATAGCCAGGTCGGGACCGTCTTCCAAAGAGGGTTTACCCCTGATGAGTCCCGGCTAGATCATCAGGAAGCCGTCTACCAGGACATCCTCGATACCTACCGGGAACTGGAGAATCATCCCGTCATCGAAGCCTTCCGTGCCCGATTCAACTGTCCAGACCTGGGATATATGAAGATTCTCGACGCCATTTTCTGGCGTTTGGGAAAAATGCTCGATGAAGAAGGGCTGGAACTCACGCCCGCCGAGTTTCTTCGGGAACACGAGGTCTGAGTCTGGACCTGAAAAAGGATGAAATCGATGCAACCCCTGGTCTCGCGGCTGGGGGTTGGCTCGGTTTTGCCCATTATCGATTCCACCTGGTCATTTCGTAGGGAGAAATCCAGTTATTCGGTCCTGCAGCGGGGTGTGGGTGTACTTCTCCTGACAAGAACCCCGCCCAGGGCCTTTTGGGCCAGGAGAAATCCACCTGCAAAGGCGCAGGAGGGCGATTTTCCGGATTTCTCCCGTATTATCAAAGGACTTGATGGCTGTTCCCGAACTGAATTCTATGACATTCCCAGTAATTCTTTTATCTTTGTGTAAACAAGCAAAAATGAAAGCTGATTTTATCGGAACAACGCCGTCCAAAGATGTTCAGGATAAACCTTCATTCCCGACGGTCGTCCTGCCGGTTGAGCATTCTGCCCGTGTCACAAGGATGCTCGACATCCTCCCCGCCTTCAGCGAACAGGATCTTCTGGAGGACGAGAAACTCGCTTATATCCTGAGCAAATAATCAGGAATCCTATTTCAGGAACGCGAAGAACACCGCGAGGACCAGGCAGCCGAAGGCGGCGAGGTGGTTCCAGTGGAACTGCTGGCCCTGGAAGAGGAAGTGCACGATAATCGTGAAGATGGTCAGGGAGATGACTTCCTGGATGACCTTGAGCTGCAGCAGGCTGAAGGGGCCGCCGTTGCCGCTGAAGCCGATGCGGTTGGCCGGCACGGTCAGGCAATATTCGAAGAAGGCGATTCCCCAGGAGAACAGGATGATGAGGATCAGCGGCCATCCGGTCGAGATCTTCATTTCCTGAAGTTTGAGATGCCCGTACCACGCAAGCGTCATGAAGACGTTCGAGCAGATGAGCATCAGGATGGTCCAGATTCCTTGTTGCATGGCGCGTTTCTGAAAAAAGCGCGCAAAGATAGTAAAAATTACTTCACGGTGAACAGGTGCACGCGCCGCGCTCCCTGGCCGTCGATCAGCGTCAGGCGGTGCTGCCCGGGCGGCGGGTCCACCCGCAGTTCGTGCTCGCCCGTGGTCTCCCCCACGAATTCATCGTCGATGTGCCAGTACACCGTGGCGGACGGGTCGGAATGCGCGGCCCGGAACACCGCCCCGTTCTGCTGCCCGGACAAGGCGCGCGTCAGCACCAGGGTGATGCCGTTCTGCGGATAGATGATCTCGATGGGATTATAGTCCGAAGAAGCCGCGTCGAACAGCGGATGCTTCGGCGGCAAGGGCTTGTATTCCAGATGTTTCTGCATGTAGTACCACTCCTGCGCGGGCGGCAGGACGAAGCGGACCTCGGCGCGCATCTCCTCCGGCGGACAGCAGTTCGAGTTCACCTGCCAGCGCCCCTCGGCGTCCAGGTGTACCAGGCGGTGGTAGCGGCACATGTCCGGCTGTTCGGAAACGTCCGGCACCCACAAGGTGTCGCGCTGCGGGCAGAGGTCGCTGGCGGGGAAGCCGCTCTCGTGGCAGACTTCCACCTGCGTCATCTCCCCGGTGGGCCGGGAGAACCAGGCCGACCCGGGCAGGGCGGAGAACACGTCGAACATCACCGGCGCGGCGTATGACACGCCCGTCATCCCGGCGCGGCCCTCGCCGTCGCTGTTGCCCACCCAGACCGCCACCACCCAGTCGCGGTTCACGCCCACGCACCAGGCGTCGCGGTTGCCCCAGGACGTACCCGTCTTCCAGGCGATGCGCCGCCCGGTGGAGAAGTCCATCCAGGACGCCTCCTCCTCGGGACGGTTGGCGTTCGAGAGGGCCTCGAAGGTCAGGTAGGCGGCCGCCTTGCCGATGGGGATCTTCCGGGCGGGCAGGCGGTCCCGCCGCGTGTCGGACAGATAGGCAAGTTCCTCATGCACAGGGTCTCCGGCCAGTTCCGCGGCCAGGTAGTAATAGGCGCGGGCCAGGGTTTCCAGGGTGATCTCGGCGCCACCGAGGATCAGCGACAGGCCGTAGTGGTCGGCGTCCTTGTCGATGGTGGTGAAACCCATCCGCTGCAGCACCTCCAGGAAGCGCTCCGCCCCGAAATCTTCCAGCATGCGCACGGAAGGGACGTTCAGCGAACGCTCGATGACCTCATGGGCGGGCACGGCCCCCTCGAAGGTCCGGCTGTAGTTGTGCGGCGAGAAGTTGTTGTGGTTGTAGGGGGTGTCCTTGACCAGCGAGGTCGGAAGGATCTCCCCCGCCTGGAGCATCGAGGCATACAGCAGCGGCTTGAGGGTGGAGCCGCTGGAGCGCGCGGCCGGGACCATGTCCACGTCGGCGCCGCGCACCCGGGGAGCGCAGCCGCGGGTGTTGCCGTAGTATGCGCGCACCTCGCCGGTATGCACGTCCGTCACCAGGATGCCCATGTTGTCCACGAGGTTGGTGCGGTAGGAGTCGAAATAGCGCCGCGCGATCGCGTTCACGCGGTCCTGCAGGACGGCGTCGAGGGTGGTCGAGAAGGGACCGTCGCCCCGTTCGAGCCGGCAGCGTTCCAGCAGGTGATAGGCGGCGTCGGGCATCGGCAGCGGCTTGTCCGGCAGGGGCTCGTCCTTGGCCAGCAGGCACTCCGTCTCATCGATTACCCCCTTGCGTTCGAGCTTGTCCAGCAAGGCGTTGCGCTTCTCGAGCAGGCGCTCGCGGCTACGGCCGGGATGGATCAGGCCCGGGGCGTTCGGCAGTACGGCGAGCATCGCGCTCTCGCCCCAGGACAGGTCGTCCGCGCTCCGCCCGAAATAGCGCCAGGCGGCTGCCTCGATCCCTACGACATTGCCGCCGAAAGGCGCGTTGGAGGCGTACAAGAGCAGGATCTTCTTCTTGCTGCAGCGGAACTCCAGGCGCGTGGCCAGCATCATCTCGTAGAGTTTCTCCGGCAGGCTGCGGGGCTTGTCGGGACGGCTCAGGCGTATCACCTGCATCGTCAGGGTGCTGGCGCCGCTGACCACCCCGCCCCTCCGCAGGTTCTGCACCAGCGCCCGCCCGGCCGACAGGGGGTCCACCCCGCCGTGCAGCCAGAAGCGTTTGTCCTCGAAGGCCACGATGCAGCGGGCGAACTTCTCGGGCACGTGGTCCGAAGGAGGAAAATACCACTGTCCGTCCGCCGAAATGCGCGCACCCAGCAGCGTCCCGTCCGCGGAAACGGCCGTAGCGCTGAGCGGAGCGCGGAAAAGATGGCGCGGCAGACAGAAAAGAAACCAGACAATCAGGATTGCCGGTACATATATTAAAAGTATTTTCTTAACTTTGGACATTTGGTAGAACAAATGTAGTAAAAATCCTATGAAAACCCTCCGTTTCATCCTTGCGCTGGCCGCAACGGCCGGCCTGCTGGCCGCCTGCCAGGGCGGTGGTCCCAAGAAACCCGCCGGGCCTTCCGTGTCCGCCGTAGCCGGTCAGACCCAGATGAGCCTCGGGAACGAAGGCGCCGCCCCTGCCGGGCAGGACGTCGATCCCGAAGTGCCCACCATCCGTTTCCTGAGCAAGGGGTCCATCCTCCCCTCCTCAGGCAATCTCGACCTGCTCTTCGGCGCCGTCTCCTATGCGAAGGCGCAGGTGCGCGTCAAGAAGGTCTATAGCAACAACATCCTGCAGTTCATGCAGTTCGATGACTATGATACCCGCTACGAGATCTACAAGGTGGCCGGTACCGTGGCCGACACGACCCTCGTGCTGGGCGACCGCGACGCGGACCACATCCGCGAGTGGAAGACCTACGGCCTGAGTCTCGACGAACTGGTAAAACCGGAGCCGGGCGCCATCTACCACATCGAGATCCGCGGCCGCGAGCCCCTCGTGGAAGAGGACTTCTGGGACAGCGACAGTTCCTTCGGCGACTATGAGACCTACGAGGAGCGCAGCGTGGACCTGCTCGCGAGCGACCTCGTGCTCATCGCCAAGAAGGGCGACGGAGCCACCGAGGTCTTCGCTTACGACGTCCTCCGCGGCAAGCCGGTGTCGGGCGCACGCATCAAGCTCTACGACTTCGCGCAGCAGGAACTCGCCAAGGGCCAGACCGACCGCGAGGGCCACATCAGCTTCCCCGCTTCGGACGAGGGCCGGTTCCTGGTCGCCACCAGCGGGAAGAACTTCGCCTACCTCGACCTCAAGAACGAGAAGGCGCTGTCCACCAGTAACTTCGATGTCAGCGGCACCACCCACGAAGGGGGCATCAAGGCCTACATCTTCGGGGAGCGGGGCGTCTGGCGTCCGGGCGACACGCTGCACGTCAGCGTGGTCACCCTCTTCGACGACACGCCGCTTCCGGCCGGTCATCCGATCGTCGCCCAGCTGCGCAACCCCGACGGCCAGCTCACCCAGACGCTCACCGTCCAGGGCAGTTCCGCCAACATCTACCACTTCCCCTTCACCACCGCCTCCGACGCCCCCTCGGGCCGCTGGCGCGTGGACGTGAACCTGGGCGGACAGACCTTCAGCAAGACCCTTCGCGTGGAGACCATCAAGCCCAACAAGCTGGACATCAGCCTCCACTTCGACGACAGTTACATCACCCCCGACCGCAACTGCGTGGGCGACATCGCCGTCCGCTGGCTCTACGGCGCCCCGGGCGCCGGCCTGAAGGTCAACGGCAGCCTCGAACTCACCGCCGCCTCGACCAGCTTCAAGGGCTGGGAGGACTACGATTTCCGCGACGACGCCCGTTCCTTCGAGGCGCAGAAACTCATCTACAACGACTTCAAGACCAACGACGAAGGCCACGCCTTCATCAACACCTGGTACGAGGTGAACAAGACCGCGACGCCGGGCATGCTGAACGCCGGATTCACCTTCCAGGCCTACGAGCCCTCCGGTGAGTTCAGCACCTCCTACAACAGCATCCGGATGTCCCCGTTCAGCACCTACGTCGGCATCAAGACCGACCTGGACAAGGACAACTGGGGCAGCAGCTACATCCGTTCCGGCAAGGCGCACAAGTTCGAAGTGGCCACGGTCAACGCCGAGGGCAAGGGCGTGAACGCCGCCGGCCTGCACGCCGAGATCTACCACGTGGACTGGAGCTGGTGGTGGGACGCCTCCGGGCAGATCGCCAGCTACATGGCCAGCCGCAGCAAGGAACTCGTCTTCGAGCAGAACGTCTCCACCAGCAGCGGCAAGGGCAGCTTCAGCTACGACTTCGCCGACGCTCCGGACGGCGTGTACTACATCCGCGTCACCGACCGCGGCGGCCACGCCACGTCGATGGTCTGCGAGGTCTATGAAAGCCGCGGCGCATCCGACGTCGCAGAAGGTTCCACCCAGCTCAACATGCTGATCGACAAGGAGACTTACAACGTGGGCGAGACGGCGCGCATCACCATCCCGTCCGCCGCGGGCACCAGCGCCCTCGTCTCCATCGAGAAGGGCGGCAGGATCCTGAGCACCCGCCGCGTGGAATGCTTCGCCGGAAGCACCGAGATCCGCATCCCCATCACGAAGGAGATGCTGCCGAACGCCTATGCGTCCATCTCGCTGATCCAGCCGCACGGCAACGTCCAGAACGACGCCCCGATCCGCCTCTACGGCATCCAGAACATCAATGTCGAGGACGCCGACTCGCGCCTCAACCCGGTGCTCGACATCCCGGCGGAGACCAAGCCGGAATCCACCCTCAACTTCAAGGTGAAGGAAGAGAAGGGCCGCGCGATGAGTTACGTCATCGCCCTGGTGGACGAGGGACTCCTCTCGCTCACCGGCTTCAAGACCCCGGATGCCTGGGCGTCCTTCTATGCCAAGGAAGCCTTGCGCGTGCGCACCTGGGACGAGTATGACGCCGTCATCGGCGCCTACGGCGGCCACATCGAGCAGCTGTTCGCGATCGGCGGTGACGACGAAGCCACCGGCGAACTCAAGCGCCAGGGCGCCGACCGCTTCAAACCGGTGGTCGCCTACCTCGGTCCCTTCGAGCTGAAGGCCGGCAAGACCGCCAGCCACAGCGTGGACGTGCCGCAGTACATCGGCTCCCTGCGGGCCATGGTCGTCGCCACCGACGGCAAGGCCCAGGGCAGCATCGCCAAGAACGTGGCCGTGACGCAGCCGGTGATGGTCCAGGCCACCCTGCCGAGGACCCTCAGCATCGGCGAGACGATCCGCGTCCCCGCCACCCTGATGACCCTCAAGGAGGGTGTCGGCAATGTCAAGCTGAGCATCAAGACCGACGGCTTGCTGACCGTCAAGGGTCCCTCCTCCATCGACGTCAAGGCCCCGGACAACGGGCAGCTCGTGGAATACTTCGAGGTCCAGGTCGGCGAGAAGACCGGCATCGCCCACGTGAGCGTGACGGCGCAGTCCGGCTCCGACAAGTCGGTCAGCAACGTGGAGATCGACGTGCTCAACCCGAATCCCGAGATCACCCGCGTGCAGTCCTTCCTGCTCGAGGCGGGCAAGAACAAGGACGCCACGGCCGACCTCTTCGGCGTGCCGGGCACCAACGCCCTGGCCGTCGAGCTCTCCTCCATCCCGGCGATCGACCTCGGCCGGCGCATGAAGTACCTGCTGGAATACCCGTACGGCTGCGTCGAGCAGACGATCTCCGCGGCCTTCCCGCAGCTCTACCTGTCCCAGGTGATGGATTGCGACGAGAACACCGTCAAGCGCAGCACGCGCAACGTGACCGCCGCCATCAACCGCCTGCACAGCTTCCGCCGTCCGGACGGTTCGCTCTCCTACTGGCCCGGCACCAGTGCGTCCTCTTCCTTCGGCACCGCCTACGCCCTGCACTTCCTGCAGGAAGCCGAGCGCATGGGCTACGCCGTCCCGGCCGACCTGAAGAACGGCCTGATCCGTTACCTGACTTCCAACGTCGTGTCCAACAAGAAGGAAGGCGAGTTCGTGCGCGCCTACGGCCTGTATGCGCTCGCAGCCGCCGGCAAGCCGCAGCGCAGCGCGATGAACCTGCTGCGCGAGCAGGCGAAGAAGATGCCGCGCAGCGCCGTCTGGATGCTCGCGGGCGCCTATGCCAGCGACGGCAAGAAACAGGTGGCGACCTCGCTCACCAGCGGCCTGCCTTACCTGGAGAACGCCGCGTCCGACTACTATCAGTACTACGGCAGCGAGGACCGCAACCGGGCTATCGCCCTGCGCACCTCCATCCTGACCGGCCAGAAGGAAGCCGCCTTCGAACTCGCCGAGAAGGTGGCCGCCTCGCTGAACGACAGCCAGCGCTACATGAGCACGCAGGCCACCGCCTGGTCGCTCTACGCCATCAGCGACTACGCCCGCACGATGGCGGGCGGCGGCGTGGCCGGCTCCGTGAAGGGTCCCGACAAGACCTACAAGTTGAGCACCGACAAGGCCCTCGTCCGGCAGGAGATCGTCCTGGACAAGGATGCGGCGGGCAAGGCCGCCCTGAACCTGTCCAACACGGGCAGCACCCCGCTGCACGCCGTCATCTCGGTGACCGGCGTTCCGAAGGCGGGAACCGAGAAGGCCAAGGCATCCGGCCTGAAGATGACCGTATCCTACGTGGATGAATTCGGCGCCGCGATTGGCGTGGACACCCTGTCCCGCGGCCGCAACTTCAAGGCCGTCGTGACGGTGACCAACACCGGTTCCGCCACCGTCCACGACCTCGCCCTCGCGCACAAGTTCCCGTCCGGCTGGGAGATCCGCAACGACCGCATCGGCCGCGAAGATGTCTCCTACCCGGCAGGTCTCACCTACCAGGATTTCCGCGATGACCGCGTCTACAGCTTCTTCGACCTGGGCGCCGGACAGGGCGTGACCGTCACCATCGGCCTTACCGCCACGTATCCGGGCCGCTTCTACCTGCCCGCCGTGAGCTGCGAGGCGATGTACGACGACAAGGTCTCCGCCCTCGTCCCGGGCAAGTGGACCGAAGTGAAGTAGGGATGTCCCTCAAAGAAGAAGGCCCGCTGCGATCTGCAGCGGGCCTTCTTTTTACAGCGTCTGGCCTCCGATGAATTCCCGCATGATGGAGGTGGGCGGGACGGCGGCGATCTCCGCCGGTTTCAGGGCCCGGACATGCTCCAGGAAGGAGAGCAGGCTCTGCGCCTTCGGGTAAGCCGGGGAAGACTCCGAGATGCCGCAGAGGAGCGGCTCCGCATAGTATTTCAGCAGGGGCACGTCGTAGAGCGTGGACGAATTGAAGACGATGCGGGCGTTCTCCTCGAAGGGGAAGATGTTGCGCGTCTCGCCGCGGCGCACGGAAGGCCAGCGGAGGATGTTGTCCTCCGGGGAGATCCCGCGGATGCGGTTGTCGCGGACGATGCGGCGCAGCAGGCGCTTGTCGGTGGTGGAACCGTGGTCCTTCTCGCCCCCGGGCAGGGCGGACAGGGCGGAGATATAGACGCCGAAGATGCGCTCCCGGTCGATGTCGGGCGTGAGGGCGGGATTGAGGGCGTGGATACCTTCCATGAAGAGGATGTCCCCCGTCTCGAGCTTGAGCCTGTTGCCTTCGAAGACGCGGTGGCCGGCCTTGAAGTCGAACCGCGGGATCTCCACCTCCTTGCCGGCGAGCAGGTCGGTGAGCTGTTCGTTCAGGAACTTCACGTCCATGGCGCCGAGGGCCTCGTAGTCACGCTCCCCGTTCTCGTCGAAAGGCGTTTCGTCCCGTGCGACGAAGTAGTTGTCCAGCTCGACCACCTTGGGCTTGAGCCCGAGCACGCGCGCCTGCTGCGCGATGCGCAGCGAAGAACTGGTCTTGCCGCTGGAAGAAGGGCCGGACATCATCACGATGCGGCAGCGGTTCCTCCGCCAGAAGATCTGGTCGGCCACCTTGGCGTACTGGCGCTCCTGACGGGCCTCGCAGAGGTTGATCAGTTCGATGGCCTTGCCTGCGTCCAGGGTTT
Organism: uncultured Bacteroidales bacterium; assembly: GCA_947167015.1. Classification (GTDB taxonomy): domain Bacteria; phylum Bacteroidota; class Bacteroidia; order Bacteroidales; family UBA932; genus Cryptobacteroides. The sequence goes on from CAMVGM010000020.1 coordinate 23,038, forward strand.
CATTGACTTTCTCGAGGGTGTCGATGCCAATGGCTTCGCACCAATCCTTGTACTCCGCTCTCGCGGCTTCAATCTTTGTCATAAGAGTTCCTTCAAAAATGGTCCGGTGACCGATGCCGGGTCGGCAGCGACCTGTTCAGGGGTTCCCTTTGCAATAATCCTGCCGCCCGCGGCGCCGCCGCCGGGTCCCATGTCTATCAGATAATCGACGTTCTTGAGCACGTCGAGGTTGTGTTCGATGATGATGACGGTATTGCCCTGGTCCACCAGGCGGCCGAGTACGCCGAGGAGGACCTTGATATCCTCGAAATGCAGGCCCGTGGTGGGCTCGTCCAGCATATAGAGGGTGTTGCCGGTAGCCTTGCGCGCCAGTTCGGCGGCCAGCTTCATCCGCTGGCTCTCGCCGCCGGACAGGGTCACGGCGGACTGCCCGAGGTGTACGTAGCCCAGGCCCACGTCCTCCAGCGCCTTCAGTTTCGGGGCGATCTTGGGGTGGGACTTGAAGAACTCGTAGGCCTCGGAGACCGGCATCTCCAACACGTCGTTGATGTTCTTCCCGCGGTAGCGGACGGACAGGGTGTCCTCCTTGTAGCGCCGGCCGCCGCAGGCCTCGCAGCACACGGCCACCGAAGGGAGGAAGTTCATCTCGATCACCTTGATGCCGGCGCCCTTGCACTCCTCGCAGCGCCCGCCGGGTACGTTGAAAGAGAAACGCCCCGCCTTGAAGCCGCGCACCTTGGCGTCCGGCGTCTCCTCGAACAGGGCGCGGATGTCGCCGAAAACGCCCGTGAAGGTGGCCGGGTTGGACCGCGGGGTGCGCCCGATCGGGCTCTGGTCGATCTCGATGACCTTGTCTATGTTTTCCACGCCCTCGATGGAAGCGTAGGGCAGCGGACGTTCCTTGAAATGGTAGAACTTCCCCTTGAGGATGGGCATCAGGGTCTCGTTGACGAGCGAGGACTTGCCGCTGCCGCTCACGCCGCTGACACCGATCAGGGTACCGAGGGGGAATTCCACGTCGATGCCCTTGAGGTTGTTGCCCCGGGCGCCGCGCAGCGTCAGGCTGAGACCGTTGCCCTGGCGGCGGGAAGACGGGACGCCGATGGGGTTGGAGACCGGACGGGCGGGACCGCTGTAGCAGATGCGTCCGCCCTTCTCGCCCGCGCCGGGACCCACGTCCACGATCCAGTCGGCCGCGCGCATCGTCTCCTCGTCGTGTTCCACGACGATCACGGTATTGCCCTCGTCGCGCAGCTTCTTCAGCGAAGCGAGCAGCTTGCGGTTGTCCCGCTGGTGCAGGCCGATGCTCGGCTCGTCGAGGATGTAGATTACGTTCACGAGCTTGGAGCCGATCTGGGTGGCGAGCCGGATGCGCTGCCCTTCGCCGCCGGACAGCGACGCCGTCGGCCGGTCCAGGCTGAGGTAGTCCAGGCCCACGTCCAGCAGGAAACGGACCCGGTCGGAGAGTTCCTTGAGGATGTCCCGCGCCACGGCGCGTGCGCGGCCTTCCAGTTTGCCGGACAGGCTGTCCAGCCATTTGGCGAGTTCGCTGATCTCCATCGCGCTGACCTCGGCGATGTCCTTGCCGTCGATGCGGAAGCACTTGACGTGCTCGCCCAGGCGCGTTCCGTGACAGACGGGGCAGACCACCTTGTCTTCGATGTCGCCCACGACGCCGTCCCAGTTCACCATCTCCGTCTGGGCGCCATCGCCCACGCGGTAGAACTCGTCGGAGCCGTACACCAGCAGCGTCACGGCATCGTCCGGCAGGGCGGCGATGGGCTCGTACAGGGAGAAATTGTGCTTGCGCGCGATGGCGCGGACGAGTTCGAACTTGCGCCCGTCCCGGATGCGTCCCAGCGGAGCGATGCCGCCGTCCGCGATGGACTTGCCGGGGTCCGGCACGATGGTATCCATATTGATGTCGGGCACGGTCCCGAGGCCCTTGCAATGCGGGCAATAGCCTTCCGGAGAATTGAAGGAGAAGGTGTGCGGGGCCGGTTCCTGCAGGGAAATACCGTTTTCCGGGTCCACCAGATGCTTGGAATAGTGGTGGACCGACCCGGTCTGCTGGTCCAGCAGCGCCAGGGAACCCTTTCCCATGGAGAGCGCCGTGGCCACGGAACTGCGCACGCGGGCCAGGTCGCCTTCCGAGGGCTTCAGCTTGTCCACGACGAGTTCGATGAAGTGCGCCTTGTAGCGGTCCACCGCCTCGATCGGGCCGAGGTCGCAGATCTCCCCGTCGATGCGAACCTGCAGATATCCTTTCTTGCGGAGGGACTCGAAGAGTTCGCGGTAGTGACCCTTGCGGCCGCGCACCAACGGAGCGAGCAGCAGGCACTTGCGGTCCCGGTATTCTTCCAAGATGAGGTCCACGATCTGCGCGTCGGTGTAGCGCACCATCTCCTTGCCCGTCACCGGCGAATAGGCCGTGGCGGCGCGGGCGTAGAGCAGGCGCAGGAAGTCGGATATCTCGGTGATGGTGCCCACGGTCGAGCGGGGATTGCTCCCCGTCGTCTTCTGCTCGATGGCGATGACCGGGCTCAGGCCGCCCACGCTCTCCACCTCCGGTTTTTCCAGGATGCCCATGAAATGCTTGGCATAGGGGGAAAGCGTGTTCATGTAGCGCCGCTGCCCCTCGGCGTAGAGCGTGTCGAAAGCGAGCGAAGACTTGCCGCTGCCGCTGATTCCGGTGATAACCACGAACTTGCGGCGCGGGAGGTCCACGTTGACGTTCTTGAGGTTGTGCGCCCGGGCGCCGCGTATTTCGATCTTGCTCTCTTTCATGGATGGAAAGACAAAAATACAAAAAATATGGCTAACTTTGTCAAAACCTTGTCTGCCTTATGTGGCTTTGGATGTCCGTCTGTTCCGCCTTGCTTCTGGGTATCTACGATGTGTCCAAGAAGCAGGCCCTGAAGCGCAACGGGGTCTATTGGATCCTCGTCACCGCCACGGGTCTCACGGCGTTGTATCTCTCGCCTTTCCTCAAGGCGGGCCCGCTCGCCGACCACCTGAGCCTCGTGCTGAAGGCCGTGCTCGTCTCCGCTTCCTGGGTATCCGGACTCAAGGCGATGGAGTGTCTCCCGCTGACCACCGTGAGCACCATCAAGGCCTCCCGGCCGATGTTCGTGGTCATCTTTTCCATCATCCTCTTCGGCGAACGCCTCAACCTGCTGCAGTGGCTCGGCGTGGCGGTCGTGATGACGGCCCTTTTCCTGAGTTCCCGCTCCAAGCACCACGAGACGGACAAGAAGACTTCCGCCAAGGGAATCACCTTCATGATCATCTCGGTGCTGTCCGGCTCCGCCAGCGCCCTCTATGACAAGCATATCCTCCAGCATCTCGAGCCGCTGTTCGTGCAGAGCTGGACCAACGTGTATATCACCATCCTCCTGGCTATGGTGCTGCTGGTACAGTATTTGACGGACAAAGAGCACTTCCAGCCTTTTGTCTGGGACTGGCGCATCCTGCTGATCTCGGTGCTGATCACCGTGTCCGACTCCCTGTATTTCTTCTCGGTGAAGGACCCGGACGCCCTGCTCTCCGTCATCTCGCTGATACGCCGGAGTTCCGTGATCATCACCTTCCTCGGCGGGGTGTTGATCTTCAAGGAAGGCCACGTCCGGGACAAGGCGCTGGACATGCTGCTGATGATGGCGGGCATCACCCTGCTGCTCTTCGGCTCGTGGTAAACTGTTAACCGTACAAGTATGAAACGATTTTTCGCCCTCATAGCCCTGCTCGGCATCTGCCTTGCCGCAGGCGCGCAGTCTCCCCGCTTCAAACTCGGCAAGTGGACCGAGATCCAGACCGCCATCCTCCAGGAACTGACGCGTTCCTACGTGGATTCGCTGCCGATCGACCGCATCGAACGGCGCGGCATCGACGCGATGCTGGAGAACCTGGATCCCTACACGGTCTATATTCCCGAGGAGGAGAACGAGAACCTCCAGATGCTGATCCACAAGACCTACGGGGGCATCGGCGCCGTCATCTACAAGCCGGACACCCAGGGCAACGTCATCATCAACGAGCCGTACGCCAACTCCCCGGCGGCGAAGAACGGACTGGTGTGCGGCGACGAGATCCTCTCCATCGACGGCGAGACCGTCGTCGGGCTCACTTCCCAGCAGTGCAGCGAGAAGATGCGCGGCGACCCCGGCACGCAGGTGGTCTTCCGCGTGAAGAAACTGCGCAGCGGCGAAGAGGCCGACATCACCGTCACCCGGGAACGCATCCGCATCCCCGACATCGAGTACGCCGGCATGCTGGACGGCGGCGTGGGCTACATTTCCCAGAACGGCTTTACTGAAGGAGTGGGCACCGAACTGCGGCAGCACGTCCAGGAGCTCAAGAAGCAGGGCATGAAACTGCTCGTGCTGGACCTGCGCGGCAACGGCGGCGGCCTGATGAACGAGGCCGTCGAGATCGTATCCGCTTTCGTACCCAGAGGTTCCGTGGTCGTTTCCGCGAAGGGACGCGAGCCGCACTCGAACTACACGATGAAGACCACCCGCGAACCCGTGGACACCAAACTGCCCGTCATCGTGCTGGTGGATTCCGCCTCCGCTTCCGCCTCCGAGATCGTGGCGGGCGCCCTGCAGGACATGGACCGTGCCACCATCATGGGCGAGCGCACCTACGGCAAGGGCCTCGTGCAGAGCATCCGTTCCCTGCCCTACGGCGGCGAGCTCAAGGTCACGACCGCCAAGTACTACACCCCTTCCGGGCGCTGCGTGCAGGCGATCGACTACGCCCAGCGACGCGCGGACGGCAGCGTGGCGCACATTCCCGACTCGCTCACCCGCGAATTCAAGACCGCCCACGGCCGCAGCGTGCGGGATGGCGGCGGCATTACCCCGGACGTGGAACTCAAGTTCCGCGAATACAGCCGCCTGACCTATTCGCTGGTCAGCTACGGCATCCTCGAGCAGTATGCCCTGGAGTATGTCCGCAAGCACGCGGGCATCCCGCCCGTGAAGGAATTCCATTTCTCCGACGCGGACTACGAGGATTTCATCGCCTTCGCGAAGGACAAGGAGTTCGACTACCGCTCCTCCGCCAAGACCTATTTCGACCGGGCGAAGGAAGAGTTGAAACTCGACGGGCTCGATGAGACGATGAAACCGCAGCTGGAGGCCCTGGAGCAGGTGCTCGACATGGAAAAGGAGGAGTTCCTGCGGCTGAAGAAAGACGAGATCGTCCCCTTCATCGAGGAGGAGATCGCCGTCCGCTATTACTTCCAGGAGGCCGGCGTCGAGGTGCGCATCCGCTATGACGACGCCCTGCGACAGGCCATCGGCAGCGAGCGCATCAAGCAGTATTGATGGTCCGCAGCACCCAACTTATCATCCTGAATACCACCAAGGTCGGGGAGAAGTCCCTGGTCCTGCACGCCCTCAGTCCCGACTGGGGGCGCCGCAGTTTCCTCGCCTCCGTCCCCCGGGGTGGCGGGATGGCGCTCTTCCAGCCCCTGGGCATCCTGGATGCCGAAATCATCGAGAATCCCCGCTCCGACCTGTGGCGCGCCCACGCCTTCTCCGCCCGGCACCCCCTGGCGGGCCTGCGGACCAGCCCCGCCAAGAGCGCGATGTCCCTTTTCATGGCCGAAGTGCTCTACAGGACCATCCGCGACGGGGCGCGGGAGGAAGGATTCTTCGAATGGTGCGAGCGCTCCATCCTCACACTGGACGCCCTGGAGGGCGATTTCGCCAATTACCACCTCCGTTTCCTGCTGGAACTGGCCGCCGCGATGGGTTTCGCCCCCTCCCTGGAGGACCTGATGCCTTTCGCCGGAGAGCATCTCGCGCAGGTGCGCTCCCTGTTGCAGTCCGATTTCGCCGGCTGCCTGCTCGTACCCCTCAGCGGCGAGGCGCGCAGCGAGATTGCGGAACTGCTGCTCCGCTACCTCGGCTACCATACGGAAACCCGCATCGAGGCGCGCTCGCTGCGGGTCCTGCGGGAACTGTTCCGGTGAATTCTATTTCCTCTCCAGCTTCGCGAAGGGATTGCCCATCATCTCCACCCAGACACTGCCGTCTTCGTGGATCTTCACCTGCACGGGCATGCGCATGCCGTTGCCGAACGGGAATTCGACGGTGGCGCGGTTGCCGCGTACGCGGGCGGCCCGGGGCTCCTGGCCGGGCATCTCGCAGGTCCAGCTGCCGTCGGAAAGTTTCTTGAAGGTGAGGTCGAAGGCCATCTCCTGGCCGCCCATGCCCTGCGCCTTGCCGGTCCAGTGACCGGCGAAGTCGCCGTCGGGCTGGTCGGCCGGGTTCGCCGGGGTCTCCCCTTCCAGGATACGGTCGCTCCGGAAGGGCGGCACCGCCAGCCCGCTCGCGCCGGCCAGGTTGCCGGGGCGGAAGTTGCGGAACGCATAACGGACCGCGACAGGCTCTTTCACCTCCGGGCTGCTGACGATGAGGGCGTTGCGCTGCACGCGCCCCTGGGCGGGATGGAACACGAGGTCGGGGCCGCAGACCTCCAGACCTTCGATGCTGTCGAAGAGGTTGAAACCGCCCGACTCGCGCACGTTGTCGAAGGTGACGGTCACCTCCTCCCCGTCCACGTCAAAGGACGCATACTCCGGGGCGACGCCCGGAAAGACGGTGCGGCCGTAGGTGTGGTTCAGCGCCAGGTAGCTCAGGCGCTGGCCCACCTCACGCTTCCTGCCGGGATGGATCTGGGCCGTTTCGTAGGGATGGGCCAGGTCGGCGGTGCTCACGATCCAGCAGTTCTCCGTCTCGCGGGCGGCCTTCTGCTGCTGCTCGCGCAGGATGGCGTAGCCGAAGGCGTCGGGATCGTTGTCGCCATAGGGCGCCAGTTCCACCTGATACACGGGAAGGCCGGGGTTGCCGGTCTCACGGCGCCACAGGCCGATCAGCGTCTCCATGCGCTTGGCGTATTCCAGCGGATCCAGGCCGACGTTGGTCTCGCCCTGGTACCAGATCACGCCTTTGAAGGTGTAGTTCCGCACGGGCGCCCACTGGCCGTAGTACATGATGGTGGGACGGTTCATCTCGAAAATCCGGCTCACGGAGAGCGAGTCGGAAGCCACGCCGGGATAGCCCGCCACGATCTCCCGGGGGAGCCAGCCTTCCACGCGGCTGCCGCCCCAGGCGTTGTTGATGATGCCCACCGGCACGTCCAGCACCTCGGTCAGGTTCTTCGCGAAGAACCACGCGGCAGCGCCGAAGCCGGGCGCGTTGTCCGGGCAGCTCTCCAGCCAGGGAGCGTCCACGATGTCCTTGGGCGAATACGCGCCGACCTTGGGCACCGTGGAGAAGCGGATGCGTCCCCGGTAGCGCCCCGATTCGGCGATCTCCTGCAGGGCGCCGTCCACGGGGCAGTTGTCGAAGCCCCGGAGCGGCATCTCCATGTTGCTCTGGCCGCTGCCGAGCCACACTTCCCCGATGAGCACGTGCTGCAGCACGATCTTCTCGCGGCCGGAACTGACCGTGACCGTCTCTTCCCGGTAGCTTCCGGCGGGGGTAGCCACATTTACCGTCCAGGCGCCGTCCCGGCCCGCCTTGGCGGAATAGGAGCGGCCGTCCCAGGACGTGCTTACCGTAACGCCGGCGCCGGGATCGGCCCAGCCCCAGAGACGGGCCTGCGTCTGCTGCTGCAGGACCATATAGTCACTGATGTGCGAAGGCAGGCGGACGCCCGCCTGTACGCTGCCCGCCCAGACCAGGAGAACAACGAGGAGCAAACATTTCTTCATATGACGAGAATTGGATGATTCCGGGGCTTATTTCGCCAGGTTGATGGCGCCGAAGACGCCAAGGCTGGCGAGCAGCATGATGGCCGCGGCGAGGAGCAGGCCGAGGAAGACGAAGGCCATGCTCTTCTTGAAATCCATGTCGAGGATGCTGGCGGCCAAGGTCCCCGTCCAGGCGCCCGTGCCCGGGAGGGGGATGCCGACGAAAAGCAGCAGGGCCACGTACAGGCCGGCGCCCGCCTTGGCTTCCAGCTTCCGGCCACCCTTCTCACCCTTTTCCAGGCACCAGGTAAAGAACTTGCCGATGTACTTCTTGTCCTTGCCCCATTCGAGGATCTTGCGGGCGAAGAGGAAGATGAACGGCACCGGGACCATGTTGCCGACCAGCGAAACGATCAGCGAGGGAACGAGCGGCAGGCCGAAGCCCACGGCATAGGGGATGGCGCCGCGGAGTTCGATCAGCGGGACCATCGAGATGAGGAAGACGATCAGGTATTTTTTCATCGTATCTTGACAAGGATATCCCGGATGGCGGCGAAAGACGCCGCCTGGCCGCTTCGGGCGCCGGACGGCGGGGCGACCACCAGGTCATACACATTTCCTTCCAGCGCGCGGCAGCCCACCTTGAAACGGGCCGGAACGGCGCGGGACAGGTATTCCGCCGTAAAACCTTCCGGCGAAGCGTCCAGGCAGACCAGCAGGTCCGCCCCGGCGGAAAGCGCTTCGCGCAGTTTCTTGTTCGGACGTCCGATCAGGTCCAACTCCTTTTTGGAAGGAGCCGCCACCTGTACTGGAATCCCTTGATATTCAAAGAATTGCTTTACGCTGTTGCAGAGCTTCGACACGGCTTCCTCCCCTTCTCCGGCATCCACGATCACCAGAGCGCCATGGATCTGCTGCAACGGCAGCAGGCCCGTGGACACCTCCCCTTTCAGGGAGCGCAGCGCCAGGCGGCGGAAAAGGGTCAGGAGGGGGCGTCTCATCGGCCGGATGCAGCGATCAGGTCCCGGATTTCCTGCTTCGCGACCTTCCAGCGCGGGATGTCGATCTTGGTGCCGACCACCTCGACCACCTTGGCCGCGATGATGGAGCCGATCTCGCCGCAGGTCTTGAGCGGCAGGCCCAGCGAGTCCGCGTAGATGAAACCGGCGGCGTAGGTGTCTCCCGCTCCGGTAGCGTCCACCGTGGCGGCGGGCCAGGGTTCGATGAAATGCACCTCTTCTCCGCGCCGGACCCAGCTGCCGTCCTTGCCCACCTTCACGATGGCGGTGCGGCAGAAGCGGGAAATCTCTTCCAGGGAAGCCTGCGGGTCGGACAGGCCGGTGAAGGCCCGGGCCTCGGTCTCGTTCGCAAAGACGATGTCCACGTATTTCTCCACGATGTCGTGCAGGAAGGCCAGGTTGGACTCCACGACGTTGTAGGATGCCATGTCCAGCGAGATGATACAGCCGGCGCGGCGCGCATACTCGACGGCGCGGCGCACCAGGTCCTGGTTCTGCACCAGGTAGCCCTCGATGTGGAAGTAGTCGTAGCCTTCGAACCACTCCGGCTGCAGGTCGTCCGGCACCAGGTCGAGCGCGGCGCCCAGATAGACGGCGAAGGTGCGCTCGGCGTTGCCGCCGCTGACGAACACCATCGAGCGGCCGCTGGCGTGTTCGCTGGTCAGCAGGCGCGTGCGGACGCCGTACTGCTCCTGGTCGCTCTTGAACAGCAGGCCGAGTTCGTCGTTGCCGATCTTGCCGATGAAGCCGGAGGGCATCCCGAAGATGGCCGTGCAGCTGATCGTATTGGCCGCGGAGCCGCCGGCGACGTATTTCACGCCCAGGGGCTTGAGCGCCGCCCAGATGCCGTCACCCGTTTCCTGGTCGACGTGCTGCATGCTGCCTTTCGGCAGATGGAAGGTGTTCAGCAGGGAATCATCCGGCAAAACGGCCAAGATATCCGTCAAAGCGTTGCCTATTCCAAGAATTGATTTCATAGATGACAAAAATAACAATAATTAATCGTAAATTTGCGCCCTATGTTCAAGAAAGCCGCAAATATCGTCAAATATACCCTGTCCACCATCCTGGCCGGCGTGCTGGTCTGGTTCGCCTTCCGGGGCGTGGACTGGAAGGCTTTCTGGGAGGGCCTGCAGCAGACGCGCTGGGGCTGGGTCGCCCTGTATTTCGCGGCGGCGGTGCTGGCGCTCGTCTTCCGCACGGAACGCTGGTATGCGCTGATCAAGCCGCTGGACCCGCAGGTCAGGCGCCTCCCCGTCTGGGACGCCCTCAACGTGGGCAACCTGGTCAGCGTGGTGCTGCCCGGCGCCGGCGAACTCGTGCGCTGCGGCTACGTCTCCTCCCGCAGGATGAGCTTCGACCGCTCCCTTGGCACCATCGTGTGCGAACGCGTGTTCGACGTCCTCGCCGTGGCGGTGATCCTCGTGGCGGCGCTGGCCCTCAAATGGGACACCTTCGCGCCCTTCTTCGCCCAGAACATCTGGGGGCCCTTCTACGCCCGGCTGGGCGGCTCCGCCGTCTGGATCCTCGTCGGCATCGCGCTGCTGGTCGTCGGCTTCTTCGCCGCGGTGTACTTCCTGCGCAACCGGGTGCGTTTTTTCCGGCGTATCGCCGACACCCTGAAGGGGCTCGCCACCGGCTTCGCCAGCGTGGCCAAGATGGAGAGCAAGTGGGCCTTCCTGCTCAGCACCGTCGGCATCTGGGCGATGTACATCGCGATGATGTGGTGCACGATCCGGGCGCTGCCCCAGCTGGACGTCCTGGGAACCATCGACGCCGTGTTCCTGTCCGCCGTGGGCAACATCGCCTCGGTGATCCCCGTCCCGGGCGGCATCGGCGCCTATCATTATCTTGTCGCCCTGTCCGTGGAAAGCCTCTACGGAGCCAGCTGGGAAACCGGCATCCTGCTCGCCACCCTGGGCCACGAAG